>JBKJKU010000183.1:0-39665 GCA_046597355.1 Aquabacterium sp.
CGTCAATCCCCGCAATGCCGCGGCCGGCGCAGTGCGCCAACTCGATCCGGCGATCGCAGCGCAACGTCCGCTGAGTTTTTTTGCCTATGGGCTGGGAGAAGTCAGCGCAGCGCAGCAGGGTGGCCCGGTGATCGCCGACCAGTTCTCGCTGCTCGCCCAGTTGCGCAGCTGGGGCTTTCCGGTGAGCACATTGGTCGAGCGGGTACGCGGTGCCGAGGCGCTGACCGACTACCACCAGCGCATCGGCGCGCAGCGCGATGCGCTCGATTTCGACATCGACGGCGTGGTCTACAAGGTCGACCGGTTCGACCTGCAGCGCCAGCTGGGATTCGTCAGCCGCGAACCGCGCTGGGCGGTGGCACACAAATACCCGGCACAGGAGCAGTTGACGACCGTGCTGGGCATCGAAGTGCAGGTCGGGCGCACTGGCAAACTCACGCCGGTGGCCAAACTTGCGCCGGTATTTGTCGGCGGCGTCACGGTCACCAACGCGACACTGCACAACGAGGACGAGGCGCGACGCAAGGACGTGCGTGTCGGCGACACTGTGGTCGTGCGCCGCGCCGGCGACGTGATCCCCGAGGTGGTGGGCCGCGTGGCCACCGACGCCGGACCCCGTCAGCCCTATGTGCCCAACTTCCGCATGCCGCGGTCCTGTCCGGTCTGCGGCAGTGCCGTGCAACGCGAGCGTGGCGGCATTGCGCACTGCTGCACCGGCGGGTTGTTTTGCGCGGCGCAGCGCAAGCAGGCGATCCTGCACTTTGCCGGCCGCCGCGCCATGGACGTGGAGGGCCTGGGCGACAAGCGGGTTGATCAGCTGGTGGACGGCGGCAGCGTGCGCACGCTGCCCGAGCTCTACACCCTGGGCCTGGCCAAGCTGTCCGCACTGGACCGCATGGGTGGCAAGAGCGCTGCCAACCTGGTGGCCGGGCTGGCGCAGAGCAAGCAAGCCACGTTGCCGCGATTTTTGTATGCGCTGGGCATCCGCCACGTCGGCGAGACCACTGCGCGCGATCTGGCCAAACACTTTGGCGCGCTCGACCGCATCATGGACGCCACACCCGAGCAGTTGCTGCAGGTCAATGACGTTGGCCCAGTGGTGGCGCGCAGCCTGCACACGTTTTTTGAGCAGCCGCACAACCGCGAGGTGGTGGCACAGTTGCGCGCCGCCGGTATCCATTGGCCGGAGGGCGAGGGCGCCACAGCACCCACCCAGCCGCAGCCGCTGACCGGCAAGACGCTGGTGCTGACCGGCACACTGCCCCGCCTGAGCCGCGACGAGGCGAAGGCGCTGATCGAGGCGGCAGGCGGCAAGGTGGCGGGCTCGGTGTCGAAGAAGACCCACTTCGTGGTGGCCGGCGACGAGGCGGGCAGCAAGCTGGACAAGGCGCGCGAGCTGGGTGTGCCGGTGCTGGACGAGGCCGGTTTAAGGGCGCTGCTGGCGGATGGCGACACGACCTACCAAAACACGGCAGCAGCGGGTCAGGTGCCCGCCGACCCTGCACCCGATGCCGTCACGGCCGACCCCGCCGACCCCCCGGCCTGACCAGCCCGACCAGCCCGACCGGCCCGACCAGCCCGACCGGCCCGATCTGTCCGCAACCTGATGCGGCGCGCCGTGCCTGCGCGACACTGTGGCGCAACGTTGCTGCCGTCCCTCAGGGCGCATTGCTGTGCCCCCTTGTTCCTCGACCCCCGCCCTGGAGAACCCCGATGACACTCGCCCCTGTTTTGAGCCTCGGTCTGGCCGCGCTGGCCAGCCTGGCGCCGCTGTGCACCGCATGTGCCCAAACCAGCCTGAAAGACGACGAAGCCGCGATCCGCACCGCCCGCAGCGTGCAAACCCAGGCGCTGGCCGCCAACGACCTGGACAAGGTGGTGGCCCACTGGAGCCCCGACATCACGATCCGCCGCGCATTGGGCCAACCGGTGACCGGCGTCGACGCGGCGCGCAAGTTGCTGGAGCCGACCGGGTCCACCGCCACGCCGGTGGTCTACCAGCGCGAGGCGGTGTCGGTCGAGGTCAGTGGCAACTGGCCGATGGCGTACGAGGAAGGCCGCTGGTCCGGTCATCCGGGCAACGCGGCCGCACCGGCCATCATCGGCGGGCGCTATTCGGCGCAATGGGTCAAGCGCAATGGCCAGTGGCTGATCCGCTCCGAGGTGTTTGTGGCGCTGACCTGCGCCGACGCCGGTTGCAAATACCCGTCCGCGCCGTAAGCCCAAAACCGTGCCGGTCTACCGGCAACCGACCCGTGCAGCCGGCCGCTTTCTGCCCGCTTGCTGCCGGATTTCTGCCGGCCTTTTCACCCGCCCGTACACTGCGGCCCGCCGCCAGTGGGTGGCGTCGGCGCGGCTGTCCCGCGCGGATCTGGGCTTGACGGAGACCGACCACATGGCCGTGCACGAGATCTTGAAAATGGGCGATGCGCGCCTGCTGCAGGTGGCCCAGCCGGTGCTGGCTTTCGATACCCCCGAGCTGCACACTCTGGTGGCCGACATGCAAGAGACCATGGTGGCGGCCAATGGCGCCGGGCTGGCGGCGCCGCAGATCGGCGTCGACCTGCAACTGGTGATCTTCGGCTTCCAGCGCAACGAGCGCTATCCGGAAGCGCCGCCGGTGCCGCTGACGGTGCTGATCAACCCGCAGATCAGCCCGCTGTCCGACGAACTGGTCGAAGGCTGGGAGGGCTGCCTGTCGGTGCCCGGGCTGCGCGGTCAGGTGCCGCGCTGGGCGCGCATCCGTTACACCGGATTTGATCTGCAGGGCAACGCCATCGAGCAGGAGGCCGACGGCTTCCATGCCCGGGTGGTCCAGCATGAGTGTGACCACCTGATTGGCCGGCTCTACCCCACCCGGATGCCTGACCTCAGCAAGCTGGGCTTCACCAGCGTACTGTTCCCTGAACTGGGCCCGGACGCCGGCGACGACGACTGAGGCACTGGCCGCAAGGCGCCGGGCGCGCGGGGCCGGCTTTACAAAGCAGACACGCTGCGCCGTCGGCGGTACCGGGCCGTCGGGCGTTGTAGGGTCAGGCCGACCACGGTTGGTCGGCGGAGCAGGTCCATGACCCCAGTCCGTCTCCGGCGCCGCGCCGGCCTGTCCCTGTCGCTGCTGTGCAGCCGGCTGATGGCGCTGCTGGCGCTGGTGCTGGTCGGTCAGCCTGGCGTGGCCCTGGCCGGTGCGGTACCCGGTGAGTTGCCAGCCCACGTTGGTCGTCTGGGCACCGTGGCGGGTGAGGTGCAGTGGTACGACCGCGACAGCGATGGCTGGGTGGGCACGCCGCAAGAACCGCTGCGCAATTGGCCCGTGGCCGCCGGCGACCGCTTGCGCACCGGGGTTGACGGCCGGGCCGAGTTGCGGCTGGGCAGCACCACGCTGCGCCTGGGCCCCGGCAGCGATTTGACATTGCAGCGCCTGGATGGCCGGAGCTTGGTGCTGTGGCTGGAATCGGGCATGCTGGCGCTGCGCTTGTCCCCGCTGCTGCACGGTGAGGCCAGCAGCGTCGAGGTGATGACCGCCGAGGGCCGCTGGCTGCCCCGGGCGCCGGGCCATTACCGTATCGACCGGCAGGCCGACGGCCGCACACCGGCCACACTGGCGACCACCTGGCGCGGCGAATTGCAGTTCGAGGGCCGCGATAGCGCGCTCAAAGTGCCCGCCCAACGCCGGGTGGAAATCTGGCTCGACGCCGCCAGCAGTACCCGCTATGCCTGGGCGCCGGTTGAACGCGACCGCTTTGCCGATTGGGTGGCCCGGGACGAGCGTCTGGACGACGCGCCGGTGTCGGCCCGCTACGTGCCGGCTGGCATGACCGGCTGGCAAGACCTGGACCGCAACGGCGACTGGGTCAGCCATCCGGCGTACGGCCAGCTCTGGGCGCCGCGGCAGGTGCGGGTCGGCTGGGCGCCGTTCCACGACGGCCGCTGGGCCTGGGTCGCCCCGTGGGGATGGACCTGGATCGATGCCGCGCCCTGGGGGTTTGCGCCGTTCCACTACGGCAGCTGGGTGGTCTGGCAAGACCGCTGGTTCTGGTCGCCGGGGCCGCGCCATGAGCGACCCCACTACGCGCCAGCGTTGCGGTCCTGGACCGGCGGCCCGGTGGCGGGTGGCGGTGGCAACATCGGCATTCACATCGACATCAACTCCGGCCATCGGCCGCCGCCACCCCGCGTGGTGATCCCTGTCGTGCTGCCGCCACGCATGGTGGTGGCGCCGCCCACGGTCATTGTCATCAACCCGCCGCCACGCGCTTGGCGGGGCGACCCTGGACGGTCAACGCATGAGCACGAGCGCCGAGGCCACTACGACCCCGCGCCGCACGAGCATGACCGGCGCCATCCGGACGGGCGTGACGGTGACCGGCGCGACCCCGGGCGGCGAGACCACGCTGGTCCGGTGCCCGGCGCGCCCGGGCCAGCCCTGGTCCTGGCCCCGGTTGCGACACCGGTGCTGCCATCGGTCCGTCTGGCCCCGCCGGTGATGGGTCCGGCTGCGCCGGGCAGTGATCGCGCGGAGGGCAACCACGGCAACCACGGCAACTACCGCAATGACCGCAATGACCGCAATGACCGCAATGACCGTGGCGAACGGGGGGACCGCAGGGAACGCGGGGAACGTGTCGAGACCGGACCCTTTCGGCCACCGGTAGTGCCGGCCCAGCCGCAGCCGCAGCCGCAGCCCCTGCCACCCAGCCAGCCCGCAGCGCCCGGTCAGCCGGTGGTGGCCATGGGCGCCGTGCCGGCTGCCGGCCCTGCAGCGCCAGCGCTGATGGGTCCGGTCAGGCGTGCCGCACCACCGGTCGCGGCGCTGGCGGTGCCACCGCCCGCCGCAGCACCGGCCATGCCGGCCGCGCCACCCCCTGCAGCAGCACCGCGCCAGGCCGCCACGCCGCCACCGGCACCGGCACCGCCGCCCACGCCGCCTGCACCGACACCGCCCGCCGCCAAGCCGCGCGATACCGTGCCCAACCGCAGTGATGCCGCGCAGCGGCCTGAGCGGCCTGAGCGGCCTGATCGAGGTGATCGAGTCGAGCGAGGCGAGCGGGGCGACCGCGGAACGGCCGTGCGTTAGCCGCCGCCCGCTGCTGGCGCTGGGCCCATCCGTCGGCGGCCACAGCGCGCAGGCCGGCCGCAGCGCGGGATCAGCGCAACCAGGGCTTCATCACCGCCCACACCGTGGCCAGCATGCGGGGGTGCGCCTCGGCCTTGGGGTGGATGCGGTCGGGCTGGAACAGGCTGTCAGCCTGCGGACCATCGGCCACCCCGGCCAGTAAAAAGGGCACCAGCGCTGTGCCTTCGTCTTTGGCGACGCGGGCAAACAGCGCCGAAAAATCCTGGCCGTAGCGGGCGCCGTAGTTGGGTGGCACCTGCATGCCGACGATCATCACCCGCGCGCCGCTGGCCTTGGCGTCGCGCGCCATCGTGCGCAGGTTGTCCTGGGTCATCTGCAAGGGCAGGCCGCGCAGCGCATCGTTGCCGCCCAACTCGATCACGACATGGCTGGGCTGGTGCTGCTTGAGCAGCGCTGGCAGGCGCGAGCGCCCGCCCGAGGTGGTGTCGCCGCTGATGCTGGCGTTGACCACGGTGACCGGCCGTTTGTCCTTTGCCAGCTGCTTGTCCAGCAGCGCCACCCAGCCGGTGCCGCGGGCCAGCCCGTACTCGGCCGACAGGCTGTCGCCCAGCACCAGCAGGCGGACCACCGGCGTTGGCCGGGCGGTTGCGGGCGGGTTGGCGGCCTGCGTCAGCCCTGCACCCAACACCGCCAGCCCCAGCAGGCTACAGTGCAGCAGCACCACTCGTCGCGTCTTGCCCCGCGCCAACATCCATCTCATGAGCGATCCCATCATCGCGGTTGAACACGTCACCCGCTCGGTCACCGATTCCACCGGTACGCTGACGATTCTCCGCGACATTCACTTCAGCCTGCAGCGGCGCGAGTCCACGGCGATAGTCGGCGCGTCCGGGTCGGGCAAAAGCACCTTGCTGGCCATCATCGCCGGGCTGGACCACCCGACCAGCGGCACGGTGCGCATCGACGGCGAGGACCTGTTTGCGCTGGACGAAGACCAGCGCGCCGGCCTGCGTGCCCGCAAGCTGGGCTTTGTGTTCCAGAGTTTCCAGTTGCTGGCCCACCTGAGCGCACTCGAGAACGTCATGCTGCCGTTGGAACTGCTGGGCCGCCCCGACGCCCGCGAGCGTGCCGCCACGGTGTTGCAGCGGGTGGGGCTGGGCGAGCGGCTCAAGCACTACCCGCGCACCTTGTCGGGCGGCGAGCAGCAGCGCGTGGCGTTGGCACGCGCCTTTGTGGTCGAGCCCGAGGTGCTGCTGGCCGATGAACCCACAGGCAGCCTGGACCACGCCACCGGCGAGCGGGTGATGGCGCTGATGTTTGAGATGAACCGCGAAACCGGCACGACGCTGGTGCTGGTGACCCACGACCGGACGATCGCGGCACGCTGTGACCGGCAACTGCTGATCGAGGCGGGTGAGTTGATCGTGCCGGGCATCGGCGTACAGCCGGGCTGATGGCCTGCACCATGCTGCCGCTGTGGCTGCTGGCTGCAGCGGCCTGGCACGGCGGATTGGCCGCCCAGCCGCTGCCTCAAGCGCGACTGGCGCCGGGCGGTGTGGCCCTGTTGGATCTGGGGCCGGCCGCCGACGCGCCGCAGGTGCGTTATGCCGGTGTGCCGGTGCTGGTCACGGGCACACCGGCGGGCTGGACCGCGGTGGTGGGCATCGCGCTGGACGCCAAGCCGGGTGAACTGCCGTTGCAGGTCAGGGCGGCGTCGGGCACCGAATCGGTCGTGTCGTTCCCCATCGGCCCTTACCGCTACGCCGAGCAGCGCTTGACGGTATCGCCGGGGCAGGTCGATTTGTCGCCCGAAAACCTGGCACGCCACCAGCGCGAGCGTGCGCACCAGGCCGGGGTGATCGCCACCTTCAGCGACCCCGCGCCGGCAAGCTTGCGGATGCAGGCACCGGTGGCCGGGCCGCGCTCGGGATCTTTTGGCCTGCGCCGCATCTTCAACGGCCAGGCGCGGGCGCCGCACAGCGGCATGGACATCGCCGCGACCAGTGGCACGCCGGTGCGCGCGCCCCTGGCTGGCCGGGTGATCGACAGCGGCGACTATTTCTTCAATGGCCGCACGGTCTGGATCGACCACGGCGCCGGCCTGTTGTCGATGGTCTGCCACCTCAGCGCCGTCGATGTGGCCGTAGGCGACCTGCTGGCCGCCGGTCAGGCGCTGGGCGCGGTGGGCGCCACCGGCAGGGCGACCGGGCCGCACCTGCACTGGTCGCTCAGCCTGAACCGGGTGATGGTGGACCCGGCGTTGTTTGTCGCAGCCGACCCCGCGCGGTAGCAGCGCCCCGCCATGAAAAAAGCGCCTCACAGGCGCTTTTTTTGTGGCCAACCAGCGGCCCCACAGGGTGACCGCCATCGGCTACCGGCGCATCACTGCGCGAACTTGTAGTCCGTCTTGGCAGCCTTGCGCATGTCGTCCTGGAACTTCTGCAGCTTGCTTTGCGCCAGGCGCTGCTGGATTTGCGGCTTGACCGATTCGAAGTCCGGAAACTGCGCCTCGCGGGTGTCGTCCAGGCGGATGACGTGCCAGCCAAACTGGGTCTTGATCGGGGCCTCGGTCATTTCGCCCTTCTTCAACTTGGCCATCGCGCCGCCAAATTCGGGCACATACGACTCCGGCTTGGCAAAGTCGAGGTCGCCGCCATTGGCGCCGGACCCCGGGTCCTTGCTCTTGGTCTTGGCCAGGTCTTCGAACTTGGCGCCGCCCTTGATTTGCGCGATCAAGGCCTTGGCCTCGTCTTCGCCCTCGACCAGGATATGGCTGGCGCGGAATTCGGTGCCAGTGGCCTGGGCCTTGAACTTGTCGTACTCGGCCTTGGCTTCGGCGTCGGTCACCGGGCTCTTTTTCTTGAAGTCCTCAAACAGTTCGCGGATCAGGATGCTCTGGCGGGCCAGTTCCATCTGTGCCTTGTAGTCGGCCTGGCCGGCGATGCCGCGCTTTTCGGCCTCTTGCGCAAAAATCTCGCGCCGCACCACTTCGTCCTTGGCCATGCCCTGCATTTCCGGCGTGACCTGTTGACCGGCACGCTGGGCCTGCTGCAGCAGCAACTCGAGCCGGGCCTTGGGCACGGCCTTGCCGTTGACGATGGCGATGTTCTGTGCCGTTGCGGCCAGCGGCAGCAAGAGGGTCACGGCGATCGCCACGGCGGACGCACGGGCGGCAAGTGTCAAACGGGTCATGGGTGGGCAATCTAGAGGGGTGGTAGAGGGGGCACACCCGGCGGGCGGGCGGCAAGAACAGACTGCTGGAATAACGGAGCAGACAGGGGGGTTGGGCTGCCGGGTCAGGCGGGATCGGGGCCTTGCGCCTCGATCGCCAGCGCGTGGATGCCCTGGGGGATCACATCGCGCAAGGCATCATACACAAGCCGGTGCCGCGCTACCCGGCTCAAGGACGTCATGCAATCGGCGACGATGAACACCCGGAAATGCGAGCCTTCGCCCGCGCCGGCATGGCCAGCATGCAGGTGGCTTTCATTGACCACGTCCAGGCGTTGCAGCGGGGCGGCTTGCAGCGGCGCCAAGGCGGTGCGCAACACGGCTTCAATCATTTGGGGGCTGACACCTTCGCTCATGTCATTCCTTGGCCGGCGTGCGGTCACTGTCGGGCAGATGGCGGCTGATGTAGAGACCCTGGCCCAGCGTGAACAGCAACATCAGGCCGATGCCGCCAAACAGCTTGAAGTTGACCCAGGTGCTGGTGCTGAAGTTGTAGGCCACCCAGAGATTGAGCACCCCCATCGCGGCAAAGAACACCACCCAGGCCAGGCCCAGGCGCTTCCAGACGGCATCGGGCAGTTGCATCTGTTCGCCCATCATCAACTTGAGCAGGTTCTTGCCCAGCAGCGTCTGGCTGATCAGGAACGACAAACCCATTGCCCAGTACAGCCCGGTGGGCTTCCATTTGATGAACGTCTCGCTGTGCAGCCAGACCGTCAGGCCGCCCAGCACCACCACCAGGGTCAGGCTGATCCACAGCATCAGATCGACCTTTTTGCCCCGCGCCTTGAGCCAGGCCACCTGGACCAGCGACGCGATCACCACCACCACGGTGGCCAACATCACCGGCGCTTCGGTGGTGCCCACGGTGCCGCCGGCCACCATCCAGCCCAGGTGCTCGGTGGCAAAGGCAGCGGCCCATTCCTTGTGGGATTCGGTGTATTTGAAGGTGCCGAAAAACAGCAGGATCGGCAAAAAATCAAGCAGCAGTTTCATGCGGTAGGCAGTGTAGCGGGCACTTTCGGGGCAGTGTTAGGCGGGCGTGAGGCTTGTCACGGCCCTCGCTGCCCCGGCTGTCGTTCAGGCGCCCGGTTCGGTTTTCGGCACAAAATCGATCGCTGCCGAGTTGATGCAAAAACGCTCGCCGGTGGGCTCGGGGCCGTCCTCAAAGACGTGGCCCAGGTGGGTGCCGCAGGCGGCGCAGCGCACCTCCACGCGCCGCATGCCAAGGGTGTCGTCCACCAGGCGTTCGATCCGGCCGGGTTCGATCTCTTTCCACCAACTCGGCCAGCCGCAGCCGGCGTCGAACTTGGCCTCACTCTCGAACAAGGCCGCGCCGCAGCCCACGCAGCGGTAGGCGCCGCCCTCCCAGTGGTCCCAGAACTGGCCGGTAAACGGCCGCTCGGTGGCGGCCTGGCGCGCCACTTTGTACTGCATCGGGTCGAGTTGGGCACGCCACTCGGCGTCGCTCTTGCGCACCGGGTAACGGGCGTCGTCGTGGCCGTGCGGCTCCGGCGGGTTCGTGGGGGCGGAGGACGGGGGTTTTTTGCCAAAGAGGTTCATGACGAGCAGGACACTTCGAGTTGGTGAGCCCAGTCGGGCGGCAGGGCGGCGTAGGCGGCCGGGGCGTCGGGGTGTTCGTCGTACGGGCTGGCCAATACTTTCATCAGCTGATGGACCTCGCTGAAATCACCGGCCTGGGCCGACCGGATCGCCGATTCGGCCAGATGGTTGCGCAGCACGAACTTGGGGTTGACGCGGTCCATGCGGGCTGCACGGTCGGTGTCCACACTGGCTTCCAACCGCAGACGTTGCGCGTAGCGGTCGGCCCAGGCCTGGAATTTGGCGCGGTCGATGAATTGGTCTTGCAGTGCGGAGTTCTCAGCCCCGTCAGCGCTGCAGAAGCGGCTCATTGCCCGCATCGTGATCGTGTAATCGGTGCGGTCTTGGGCCATCAGGCGCAGCAGGTCGTCGAACAGGTCGGCGTCGTCGGGCTGGTCCACCGCCAAGCCCAGTTTGGCGCGCAAACGGGCCTGCAAGGTTTCGGCAAACACCGTTTTGTACGGCTCCATCGCCGCCTTCAGTGCGTCGATCGGGTCGGCGGCGCCGCAGTTGGCGGCCGTCACCAGCGGCTGCAGCCCCTGTGCCAGCGCGTGCAGGTTCCAGAACGCGACGTTGGGCTGCCGTGAAAAAGCGTAGCGGCCCTGGTGGTCGCTGTGGTTGCAGATGTGGGTCGGGTCGAACCCATCGAGAAAGCCGAACGGGCCGTAGTCGATGGTCAGGCCCAGGATCGACATGTTGTCGGTGTTCATCACACCGTGGCAAAAGCCCACTGCCTGCCAGTCGGCCAGCAGCGCCGCGGTGCGTCGCGACACGGCTTCCAACAGGGCCAGCGCCGGGTTGGCGGCGTCCTGGCATTCGGGATAAAAGCGCTCGATCACCGCATCGACCAGCGCTTGCAGCGCAGGGGTGTCACCAGCGGTGTGCGCAAAATGCTCGAAGTGACCAAAACGAATGAAGCTGGGCGCAACGCGGCTGACCACGGCAGCCGTCTCCATCGTCTCGCGCCGCACCGGCGCCGGTGAGCCGACGATGGCCAGCGCCCGGGTGGTGGGAATGCCGAGCGCGGCCATGGCCTCAGAACACAAGAACTCGCGGATCGACGAGCGCAGCACGGCGCGGCCGTCGCCCATGCGGGAGTAGGGCGTCAGACCGGCGCCCTTGAGCTGCAACTCCTGCACGCCGGCGGGGGTGTCGATCTCGCCGAGCAGCAGCGCCCGGCCATCGCCCAATTGCCCTGCCCACTGGCCAAACTGGTGGCCGCTGTACACGCTGGCGCGCGGGCTGCCGACAGGCGGCAAGGCGTTGCCCCCCAGCAGGGCCAGCGCGTCGGGGGTTTGCACCCAGTCAGTCAGGCCCAGTTCGGCGGCCAGGCGGTCGCTGTGCGCCACCCAGTGCAGGTCGGGCAAGGCGGCAGGGCTGAGTTCAGTACCAAAGCGAGGCCCCAGGCGTGCCATCAGGCCGTCGTTGCGCCAGTGCGGCGCCTTGCCGGCCACGTCGGTGGGCTTGAATTGATCTGGCGCGTTCATCGCCCGGATTGTCAGCCTTTGCGGGCCCGGCGTCCGGCCGGACGGGGGAATCACCCCAAGCCGGCCCAGGCAGCAAAAACGCGATACTGCCAAGCCGATCATCGTCGCCGCCCTGGCGCCGTTGTCCCGCGCCGCCGGGCGCTGCTGTGTTTGACCCCCACCTCTTGAGGACGCCATGCTCGGACAGATGCAAGACCATCCGCTGTTGATCTCCAGCCTGATCGACTTTGCCGGTCGCCACCACCATGAGGCGCAGATCGTGTCGCGCCGGGTCGAGGGTGACCTGCACCGCTACACCTATGCCGACGCCGCCCGGCGGTCCCGGCAAGTGGCCAATGCGCTGGACAAGCTGAACTTGGCGTTCAGCGACCGGGTCGCCACGCTGGCCTGGAACGGCTACCGCCACCTGGAGCTGTACTTCGGCATCACCGGCAGCGGCCGGGTCGTGCACACCGTCAATCCGCGTTTGCTGCCTGAGCAAATCGCCTGGATCGCCAACCATGCCGAAGACCAGGTGATGTGTTTCGACATGACCTTTTTGCCGATCGTCAAGGCGATCTGGTCCAAGTGCACGACTGTCAAACACTGGATCGCGCTGTGTGACGCGGACAAGCTGCCGACTGAGACCGGCATCCCCGGGCTGCGCAGCTACGAGGCCTGGATGGCGGGTGAGTCCGAAACCTACGCCTGGCCGCAGTTTGACGAGCGCAGCGCCGCAGCGCTTTGCTACACCAGCGGCACCACCGGCAACCCCAAAGGTGCGCTCTACAGCCACCGATCGACCATGCTGCATGCGTTCGCGGGCGCGCTGCCCGACTCGCTGGGCCTGTCGTCGCGCGATGCCATCCTGCCGGTGGTGCCGATGTTCCACGTCAACGCCTGGGGCCTGCCGTACGGCGCGGCGATGACCGGCGCGAAGTTGGTTTTCCCTGGCGCGGCGCTGGACGGCAAATCGGTCTACGAGTTGATCGAATCCGAAAAAGTGACGATGGCCGCAGGGGTGCCCACAGTGTGGCTGGGCCTGCTCAACCACACGGCGCAGCACGGCTTGAAGTTCACCACCATGACGCGCACGGTGATCGGCGGCTCGGCCTGCCCGCCAGCAATGATCAAGACCTTCCGCGACGACTACGGCGTGACGGTGATCCATGCCTGGGGCATGACCGAAATGTCGCCACTGGGCACGGTGTGCACCCTCAAGCTGCACCAGACCGGGCTGTCTGATGAGCAGCAACTCGCCATCATGGCCAAGCAGGGTCGGGCGGTGTTTGGCGTCGAGATGAAGATCATCGACCCCGATGGCCAAGAGTTGCCCTGGGACGGCCAAGCCAGCGGCGACCTGCTGGTCAAGGGGCCGTGGATCATTGCCAATTACTTCAAGGGCGAGGGCGGCGACCCACTGGTAGACGGTTGGTTTCCGACCGGCGATGTGGCCGCTATCGACACCGATGGCTTTTTGCAGATCACCGACCGCAGCAAGGACGTGATCAAGTCGGGCGGCGAGTGGATCAGCTCGATCGACGTCGAAAACATCGCGATGGGCCATCCGGCGGTGGCCATGGCCGCCTGTATCGCCGTGCCGCATCCGAAATGGGACGAACGGCCACTGCTGGTGGTGATGAAAAAGCCGGGTGCCCAGGCGACCGAGGCGGACATCCTGGCGCATTTCGACGGCCGCATCGCCAAATGGCAGGTGCCCGATGAGGTGGTGTTCATTGACGCTATCCCGCTGGGCGCCACCGGCAAGATGCAGAAGAACAAACTGCGCGAGTTGTTCAAGGCGCACAAGCTGGCCTCGGCCTGATACCGAGACAGGCGCCACCGCCACGCGGTGGTGCCATTGAGATCAAGCTGCACGCTTGATTTTGGTCAAAAACGCCCGTGCGTATCAGGCCATTTTTGCCTGGCGCCAAGGCGACAGGCTTGTCCCGCCAGCGACATGTTCGTGGGGTAGTCCCTGAACCCCAAGCGGCCCCGCTTCCGTTACCGTTGCGCCCGTTGGTTGCACTGCACCATTTACCCCGGAGATCGGTATGAGCTTGCTTGGAAATTCATTGCGCCTGGCCCTGGCCAGCGGCCTTTTCTTGACCGCTGCGGCGGCCGTTGCCCAAAAGGGCGAAACCGTCAAGATCGGTTGGATCGATCCGCTGTCGGGCCTGATGGCGCCGGTCGGCCAGAACCAGCTCAAGAGCTACCAGTTCATGGCTGAGGTGTTCAACAAGGGCAATGCGGCCGGTGTCAAGTTTGAGATCGTGCCGATCGACAACAAGTTGAGCCCGCAAGAAAGCACCAACGCTGTCAAGAGCCTGACCGACCAGGGCGTGCGCTACCTGGTGCAGGGCAACGGCTCAGGCGCCGCGCTGGCCATCATGGACGCCGTCAGCAAGCACAACGAGCGCAACCCCGGCAAAGAGGCGGTGTACCTCAACTACGCCGCGGTCGACCCCGACCTGACCAATGGCAAGTGCAATTACTGGCACTTCCGCCTGGACGCCGACACCTCGATGAAGATGGAGGCGCTGACCACCTGGATGAAGGACCAGACCGACATCAAGAAGGTCTACCTGATCAACCAGAACTATGCGCACGGCCAGCAAGTCAGCCGCTTCGCCAAGGAGATCATGGCGCGCAAGCGGCCGGACGTGCAGTTTGTCGGCGACGACCTGCACCCACTGGCCTCGGTGCGTGACTTTGCGCCCTACGTGGCCAAGATCAAGGCTTCGGGCGCCGACACGGTGATCACCGGCAACTGGGGGTCGGACTTGACCCTGCTGATCAAGGCCTCCAACGATGCCGGCCTGAACGTCAAGTTCCTGACCTACTACGCCGGCGTCACCGGCACGCCCACCGCGCTGGGTGCTGGCGCCGCCGGCCGGGTCTTCGCGGTGGCCTATGCCGATAGCAACATGCCCGGCGAGGTTGGCAAGGTGGTCAATGACTTCAAGGCCAAGTTCAACGACGACTACTACACGCTGGCGGTGCACCATGCCTTCAACCTGCTGAGCACGGCGATGGCCAAGGCCAAATCCACCGACCCGGTCAAGGTGGCCGCGGCGATGGAAGGCCTGAAGTTCAACAGCTTCAACGGCGAGGTCGAAATGCGCAAGGCAGACCACCAGCTGCAACAAGGCCTGTTCGTCACGGTCTGGAAAAAGGCGGATGCCAAGAACCCGTACTCGGTCGAGAACACCGGCTACAGCTTCCAGCGCGTCAAGTACTACGAGCCCTACGTGGCCAGCACGCCCACCTCCTGCGCCATGAAGCGGCCGTAAGCCGGTACCTGATGAAACGCCAGCCCGGCGGAGCTGTCTCCCCGGGCTTTTTTGCTTTTTTTAGGAGGCCCAGCGCACCGTGGACCAAATCCTCATCAATACCTTGAACGGCGTCAGCTCCGGCTTGCTGCTGTTCATGCTCAGCTCCGGGCTGACGCTGATCTTCAGCATGATGGGCGTGCTCAATTTTGCGCACGCGAGCTTCTACATGATTGGCGCCTACGTGGCGTACACCTTCACCGGGATCTTCGGTTTCTGGCCGGCGCTGTTGTTGGCGCCGCTGGCGGTGGGGTTGATGGGTGCGCTGTTCGAGCGCACCGCGCTGCGCCGGGCCCACAAGTTTGGCCACGTGCCCGAGTTGCTGATCACTTTCGGCCTGAGCTACGTGGTGCTGGAGGTGGTGCAGCTGGTCTGGGGCCGCACGCCGTTGCAGTTCAACCCGCCTGAGTTGCTGCAGGGGCCGGCCTTCACGATCGTGCAGAGCCCGGTGTCCGGTTTGTCGCTGGTGCTGGGCGCGGCCAGCGACGCGCTGTGCCAGGGCGCGCAGTGTTCACGCTTCCCGATGACCCGGGCCTTCATGATGGGGGTGGCGCTGCTGATGCTGGTGGCGCTCTGGTTGCTGCTGACCCGAACCCGCATCGGCCTGGTGATCCAGGCCTCGCTGACCCACCCCGAAGCGGTGGAGGCACTGGGCCACAACGTGCCCAAGGTCTTCATGCTGGTGTTTGGCAGCGGCTGTGCGCTGGCCGGCTTGGCCGGCGTGATCGGTGGCATCACCTTCATCACCGAGCCGGCAATGGCCTCGGTCGTGGGTTCGATCATCTTCGTGGTGGTGGTGGTGGGCGGCATGGGCTCGCTGGCCGGCGCCTTTGCGGCGTCCATCCTGATCGGCCTGCTGCAAACCCTGCCGCTGACAGTGGACGCCTCGCTGGCCGATGCCGTGAATCGGCTGGGCGCCTCGGTCGGCCCCAGCACGCCGGGCTGGCCGTTGCTGCGCATCACGCTGGCCCAGGCCGCACCGATCCTGCCGTACCTGCTGCTGGTGCTGATGTTGATCTTCCGGCCCAAGGGTCTGCTGGGCACGCGGGAGGGATGACATGAGTTTGCCTACATTGAGTTTCCGGCCGCGGTTCCCCGTCGGTGCCTGGCTGGTCTGGGGCGGTTTTGCAGTGGTGCTGGCGATTGCGCCCCTGCTGTGGACCAGCAGCTTTGCCCAGACCATGCTGTCGCAGATCGGCATCGCCATCATTGCCTGCCTGGCCTACAACATCCTGCTCGGCCAGGGCGGCATGCTGAGCTTCGGCCATGCGGTCTACAGCGGGTTGGGTTCGTTCTTGGCGATCCACACGCTCAACATGGTCAGCGCCGGCAGCCTGAGCTTGCCGGTCAGCCTGGTCCCGCTGGTGGGTGGGCTGTCGGGGCTGTTTTTTGCCGCCGTGCTGGGCTGGGTCACGACCAAGAAAAGCGGCACCACGTTCGCGATGATCACGCTGGGCATCGGTGAGTTGGTCTGGTCGATGTCGCTGATGATCCCCGAGTTTTTTGGTGGCGAGGGCGGTATCTCAGGCAACCGGGTGCTGGGCAAGGCGGTGGCTGGCATCACCTTCGGTCCGCAAATCCAGGTCTACTACCTGATCGCCGCCTACTGCTTCATCAGCACCGCGCTGATGTATGCCATGACGCTGACGCCGTTGGGCCGCATGCTCAACGCCGTGCGCGACAACCCCGAGCGGGTCGAGTTCATCGGCTACAACACCCAGAAGGTGCGCTACCTGGCGTTCATGATCTCGGGCTTTTTTGCCGGGATTGCGGGCGGGCTGGGCGCGCTGAACTTCGAGATCGTCACCGCCGAGGTGGTGGGCGCGGCCAGGTCGGGTGCCTACCTGCTGTTTGTCTTCCTGGGTGGTGCCACCTTCTTCTTCGGGCCCATCCTGGGCGCGGTGCTGATGGTGATTGCGCTGGTGCTGCTGTCCGAGCTGACCAATGCCTGGTTGCTGTACCTGGGCCTGGTCTTCCTGCTGATGGTGATGTATGCGCCGGGTGGGTTGGCCAGCCTGATCATGATGAATTTGCGGCTGGCGGTGTTTGGCAAGCTGCGGCGGGTGTTGCCGGGCTACCTGGTGCTGGGGCTGGCCTCGGTGATTGCGCTGACGGGTGCGTCCGCCATGATCGAGATGCTCTACCACCTGCAGCTCAATGCTGCGCTGGGGCCGAAGATGGGCTTTCTGGGTGTGACGCTGGACGCTCAGTCGGTGCCCAGTTGGATCGGTGCTGTTGCATTGCTGGTGCTGGGAGCCGGCTTGTTTGAATGGCGGCGCCGCGGCTTCAGCCGGGTTTGGGGCGCCATTGCCGAAGAAATCGAGCGCGAGACCAAGCGCCGGGAGGCCTTGTGATGGACACGCATCAAAACCCGCATCAAACCAAGCCAGGCCAGCCCGAATTTGCCGTCGAGTTGCTCGACGTTCACAAGCAGTTTGGCAAGACCCAGATCATCCGCGGTGCGCAACTGCAGGTGCGTCCGGGCGAGCGCGTGGCCATCATCGGCCCCAACGGTGCCGGCAAGAGCACGCTGTTCAACCTGATATCCGGCCGCTTTGGGCTGACCAGCGGGCAGATCTTGCTCAATGGCCAGCGCATCGATGGCCTGACGCCGTTCGAGATCAACCGGCGCGGGCTGTCGCGCAGCTTCCAGGTCAGCAACCTGTTCACCCGGCTGTCGGTGTTCGAGAACATCCGCTGCGCGGTGCTGTGGTCGATGGGCTACCAGTATTCGTTCTGGAAGTTCTTGAGCAGGTCGCACGACGCCAATGAACGCGCTGAGCAGGTGCTGAGGATGCTCAAGCTGGAGCGCCGCCGCGACCACCTGGCGATGAACCTGACCTATGCCGAGCAGCGCGCGCTGGAGATCGGCATCACGATTGCCGGCGGCTCGGACGTGATCCTGCTGGACGAGCCCACTGCCGGCATGAGCAAAAGCGAGACCACCCGCTTCATCCAGCTGATCCGCGAGGTGACTGCCGGCAAGACGCTGCTGACGGTGGAGCACGACATGGGCGTGGTGTTCGGCCTGGCCGACAAGATCGCGGTGCTGGTCTATGGCGAGGTGATCGCCTTTGACTTGCCGGAGGCGGTGCGGGCCAATCCGCGGGTGCAGGAGGCTTACCTGGGATCGGTACTGGCTGACCAGCAGGCAGCCGATCAACAGGCGGCCGAGCAGACTGCGGGGCACTGACATGCTGAAACTTCAAGATGTGAATGCCTTTTACGGCAAAAGCCATGTGCTGCATGGCGTGACTTTCAACGTCGGTGCCGGCGAGATCGTCAGCTTGCTCGGCCGCAACGGCTCGGGCCGGTCCACCACGGTCAAGGCCATCATGGGCCTGGTGGATGGCGCCGGCAGCATCAGCTGGCGCGACCAGCCGATCCTGGGCAAAAAAGCCTTCGAGATCGCCCACCTGGGGATTGGTTATGTGCCAGAGAACCGCGACATCTTTCCCAAGCTGACGGTTCACCAGAACCTGATGCTGGGCGAGAAGCGCGGCAAGCTCAAACCGCGCTGGAGCTTTGATGACATGTACGGCATGTTCCCGCGGCTCAAGGAGCGCCAGCACACTGAGGCGGGTGTGCTGTCGGGCGGCGAGCAGCAGATGCTGACGCTGTGCCGCACGCTGATGGGCGACCCCGACCTGATCATGATCGACGAGCCGACCGAAGGCCTGGCGCCCAAGATTGTCGAGTTGGTGGCCGAATACCTGCGGGAGTTGAAGCGCCGCGGCGTGTCGGTGCTGCTGGTGGAGCAAAAGCTGACGATCGCGCTGCAGGTGTCCGAGCGCTGCCTGGTGATGGGCCACGGCCAGATCGTCTTCGAGGGCACACCGGCCGAGCTAAAGTTGGCCGGCGAGGTCCGCAAAGAGTGGCTCGAAGTCTGACGAACGGGCGGATTTGAGTCGGGGTTAACCCGCTAACTTCTGTGCCCAGGCCGGCCTTGTCGCTGCAGAGACAGGCGCCGGCCTTTTTTGATTCCTAAAATCGAACGATCGTGCTATTTTCCGAATCCCCCGCGTTGAAAGGTTCACCATGAGCGCCAGCTACCAGGTCACCGACGGCATTGCCGTCATCACGATGAACAACCCGCCGGTCAACGGCCTGGGTTTTGATACCCGGCGCGCCATTGCCGACGGGTTTGCCCAGGCGCAGGCCGACGCCGCCGTGACCGCCATCGTGCTGACTGGCGGCGGCAAGGCGTTCTCGGGCGGTGCCGACATCCGCGAGTTCGACTCGCCCAAGTCGATGGCCGAACCCAACCTGCTCACGCTGATCAAGCTGGCTGAAACATCGAGCAAGCCGATCGTCGCGGCGATCCACACCGTCTGCATGGGCGGCGGTCTGGAGCTGTCGCTGGGTTGTCAATACCGCGTGGCCTCGCCCGGTGCCGCCATCGCGCTGCCCGAGGTCAAGATCGGCCTGATCCCGGGTGCCGGCGGCACCCAGCGCCTGCCGCGGGTGCTGGGCGTCGAGACTGCGATGAACATGATCGCAACCGGCGAGCCGGTCAAAAGCGAGCTGCTGGCGGCGCTGCCGGGTCAAAAATTGTTTGACCAGATCATCACCGGCGACCTGATGACCGGCGCGATTGCGTTTGCCAAGACCATTGCCGACAAGCGCCCGTTGCCGACGGTGCGTGACTTGAAGGTCAGCCACCCCAACCCTGACGCCTACGTGCAGTTTGTGCGCAACATGGTCAAGGGCATGAGCAAAAACTTCCCCGCGCCGCTGGCTTGTGTCGATGCGGTGGCGGCATCGCTGAAAGTCCGCAACCTGGACGACGGCCTGGCGGAAGAGTTGCGGATCTTCAAGGGCCTGATGCAGACGCCCGAGGCCAAGGCGCTGCGCCATGCCTTCTTCGGTGAGCGTGCTGCCAGCAAGATCCCCGACGTGCCCGAAGGCACGCCGCTGCGCACCATCGCCCGGGTCGGCGTGATCGGCGCCGGCACCATGGGCGGCGGCATCACGATGAACTTTCTGAACGCCGGTCTGCCGGTGACGATGCTGGAGACAAAGCCCGAGGCGCTGGAGCGCGGCGTGGCCACCATCCGCAAGAACTACGAGGCGCAGGTCAAGAAGGGCAAGCTCAAGCAAGACAAGTACGAGCAGCGCATGGCCTTGCTGAGCACCACGCTGAGCTATGCCGACCTGGGCGATGCCGACCTGATCATCGAGGCGGTATTCGAGGAACTCGGCGTCAAGGAATCGGTGTTCAAGCAACTCGACGCCGTGGCCAAGCCGGGTGCGATCCTGGCGTCCAACACCTCGACGCTGGACGTCGACAGAATAGCCAACTTCACCCAGCGGCCCCAGGACGTGGTGGGCATGCACTTCTTCAGCCCGGCCAACGTGATGCGGTTGCTGGAGGTGGTGCGGGGCAAGGCCACCGCCAAGGACGTGCTGGCCACCGTGATGGTGATGGCCAAGAAGATCAAGAAGACGGCGGTGGTCTCAGGCGTCTGCGACGGCTTCATCGGCAACCGCATGATCGAGCAGTACAGCCGCCAGGCCGGATTTTTGCTGGACGAGGGCTGCACGCCGGCCCAGGTGGACCGTGCGGTCGAGAAGTTCGGTTTTGCAATGGGCCCATTCCGCATGGGCGACCTGGCGGGCAACGACATCGGCTGGGCCATCCGCAAGCGCCGCGCGGGTGAGCAGGCGACCCTTCGGTACAGCAAAACGGCCGATCTGCTGTGCGAGCTGGGCCGGTTCGGCCAGAAGACCGGCGCCGGCTGGTACGACTACCAGGCCGGCAAGCGCGACGCGATCCCCAGCCAGCTGGTCGAGCAGATGGTGACCGACCACCGCAAGGAGCTGGGCATCACGCCGCGCAAGATCAGCGACGACGAGATCGTGCAGCGCCTGGTGTTCAGCCTGGTCAACGAGGCGGCGCACATCCTGGAAGAAGGCATTGCCAACAAGGCCAGCGACATCGACATGGTTTACCTCACCGGCTACGGCTTCCCGCTGTTCCGCGGTGGCCCGCTGTGTTATGCCGACACGTTTGGGCTGTACAACGTGGTCGCCGCGATGAAGCGTTATGCGGCCAACCCGTTGGACGACGGCGCTTTCTGGCAACCGGCACCGTTGCTGGCCAAGTTGGTGGCCGAAGGCAAGAGTTTCACCTGACGCCTGCTGACCCTATCCTTTCCCGGCCCCACTTTCGCTTGACCTCCAGGAGCAACCCATGACCCACGCTGTCATCGTTTCCACCGCCCGCACGCCACTCGCCAAGAGCTGGAAAGGCGCCTTCAACATGACCCACGGCGCCACGCTCGGCGGCCACGCCATCGCCCACGCGGTGCAGCGCGCCGGCATCGACCCCGGTGCGGTTGACGACGTGCTGATGGGCTGTGCCAACCCCGAAGGCGCGACCGGCATGAACATCGCCCGCCAGGCGCTGCTGCGCGCTGGCCTGCCGATCACCACCAGCGGCGCCACCGTCAACCGGTTTTGCTCCAGCGGCTTGCAGACCATCGCGATGGCCTCGCAACGCATCATTGCCGGCGAGTCGGACGTGATGGTTGCCGGCGGTGTCGAGAGCATCTCCTGCGTGCAGCAGGAGATGAACCTGCACATGCTCGAGGACAGCTGGCTCAAGGCCAACAAGCCCGCCGTCTACCTGAGCATGCTCCAGACCGCTGAGAACGTCGCCAAACGCTACGACATCTCGCGTGAGCGCATGGACCAGTACGGCGCCGCCAGCCAGCAAAAAGCCTGCGCCGCGCAAGAGGCCGGCCTGTTCAAGGACGAGATCGCAGCCATCACCGTGACGGCCGGTGTGGCGGATGCCGTAATGGGCCTTCGCAGCAAAGAGGTGACCGTCAGCGCCGACGAGGGCCTGCGCCCGGGCACCACGTATGACGCGGTCAAGGGCATCCGCTCGGCCCTGCCGGGTGGTGTGGTCACCGGCGGCAATGCCAGCCAGTTCAGCGACGGTGCGGGCGCCTGTGTCATCGTCAGCGACACCTATGCCCAGCAAAAGGGCTTGAAGCCGCTGGGCCGCTTTTTGGGTTTTGCAGTGGCCGGTTGCGAGCCCGACGAGATGGGCATCGGCCCGGTATTTGCCGTGCCCAAGGTGCTGGCCCGGCTGGGCCTGAAGATGGACGACATCGACCTGTGGGAGCTGAACGAGGCCTTTGCGGTTCAGGTGCTGTACTGCGCTGACCGGCTGGGCATCCCGATGGACCGGCTCAACGTCAACGGCGGCGCGATCGCTGTCGGTCACCCCTACGGCGTGTCGGGTCAGCGCCTGACCGGCCATGCGCTGATCGAAGGCAAGCGCCGCGGCGCCAAGCGGGTTTGCGTGACGATGTGCATTGGCGGCGGCATGGGCGCGGCGGGCATCTTCGAGGTGCTCTGACCGGGTATCGGCGCGATGAGCTTCTTGCGCACGCCGGATTCACGCTTTGACGGCTTGGCCGGCTGGCCGTATGCGGCGCACTACGCCCAGCCGTTGGGTGACGACGGCCCGCGCATGGCCTACATCGACGAGGGGCCTCGCGACGCCGCAGTCACCGCGCTGTGCCTGCATGGCAACCCGAGCTGGGGCTATCTGTACCGGCAGATGATCCCGGTGTTCACCGCAGCCGGACTCCGGGTGGTGGCGTCGGACCTGATCGGTTTTGGCCGGTCCGACAAGCCCGCCGACGGGGCCTGGCACCAGTTTGATGTACACCGCCAGAGCCTGCTGAACTTTGTCGAGGCGCTGGATTTGCAGCGCGTGATGCTGGTCTGCCAGGACTGGGGCGGCATCTTTGGCCTGACGCTGCCCGTGGTGGCACCGCAGCGGTATTCCCGCCTGCTCGTGATGAACACCACGCTGGCCACCGGCACCCTGACCGACGGTTTCCGCCAGTGGCGCGACTACAGCAACAGCCAGCCCGACCTGGCCGTGGGCAAGTTGCTGCGGCGCGGCCGACGCGAGATGAGCGAGGCCGAAGCGGCCGGCTACGACGCACCGTTCCCCGATGCGTCCTTCAAAGCCGCCTTGCGTGCCTTCCCAAATCTTGTACCCGACGGTGCCAATGCCCCCGGCGCGGCCACCAGCCGCGACGCGGCGGCGTTCTGGCAGCAACACTGGACCGGCGACAGCTACATGGCCGTCGGCGAGCAAGACCCGGTGCTGGCCGGCGGGCCGATGCAGGCGCTGCAGCAGACGATCCGCGGCTGCCCGCCACCGATGTTGGTGCCCGAAGGTGGACACTTTCTGCCCGAATGGGGCGCACCGATTGCCCGCGCCGCGCTGCAGCACTTTGGGCTGGTACCGCCGTGAGCGGGTCGGCCTGCAGCGCATCAGCGGCGGTCGGGCGGTATCTCACCTCCGCCGAAATGCCTGATCAACGGTCCGCCCACCGGGCGGACACTCCCGGTTGACCCCCCGTCTGACACCCCCGCCTGACACCCCCGCCTGACACCCTGCTGGCGATCTGCACGCCAGCCCGCACTGCAGCCCTATGAGAGCCTTGCCCCATGCGTACCACCGTTGACTTTCTGCTGCAGGACTGGCTGCATGTCAGCACGCTCTGTGCGAGGCCCCGCTTTGCCGAGCACTCCACCGACACCTTCAACCAGGTGCTCGACACCTGCGAGAAAATCGCCCGCGACAAGTTTGCGCCCTTCAACCGGCTGGTCGATACCGAAGAGCCCCGCTTCGACGGCGAGAAGGTGATCCTGCCGCAGGCCACCCAAGACGCCTGGGACGCCTACGCAGCCTCGGGCATGTTGTCGGCGGCACAAGACTTCGAGATCGGCGGCATGCAACTGCCCTACACGCTGGAATCAGCCGCCAACGCGTTTTTTGCCAAGGCCTCGGTCAGCATCAACGGCAGCCTGTTGACCGTGGGCAATGCCAACCTGCTGATGGCGCACGGCAGCGAGACCCAAAAGCAGGTGTTTGCGCTCAATGAGTTCTCGGGCCGCTGGTCGGGCACGATGTGTTTGTCCGAACCGCAGGCCGGCTCCAGCCTGTCAGATGTTGCGACACGCGCCACACCGGACGGCGAGGGCGCCGAAGCTGACCCGCTCGGCCCGCGCTTTCGCCTGAAGGGCAACAAGATGTGGATCTCGGCCGGTGAGCATGAACTGACCGAAAACATCATCCACCTGGTGCTGGCCAAGATCCCCGGTCCGGACGGCAAGCCGGTGGCGGGTGTCAGGGGCATCTCGCTGTTCATCGTGCCCAAGAAGATGGTGGATGCCACCGGCGAACTCACCGGCGAGCGCAACGACGTGGCGCTGGCCGGGCTGAACCACAAACTGGGCTGGCGCGGCACCACCAACACGCTGCTGAACTTTGGCGAGGGCAAGTTCCTGCCAGCCGGCAAGCCCGGTGCGGTGGGCTACCTGGTCGGCCAGCCAGGCCAGGGCCTGCGCGCGATGTTCCACATGATGAACGAAGCCCGCATCGGCGTGGGCATGGCCGCGACCATGCTGGGCATGGCGGGCTACGAGGCCTCGCTGGACTACGCTCGGCAGCGGCCGCAGGGCCGGCCGGTCACTGCGGGCGGCAAGGACGCCGCGGCGCCCCAGGTGCCGATCATCGAACACGCCGACATCAAGCGCATGCTGCTGGCGCAAAAAGCCTACGCCGAAGGCGCGCTGGCGCTGGAGCTGTACTGCGCCCGGCTGGTGGACGAGCAGCACACCGGCGAGCCGACAGCCGCCAAAGCGGCGGCGCTGCTGCTGGAGGTGCTGACGCCAATCGCCAAAAGCTGGCCCAGCGAGTGGTGCCTGGGGGCCAACAGCCTGGCGATCCAGGTGCATGGCGGCTACGGCTACACCCGCGACTTTCCGGTCGAGCAGTACTGGCGCGACAACCGGCTCAACATGATCCACGAGGGCACCCACGGCATCCAGGGCTTGGACCTGCTGGGCCGCAAGGTGGTGATGGACGACGGCGCCGGACTCAAGCTCCTGGTCAGTACGGTGGAGCGCACCATCGCCCGCGCCGGCGCCGCGCCGGTGCTGTCCCAGCACGCTGCGGAACTGACCACGGCGCTCAAATCCCTTTGCGCTGCCACCCAATCCGCCTGGGCCACCGGCAAGCCGGAAGACGCGCTGGCCAACGCCACGCCCTACCTGCAGGCCTTTGGCCATGTGGTGCTGGCGTGGATCTGGCTGGACGTGGCCACAGTGGTGCTGCAGGGCGCCAGCGGCGCGGCCGCGGCCGACCCGGGGTTCGTTGCCGGCAAGGTGCAGGCCTGCCACTACTTTTTCGACTACGAACTGCCCAAGACTGCTGCCTGGCTGGCAGTGGTGGCCAGCCGCAATCCTGTTTGCCGCGAGATGCAGGACGCCTGGTTCTGACCTTGCGGTCCTGCTTGTCAACGCGCCTGCGCGCATCCCTAACGCCGTCTAGAAAGGCATCCCGCCATGGGCACCCCAATACAACAACTCTTCGACCTGAGCGGTCGCACGGCGCTGGTCACCGGTGGCTCACGCGGCCTGGGACTGCAAATCGCCGAGGCCTTGGGCGAGGCTGGTGCCAAGCTGATGCTCACCTCCAGGAAGGCCGCCGATCTGGAGGAGGCCATTGCCCACCTCAACCAACGCGGTATTGACGCCCGCTGGATCGCTGCCGATGCCGCCAACCCGGATGAAGCGCGCCGGGTTTGCACCGAGACGCTGGAGCGCCTCGGCCCGGTCGACATCCTGGTCAACAACGCCGGTGCGGCCTGGGGCGCGCCGGCCGAAGACCATGCGCTGGCGGCCTGGGACAAGGTGATGAACCTCAACATCCGCAGCCTGTTTGTCTTCAGCCAGACCATCGCCAAGCTCAGCATGATCCCGCGCCGCCAGGGCCGCATCATCAACATCGCCTCGATCGCCGGTCTGGCCGGCAACCCCGCGGGCATGGAGACCCTGGCCTACAACACCAGCAAGGACGCGGTCGTCAACTTCACCCGTGCGCTGGCGGCCGAGTGGGGCGAGCACGGCATCACCGTCAATGCGATTGCGCCGGGCTTCTTCCCGAGCAAGATGACCGTGCACGCGCTGGCCGACGGCAATGGCGAGCGCATGGCCGCTGGGGCACCGCTGCGCCGGCTGGGTGACGACGACGACTTGAAAGGCGCAGCGCTGCTGTTTGCGTCTGCCGCCGGCAAGCACATCACCGGTCAGATCCTGGCGGTGGACGGCGGCGTCAGTTGCGTCATTGGCCATTGACCGCTTGACGCTCACACGCCAGCTTGTACCCCAGCAGACCATGACCCCGAAAAAGCCAGCCGCCCTGCAGTTTCCGGTCAAGGTGCCGTTTGTCGAATCACTGGGCATCGAGCTGCATGGCTTTGGTGACGGCCATGCCGACCTGCGCATCGACCTGGACGCCTCCCACCTCAACACCTGGGACGTGGCGCACGGCGGCGTCGTCATGACCATGCTGGACGTGGCGATGGCGATGGCCGCACGCAGTGCCAACCCGCACGGCACCGGCGTGGCGACGGTCGAGATGAAAACCAGCTTCATGCGCCCGGCCGAGCACCAGTTGCGTGCCGTGGCCAAGGTGCTGCACAAGACCACCACGATGGCGTTTTGCGAAGCCTCGCTGTTCGATGACGAGGGCAAGCTCTGCGCCAATGCCACCGGCACCTTCAAATATCTGCGGGCGCTGCCGGCGCGCGGCCGGGTGACGACCCAGACGGCGAATGGGTCAGTAGACGCCCCCGTGGAGACATCAGCAAAAGCGCCGACAAAAGCGCCCTCAAAAGCGCCCACAAAAGCGCCCCCGAAAGCGCCCACAAAAACACCCGACTGATCGCAAGACCCTTTCCCTCAACCCCACAACCCCGAAAGCACCCAACCCATGAGCGACCTCATCAACAAGCAGATCCAGCTGGTCTCCCGCCCCACCGGTGAGCCCAACGCCGACAACTTCAAGCTGGTGGAACTGGCTGTGCCCGAGCTGGACGACGGCCAGGTGCTGGTGCGCCACCACTACATGAGCCTGGACCCGTACATGCGCGGCCGCATGAACGACGGCAAGAGCTACGCCGTGCCGCAAGCGCTGGGCGAGGTGATGGGCGGCGGCACGGTGGGCGAGGTGGTGGCCTCACGCAATCCCAACTTTGCCGTGGGTGACACGGTGCTGGGCATGGGCGGCTGGCAGCAATACCGGGTGGTCGATGCCAACCAGCGCGGCGTGCTGCAAAAGGTCGACACCCGCAAGATCCCGCTGCAGGCCTACCTGGGCGTGGTGGGCATGCCGGGTGTCACCGCCTGGCATGGCCTGGTGCGCATCATCAACCCCAAGGCGGGTGAGACGGTGGTGGTCTCGGCCGCCAGCGGTGCGGTGGGCAGTGCAGTGGGCCAGCTGGCCAAGGCGCGGGGTGCGCGTGCGGTGGGCATCGCCGGTGGGGCCGACAAATGCCGCTATGTGGTTGAGGAGCTCGGCTTCGATGCCTGCATCGACTACAAGCAGTTCTCGGACCTGAAGTCGCTCTCCCAGGCGCTGAAAGAGGCCTGCCCGAACGGTATCGACGGCCATTTCGAAAACGTCGGCGGCATGATCCTGGACGCGGTGATGATGCGGGCCAATGCCTTCAGCCGGGTGGCGATGTGCGGCATGATCAGCGGCTACAACGGCGCGCCGATCCCGATGGCCGCACCCCAGCTGATCCTCGTCAACCGGATGAAGATCCAGGGCTTCATCGTCAGCGAGCACATGGATGACTGGCCCGCCGCGCTGGCTGAGCTGGGCGCCGGTGTGGCCGCAGGCACCTTGAAGTACCGCGAGACGGTGGCGCAAGGCATTGAAGCCGCGCCCGAGGCATTCTTCGGCCTGCTGAAGGGCAAGAACTTCGGCAAGCAGCTCGTCAAGCTGGTCTGATCGAGCCCGGGGTCAAAACCATGATCGCCCTGTCCTGGACCTGGCAACGCTTTGCCGACCTGGGCGGGGATGGGGTCTACGACATGCTGGCCCTGCGCGCCAAGGTGTTCATCCTGGAGCAAGGGCCGTTTCTCGACCCGGACGGCGTTGACCGGCAGTGCTGGCACCTCAACGGCCGCGATTCGGCGGGTGAACTGCGCGCCTACCTGCGCCTGGTTGACCCCGGCATCAAGTACGCCGAGCCGTCGATGGGCCGGGTGGTGCTGGACCAACCCTTGCGCGGCAGCGGCCTGGCCGATCAACTGGTGGCGGAGGGCTTGCTGCGCGCCGACGCCGCCTGGCCCGGCGCCGGCAACCGTATCAGCGCGCAAGCGCATTTGCAGCGCTTCTACGGCCGCCACGGCTTTGTGCCGGTCGGCGAGCCCTACATCGAAGACACCATCCCGCACATCGAGATGTGGAGGTCGCCATGAACGCCGTTGTCACCCACGATGTCTTCAACCAGAGCACGCCGCTGGTCGAGCAGAACCTGTTCACCGGCAACCGGGCGCTGCAGGATGCCCTGCGGTTCAACCTGCCGGGCTTCGATGCGGCGCGTTTTGCCGCACTCGGCGCCACCGCCGGCTCGGCCGAGATGCAGCGCCATGCCCGGCTGGCCAACACCTTCTCGCCCCAGCTGAAAAGCCACGACCGCTCTGGCCACCGCATCGACGAGGTCGAGTTCCACCCCAGCTACCACGCGCTGATGGCGCAAGCGATGCAGCAAGGCCTGCACGGCACGCCGTGGACTGAAAGGCCGGGCGCCCACATTGAGCGCGCCGCCGCCTTCATGCTGTTCACCGAGGCCGAGCCCAGCACCCTGTGCCCGATCTCGATGACTTACGCCGTCACGCCGGCATTGCGCGCCAACCCGGCGATCCACGCCGCTTGGGGTGCGGGTCTGGCCAGCCGGGTCTACGACGGCCGCTTCCTGCCGTTTGATCAAAAGCTCGGCCTGACCATGGGCATGGGCATGACCGAGAAGCAGGGCGGCTCGGACGTGCGGGCCAACACCACGCAGGCGGTGCCTGATGGCAGCGATGGCTGGGGCCAGCGCTACAAGCTGACCGGCCACAAATGGTTCATGTCGGCGCCGATGTGTGATGCGTTTTTGGTGCTGGCGCGCACGCCGGGCTCAGCGTCCGACCCGGCGGCGGGTGGCCTGAGCTGCTTCTTTTTGCCGCGCTGGTTGCCCGACGGGCAGGGCGTATCGGGCGGTGCCAGCCTCAATGCCATCCGCGTGCAGCGCCTCAAGCACAAGCTGGGCAACCAGGCCAATGCCAGTTCGGAGGTCGAGTTCCATGGCGCCACCGCCTGGTTGGCGGGCGAAGCGGGCCGCGGCATACCGCAGATCCTGGCGATGGGCGCGATCACCCGGCTGGACTGCGCGCTGGGCACCGCCGGGCTGATGCGCCAGGCTTTGTCGCTTGCGCTGCATCACACGGCGCAGCGCCAGGCCTTTGGCAAGCGCTTGATCGATCAGCCGATGATGCAAAACGTGCTGGCCGACCTGGCCCTGGAGAGCGAAGCCGCCACCGCCTTGGCGCTGCGCCTGGCGCGCGCCGTGGACGCCACGGAAAACAGCACCGACCCGACCGGCCATGAGGCGCTGATCGGCCGTGTGCTGACGCCGATTGCCAAGTTCTGGGTCTGCAAACGCGGCGCCGGTTTTGCCCAGGAGGCGATGGAATGCCTGGGCGGCAACGGCTATGTCGAAGCGCAGGGTGAGGGCGTGATGGCCCGCATCTACCGCGAGATGCCGCTCAACTCGATCTGGGAGGGCGCCGGCAACATCATGGCGCTGGACCTGAAGCGCGCGCTGCGCACCGGCGCAGTGGCCGACGCGCTGGCCCGAGAGGTGGCGCCCGCGCAGGGCGCGCATGCGGCGCTGGACGCCGCCGTGGCGCGGGTGCTGCACGGCCTGGACGGTGGCGCGGGTCACTCCGCGGACGAGGCCCAGGCCCGCCGCCTGGCCCGCGACACCGCGCTGGTGCTGCAAGCCGCGCTGCTGCGCCAGCACTCGACCGACGCCGTGTTTGCGGCCTTTTGTGCCAGCCGTCTGGCCGAGGCCAGCGATGTTTACGGCTGCTTGCCGGCCGGCCTGGACCTGGGCGCCATCGTGGCCCGCGCCCAGTTGCATTGAATCCACCCCACCCAGGAGCCTTCATGTCCGACCTGATCCTTCACCACTACCCGATGTCACCCTTTGCCGAGAAGGTGCGGCTGATCCTGGGCTTCAAACAGCTGCCTTGGCGCTCGGTGATGATTCCATCCGTGATGCCCAAGCCCGATGTCGTGGCGCTGACCGGCGGCTACCGCAAGACGCCGGTGCTGCAGGTGGGCGCCGACATCTACTGCGACACCGCACTGATCGCCAGGCTGCTGGAGACGCGCCAGCCCACGCCCAGCCTGTACCCGGCCACCGCGCCACTGGCGCCGCTGCTGGCGCAATGGGCCGACGGCACCTTGTTCCAGGCCGCCGTGTGTTGGGCCATGCAGCCGGCGGGTCTGTCAGCAATCCTGGGCGGCTCACCGCCGGACGTGATCCAGGGCTTTGCCGCCGATCGGGCGGCGATGCGCGGCAGCGTGCCCCGGCTGACCCTGGCTGACGGGACAGCGCAGATCAAGACCCACCTCGCGGCCCTCGATGCCCAACTGGCGCAGGGTGGGCCATGGCTGTTGGGCGCCATGCCCTGCATTGCCGATTTCTCGGTGGGCCACTGCCTGTGGTTCATCAGGCGGGCGCAGCCGGTGGCTCATTTGATCGATGCCTACCCCGCGGTGGCCGCTTGGCTGGACCGCCTGCTCGCCATCGGCCACCCCACCCCGGACCGCATGAGCAGCACCGAGGCGATAGCCGTCGCCGCTGCGGCCACCGAGGCCCAAAGCTACGCCCCGGTGGCGGTGGCTGCCGACCAGGGCTTCGAGCCCGACCAGGCCGTCAGCGTGGCCGCCACCGACTACGGCAGCGACCCGGTCTCGGGCGTACTGGTCGGCTTGTCGGCCGATGAGGTGGTGGTCCGGCGACAAGACCCCCGCGCTGGCACGCTGCATGTCCACTTTCCCCGTTTCGGTTTCCAGATCAAGAAAGCACCTTCCGCATGAATTCCGTCAAGAGTTTCAAGGGCCAGACCGCCGTGCTCACCGGCGCGGCGTCAGGCTTCGGCCTGGAGTGCGCCCGCATCGCCGCCCGCGAGGGCATGAACGTGGTGATGGTCGATGTGCAGGCCGATGCGCTCAACACCGCCTGGGTCGAGGTCGAGGCCCTGGCCGCGCTGCATGACGGCCGGGTCATCGCCCATGTCGTGGACGTGTCCAAGGCCGACGCGATGCAGGCCCTGGCCGATGCGGTGCAGCAGGCCTTCGGCGCGCCCAGCCTGGTGTTCAACAACGCCGGTGTCGGCAGCGGCGGCCTGGTCTGGGAGAACACTGTCAAGGACTGGGAGTGGGTGCTGGGCGTGAATGTGTGGGGCGTGATCCACGGCGTGCGCCTGTTCACCCCAATGATGTTGGCCGCTGCGGCTGCCGACCCTGGTTTTGAGGGCCACATCGTCAACACCGCGTCGATGGCCGGCCTGCTCAGCCCCCCCAACATGGGGGTCTACAACGTCAGCAAACATGCGGTGGTCACCCTCAGCGAAACGCTCTACCAGGACCTGGCGCTGGTCACCGGGCAGGTGCACGCCCATGTGCTGTGTCCGTTTTTTGTGCCCACCGGCATCAGTGCCAGCCAGCGCAACCGGCCGGCCGAGATGCAAGACGCCGATGTCCAGCCCACCCGCAGCCAGCTGATCGGCCGGGCGATGAGCGAAAAGGCTGTGGGCAGCGGCAAGGTCAGCGCCGCCGACGTGGCAATGAAGGTGTTTGCCGCGCTGCGCGACGAGCAGTTCTACATCTTCAGCCACCCCAAGGCGCTGGCCTCGGTGCAGACCCGGATGGAAGATGTCGTGATGGGCCACAACCCGACCGACCCGTTTGCCGACAAGCCCGACGTGGGTGCGCAGCTGCGCGCGGCACTGCGGGCGGTTTGAGCCGGTTGCTGGGCTGATTCAGGCCGGCGGCAGCGGGCGCGCCGGAGCGGCAGCCGCACCGGTCCAGCGCTCGACTGCCAGCGCGTCGGCGCTGTAGCCGCGGTCCAGGTCCAGCCCGGTCAGGCGGCCGGTCTGGGGCCGGGCGCCCGGCCACCACCAACGCGAGGGCGACTGGAACCGGCGCGGCCAGACCATGCCGTGCAGGCTGAAGTGGTCGAAAAAATCCACCTCGGCCAAGCCGCGCCAGCCCGCGCCCGGGTTGTCGCCGGCCCACCTCAGCCGGCGCAGCCAGCCCACATCACGGTCGATGAACAGTGCCATCCGGCTCTCGGGCGCCAGTCCCAGGCCGGGTGTCACGGTCAACACCAATTGGTCACAGCGTCGTCCGTCCAAGGTGTCGGGCGGCCCCCAGTTGACGGCCGTGGTGCGGTCCAGCACCGCCAGCGGACCCAGCAGCAACAGGCACAGCGCGTCGGCGGACAACACGGCCATGGCGTCGTCAGCGGGTGCAGCCTGCGGCGGCACCAGGCTGGCGGCCGACGCTGCCGGGCCCAACCCGGCCTGCGGCCTGAGCAGTCCCCGGCTTGCACTGTCTTGGCCCTGACGCACGGCCAGCAGGTCCGCCGGTGGCACCAGGCGCAATTGCACCGCAGCAGCGTCGCCGGGTTCAGCGGCCGGCCATCCCGAGGCGGGTGACCAGGCACCGCTGAAGCTGGCGTTGATGTCGCGGCGTTGGCGCCACGCGGCCAAACCGTGCGCCTTGGCGCTGTCGCGCAGGTGCGCTATGGCGCTGGATGAACCCGGCCCGGCGGGCACCTCCGGCAAGCCGCTGGCCCAGGTTCGGCCTGACGTCGCCGCCAGGCCAGCGAGCGGCAGCGCCAGCAAGTGGCTCAACACCCGGCGCCGGCGCGGCAACCTGCTGGGCGCGGGGACGGCAACAATGCGGGTGTCGGGCATGGCAGGGCGCTGGGCGTCAGCTGCAGCGGCAGCGGAGTCCACATTCTCGGCCCATGCCGCCGGTGCAACGGCTTACGGCATCAGCTGGGCGCGGATCTCGCCACCTTTGTTCATCTCCGAGTGCACGTTGACGTACAGCTTGCCGGCCCGATAGGCATCAAGCTGCTCGGCGGTGAGCTTCGCGCCTGCCGGCACCGACCAGACGCCCGGACTGACGCCCGTCAGCGGAATGATCACCGGGCCATTGACGCCACGGGCGCCGAAGTGGATGTGGGCCATGGTGCCCGGCACGCCGGTGGTCGTGATGCTGCCGCTGACGCTTCCATCGGCCATGACCCGGATTTGGCCCGTGCCCGCCGCGGTGGTGGTGACGGGTGGCACTTCCTGGCTGCCGCTGAGGCTCAGGTTGTCGCCCATGGGCATGCCCGCTGTGTTGCCCATTTGGGCGCAGCCCGACAGCAGGCCGAGCAGCAGCGAAACACCTATCAAGGCGCGTGAGGGGTTGAGCGACGAGAAATTCATGGGCTTTGGCTTTCTACGGGGGGACAGGGGCTGTGATGCAGGCGCGGTACGGGCCCCGCAACCCTTCAGTGGGCAGTGGCGAACGGTTTCAGGCGCGTTCGTTTTCGGGGGTGTCGTTCAACGGTTTGCCGTTTTCGCCCAATGCAGTGTTCGGCTTGATCGCGGGCGATCCGGCACCGGGCGCGGCGTCGACATTGCGCTCGACTTGCCGCAGTTTTTCGTCCACTTGTTCGGTGGAATGTCTGGACGGCTCGATGTGCGCGGGCACGGTTTGTGTCATGTCAGTCCTTTCAACGGCAGCGCCGGTGGGGGTAGGTGCACTTGCCCTGTCAGTCAATCGACTCGACGCAATGCGGTCTGTGCGGTGGCCCACGAAACCGGCCCGCGGGCCGCCTGCGATGCGCTGCGATTGCGGCCTGGCCGCCTGTGTTCGCCAGCGAACATACACGGCAGGTTTTGCGGTGCAGCATGGCAAGACGCCTGAGGATCGACCTGCCGGGTGTGCCGGGTGTGCCGGGTGTGCCGGCTGTGTGTGCAGTGCCAGGTGTGCCAAGGCAGCCAGGTTTGGGGTCATCGCACGGAGTGCCCAGCTTGAAGCCATCCCAGTCAGCGCGGTGTTGTATTGCCGGTCCGGCGCCTTCGCGACGGCCGCGGCCCAAGCTGCCTGCCAGCGCCTGTTCGCTGGGCGGCATTGCGCGGAGCACCGCCTGTGCCTGACACCGCTGTCGCCACCACTGCCGCCACCACGGCCACCACCACAGCCACCCCGGTCAACCACCCGCTGCGGCTGCAGCCTGCCGCGCCGATGTTCATTTGCGGCGTTGGCACTGCCGTGCCTAGCACCCGCTACACCAAGGCCGAATGCCTGCAGGCGTTCGAGCAATCCGACTGGTTGGGCCGGCTTGACGCCCGGGCGCATTTCATCGCCCGCAGTGTGCTGCAGCGCGACAACGGCATTGACGCCCGGCGTCTGGCGGTTGATGGGTTGGCGGACGTCTTCACCATCGATCCGGACACGCTGGCCCGGCGATTTGCAGCGCATGCACCCCGGCTGGCTGCCGAAGCGGCCCAGCGCGCGCTGGCCGATGCCGGGCTGCTTGCGCAGCAGATCGACGCCGTGATCGTGAGCACCTGCACGGGCTACATGTGCCCCGGGCTGTCCGGTCATGTGGTCGAGCGGCTGGGCCTGCGCAGCGATGTGATGGCGCTGGACCTGGTCGGCCAGGGTTGCGGCGCCGCGCTGCCCAACATGGAGCTGGGCTGGACTTTGCTGGGTTCTGGCCGTTGCGCGCACGTGCTGTCGGTGTGCGTTGAAATCAGCAGTGCCGCGATGTACCTCGACAACGATCCGGGTGTGCTGATCAGCGCCTGCCTGTTTGGCGACGGCGCTGGCGCGGCCGTGCTGTCGCGCAGCCCCCGTGACACCGGCCGGCGCATCAAATGGGTTGACAGCGCGTCGTTGATCGAGCCGGCGCAGCGTGATGCGCTGAAGTTTGAGCAGCGGCAAGGGCTGCTGCGCAATGTGCTGACCCGGGCCGTGCCGGTGCTGGCCGCCGACTATGCCCAGCAGGTGCAGCAAACGGTGCTGGCGCGGGCTGGGATGGACATTGGCGACATCCAGACCTGGATCCTGCACGCCGGCGGGCGTGACGTGCTGCAGGCGGTGCAGCGGCGCCTTGATTTGCCGCCCGAGGCCCTGCGCTACAGCGCGGCCATGCTGCGGGAGTACGGCAACCTGTCCAGCGCCTTTGTCTACTTCGTGCTGCAGGCCGCGCTGGCCGACGGCGCGCCGGCCGGATGGTGGTGGCTGTCAGCGTTTGGCGCCGGGTTTGCGTGCCACGGCGCCTTGCTGGCAGTGCAGTGATGGCGGCCGCGTACGGCCACCCGGCCTCAGGACGGGCGCCATGATGGCCCGGTGTGTGACTGCCGAAGCGCTGGACCACCTGGCCATCGACGACCCGTCTGCGCTGCGGTCGCGGCGCGATCTGCGGCGGGTACACCGCGCCATGGGCACGCGCCAGATCTTGCTGCGCGCCATCAGGGCGTCGCAAATGTACCGGCAGCGCGCCGGGCCGCTGCGGGTGCTGGAGCTGGGTGCGGGCGATGGCACGCTGATGTTGGGCGTGGCGCAAGCCCTGGGCGACGCCTGGCCGAGCGTTGAACTGCGCTTGCTGGACCGGCAAGACCTGGTGCAGCCGTCGACCCTGGCAGGCTTTGCCGCCTGCGGCTGGGCCGCCAAGCCGCTGGTGGCCGATGTGCTGGACTGGGCCGGCCCGCCAGGCGCCGCGTCGGCCCCGGCAATGGGGGCTGTGCCGCCCACTGTCGCGCCAGCCTGGGACCTGATCATCGCCAACCTGTTCTTGCACCATTTCGACGCCGCGCCGCTGGCCCGCCTGCTGGCCGCCGCCGCCGCCCGCAGCCGCTGTTTTCTGGCCTGCGAGCCCCGCCGGGCCGGGGTGGCGCTGGTTGGCAGCCACCTGGTTGGCCTGATCGGCGCCAACGCCGTGACGCGCGCCGACGCCGTGCTGAGCGTGCACGCCGGCTTTCGTGGCCAGGAGATCTCGGCGCTGTGGCCGGCCAGTGCGGCCACAGCGGACGGACCTGGCGGTTCTGGCCTTGCCGCAGCGTGGACGCTTGTCGAGCACGCCGCCGGCCTGTTCAGCCACTGTTTTCGGGCTGAGCGTCACGTTGCCGCGGGCAGTGCGCAATGACGCCCGCCCGTTTCGATGGGGTCATCGTTGGCGCCGGGCCGGCCGGGTCGACTGCGGCGATCTTGCTGGCGCGGGCCGGCTGGTCGGTGGCGCTGGTCGAGAAACAGCAATTCCCGCGGCGCAAGGTGTGTGGCGATTGCATCGCCGCCAGCAACCTGGGCTTGATCGATGCGCTCGGGCTTGGCGACCCGTTCAGGGCGCTGGCCGGCCCGGCCTTGCGCCAGGTGGCGCTGATGGGCGGCCCGACGTCCCTGATCGCCGACCTGCCGGCCTCGGTCAACCCCCAGCATCCCTGGGGCCGGGCGCTGGGCCGAGAGTCGCTGGACGCCATGCTGCTGGACCAGGCCCGCGCCGCTGGTGCGCGGGTGTTCCAGCCCTGCATGGCGCTGTCGCTCACCGGCCCGGCGGGTGACCAGCGCCTGCGGTTGCGTGACCTTGTGTCTGGCGCGCAATTGCTGCTGCAAGCGCCCGTCGCAATCCTGGCGCATGGCTCGCTGCGCACCCTGCCGGCCGACCGGGGCAACCCTCGCCGGGCGAGGCGCGGCAGTGATCTGCTGTCGTTCAAGGCCAATTTTTCGGGCGCGCAACTGGCGCCGAGCCTGCTGCCGGTGCTGTGCTTCAAGGGCGGCTACGGTGGGCTGGTGGTCGCCGACCAGGGCCTCACCACGCTGGCCTGTTGTATCCGCGCCGACCGTCTCGACGCGCTGCGCCGCGCATCACCCGGCCAGTCGGCGGGTGAGGTGGTGGAGGCGATGCTCAAGCGGGACTGTGCCGGGCTGGCACTGGCGCTGCGGGCCGCGCAGCGGGTCGGCGCCTGGCTGGCCTCCGGCCCCTTGTCCCCCGGCATGCACAGGCAGCGCAGCGGTGCGGCTTTTTGCATTGGCAATGCCGCCGGCGAGGCCCATCCGATCATCGGCGAGGGCATGAGCATGGCGATGCAATCGGCCTGGCTGCTGTGCAGCCACCTGCTGCAGGCCAACCCGCCGACCGGTCTGGCGGCGCCGGACACGGCGGCCAGCCCGTCATTCAGCCCGTCTTTGAGCCCGCATTTCGGCCCGCTTTTCAGCCCATCTGTCAGCCGCACCGCCAACGGCATGGTCAGCAGCCCCGCCAGCAGTTCGGCCAGCAGCGCTGCGGCCCAGGCGGCGGGTCGGTGGCAGGTTGGCGTGCAGCGCCGCTACCGGGCGGATTGGCGGCGCCTGTTCGCACCCCGGTTGCGCCTGGCGGCTGCCTTTGCGCATGTGGCGATGCGGCCCGTGCTGTGGGCACCGATCCTGGCCCTGTTGCGCAGGCGGCCGGGCCTGCTGGCCTGGGGTGCGCAACGCATCACGCGCTGGGCCGGCAAGCTGGACTGCGCGCTCGACCCCGCCACGGTTGCCCAACTGGCCGCCAGCCCTCGCCGTGCCGGCCCACCGACGGCAGGCGCCGCGACAAGGCCCTGACCCCATCCCCCTGGAGCCTGCCCATGAACACGACCAACAGCCCGCCCGTCAGCCCGACCATCGGCCCGCCCGTCAGCCCGACGATCAGCCCGACGATCAGCCCGACCATCGGCCCGATCAGCAGCCCAGACACCAGCCCGACGTTCAATCAGCTGCGCCGCATCCTGCTCAGGGACTATCCGCTGGACCCCGGTGTGATCACGCCCGACGCCGCACTGGACAGCCTGGGCATCGACTCGCTGGGCGTGGCGGAGCTGCTGTTCAACATCGAGGACGAGTTCAAGATCAGCGTGCCCGCCGAGCCGGTGCAACTGGCCAGCGTGGGTGACGTGGCAAGCTTCATCGACCGGCTGATCGCCGCCCAACAGGCACCGGCAACGCCTGCTGGCGCGGCCGCACTGCACGCGGTGTCCGGGCGATGAGACGCGTTGCGATCACCGGTATCGGCCTGGTCTCACCACTGGGCCACAGCGCTGCCGAGGTGTTCGAGGCGGCCTGTGCCGGCCGGTCTGCCATCCGCCGGCTGGACACCGAGGCCAGCCAGCGCCTGCTGGCACCGCTGGCCGCAACCGTCGATTTCGAGGGCAGCGCGCATTTCGATGCGCCCAAGCTGCGGCTGCTGGACCGGGTCAGCCAGTTTGCAATCGTTGCCGCGCGCCGTGCGCTGGCCGACGCGAGGCTGGATCTCAGCCCGGCCGCGTGCGACGCAGCCGGTGTGTTTGTCGGCACTGGCATGGGCGGCTCGCACACCATGGACGAGGGCTACCAGACGCTGTACGGCGGGCCGTCCGACCGCATCAAGCCGTTGATGATCCTGATGGGCATGCACAACGCGCCCGCCGCCTGGATCGGCATCGAGCACGGCTTTCGCGGGCCGAACCTGACCTACTCCACCGCTTGCTCGTCGTCGTCGGTGGCGATTGGCGAGGCCTGGTTGCGCTTGGCCCATGGCGGGCTGGACCTGGCCCTGGCCGGCGGCGCCGAGGCGCCGCTGTCGCTGGGTTCGATGAAGGCCTGGGAGGCCCTGCACACGCTGGCCACTGCGGACCCGGTGGACGCGGCCGCGTCCTGCAAACCCTTTGCCAAGGACCGCAGCGGCCTGGTGTTGGGCGAGGGCGCGGCGATGCTGGTGCTGGAGACCTGGGACCGGGCGCTGGCACGGGGTGCGCCCATCCACGGCGAGCTGATCGGCTACGGCCTGGTCACCGACACCGGCCACATCGCCCGGCCCAGCGTGGCAGGCCAGGCCGCGGCGATGCGTGCGGCCCTGAAGTCGGCCGCCATCGATGCCTCGATGGTCGATTCCATCAACGCCCACGGCACCGGCACCCAGGCCAACGACGGTGTCGAGACGGCGGCGATCCACGATGTCTTTGGCAAGCGCGCCGGCCGGGTGCCGATCAGTGCCACCAAGGCCCTGCACGGTCACCTGCTGGGTGCGGGCGGTGCGCTTGAATGTGTGATGTCGCTGCTGGCGATGCAGCAGGCGGTGGCCTTGCCGACGCTGAACCTGTGGTCGCCCGACCCGGCCTGCGATCTGGACTACGTGCCCAACACCGCCCGGCCCGGTGCTGCTGGCCGGACCATGTTGTCCAACTCGTTTGCCTTTGGTGGCACCAACGCCGTGTTGGCCCTGCGGGCCGCGCCCTGATCACCCCAGCGCGCCAACGCCCACCCACATTTAACTGTCACCCCCCCCCGCTTGGAGCAACGCCATGAACCAGACCGCACAAATTGTTGGCACCGTCGAATACCGCGAAGGTGATGGCCTGAACATCGCCATCCGCACCGGTCGCGTGCAGGTGCAGACCACCGCCAGCGATGCCACCCTGAGCTGGACCGACGGCGACACCCGCGGCTCGGCGGCGATGCCCTTGACCGAATTCAACAACCACGTGGCGGCGGGCCGCATCAAGCTGGGCGCCTGACGCTGGCACCGCGGCGCACACAGCCGCAGCGCTGCTGTGCGCGATGGTGTGCTGGCGCACGGACCGACCCGGCGCACCGGCATTACGGTAGGGGCTCGGGCTGGAAACCGCAGCCCTCGTCGGCGCGCACAGCGCGCCTTCCCCAACTCTGACCTGACTGGACACACCATGAGCTACGAAGACCGCGACCCCTACGGTATGTACAAAGTTGCTGCGGGCGACGCCATCGGCACCGAGCGCCGGCACGGCCCTGGCCCTGAACTGATGGGCGCCGACACCTTGATGGGCAACGACGTCTACAACCCCGAGGGCGACGACCTGGGCGACATCAAGGAAATCATGCTCGACATGCGCAGTGGCCGGATCGGCTACGCGGTGCTGTCCTACGGCGGTTTTCTCGGCATCGCCGACAAGCTGTTTGCGGTGCCCTGGAGCGCGCTCAAGCTCGACACCGAGAACAAGCGTTTTACGCTGAACGTCAGCAAAGACCGGCTTGAA
>JBKJKU010000206.1:0-3269 GCA_046597355.1 Aquabacterium sp.
GTTGTCACACCCACCGGGCCGATCACGGGCACCTGGCGCACGGTGGCGGGTGGTGGCCGAACCGACATCACCGACGACACGATGGACCGCTTCCTGGTCGGTGCCAAGGGCACGATCGCCGGCTGGGACTATGAAACCGCACTGACCTCGTCCAAGAGCGACGGCACTATCGCCTTCGGTCCGGGCAAGTTCAGCTACGCCAAGCTGACCCCGCTGGTGGCCTCCGGTGCGATCAACGTCTTCGGCGCGCAAGATGCTGCCAGCCAGGCAGCACTCAATGGTGCCCTGCTGACCGGCCCCGAGCAAAGCGCGACGGGCAAGTCGATGGAGTTCGACTTCCGCGTGTCGCGTGACATCTTCCAGATGCCCGCAGGTCCGGTGGGCTTTGCGGCGGGTTACTCCTACCGCAAGGAAGACCTGGCCCAGACCTCGTTCCCGGTGTTGGCCTCGGGTGACGAAGTGGGCGGCGCCGGTGCCATCCCCAGCGTGACCGGCGACCGCAAGGTGATGGGTCTGTTCACCGAATTCAGCATCCCGCTGATGAAGAACCTGGACCTCTCGCTGGCCGCACGCTACGACGACTACAAAAACGGCTTCGGTACCTCGTTCAACAACCTCAGCCCGAAAGCCAGCCTGCGCTTCCAGCCGATGAAGGAGCTGCTGGTGCGCGGTTCTTACGGCCAGGGCTACCGTGCGCCTACGCTGTACGAGAATCTGCGGCCGCAGACCACCGGCAACAACACCAACGGCAACTGGAGCGACCCGATCCGCTGCCCGGGCGGTGTGCCGATCAACAATTCGGTCGACACCAGCACCGAGTGCAATGTGCAGCAGTCCACCAGCCTGGAAGGCAACAAGAACCTCAAGCCCGAGAAGTCGACCCAGTACTCTCTGGGCCTGGTGTTCTCGCCCAGTGCCAATTTCAGTGCATCGCTGGACTACTGGGACCTGAGCATCAGCGACGCGATCCAGCAGAAGTCCGAGATCCAGGTGTTGAGCAGCCCGACCCAGTTCAAGGACAACATCTACCGGTACGACCCGGCCGCTTTCCCGGGTGGCTATGACGGCAGCACCGGTGCAGGCGTGTTCAAGGGCAGCACGAACCCTGCCTTCCCGATCGCCTACGTCTACCTGCCCTACGACAACTCCGGCAAGTTCTTTGCTGCGGGCGTCGACATCAGCCTGCAGTACAAGTTCAAGCTTGAGAGCATCGGCGCGATTGGCCTGAACCTGGAAGGCACCGCCTACACCAAGCACGGCTACAAGTACTTTGGAGAGGCCGAGGTCAGCGATCTGGGCAAGTACAAGGACTACGGCCCGACCCCGATGTGGCGCCATGCGGCCACGGCGGCTTGGACCGGTGGCGCCTGGAACGCGTCGCTGACCAACAACTTCACCGGCGGCTACAAGGATTACACCAATCCCGATGCCGTCAACGGCACGACCTACCTGGCAGAGCGCGACGTGAGTTCGTACTCGACCTGGGATGCGCAGGTGGGCTGGAGGGGCGTGAAGAACCTCGACATCGTGCTGGGCGTGAAGAACCTGCTGGACACCGACCCGCCGTCATCGCGCACCGAAAGGAACTTCCAGACCGGCTACGACGCGCAGTGGACCAACCCGCTGGGTCGCACCCTGTACCTGAAGATGAAGTACAAGTTCTTCTGATCCCCCTCAAGGCTTGACCAGCAACGGGCCACCTCAGGGTGGCCCGTTTTTTTTGGCCAATGCTGTCTAGGCGATCACTGCCCGGCGCTTTGAGTGACGCAATTTCCCAGCCACCCGCACACTGCGGTGGGTACTTGGTAAGCGGCCAGCCATCCCATCTTGATTTCGAGCAGGTCATCACCCGCTGTAAATGTCGGCCTGATTGCAGCGTTCTCATTCGGCGGTGGTCTTGCTGACGCCGAGCGCTGCGGCAACCTGCCGCATGCGCTGTCCGGCGTCGGCGGCCAGCAGGTGAAGTGCTTGTCTGATCGTGCTCATGCGGACCCTTGGTGTGGGCATCGCTTGTCCCGGCGAAAAAGCGGAGCAGCCTGAGCCCGTTCGGTCACTCAGAACACCCGCCAGGTGGCCGCGATCAGAATGGAGCGTTGTCCGACTTCAGCGTGGCTTGGTGTCCGCCATCACCGGGGAATGCTGTCCACCATAGGAATAGGCAGACACCCTGGTCAGGGGCGCAACGGCGCTATGCAATGTGGGACGGCAGGCCGCTCATCCTCTGGCGGCGAACTGGGACTTTCGACCCAAACCTGAAGTAGCAATCCAGCGACTGATCGTCAAAAAGGGGTCTCTCGATGTTCGGGATGAGCGGCGACCGGACGCACGCATACCCTGTTGCAGGGCGTCCTCTCGATCGAAGGGTCAGGCATCGCCAGTGCGACGAACGTCGGCCGAGGTAGGTTGGCCGCTTTGAAGATGCGGCTGGGTGGGCCTGCCATCTTCCTCGCGCAGGTGCTTTTCGAAACGTTCGACGTCGTCCGACAAGGTCATCCAGGGCACTGCGCTCCTCATGAAGATATGGCAGTCCGGCTTTGGCCAAGCGGGCTCGTCGAACGTACCGCCATAAACTATTTGCACCTGTGGAAAACGCTCAAGGGCTAGCCCGACTCGAGTTCCGCAGGTCGCACAGAACGTGAAGTGCAGGAGCCGCCCGTGGTCGGGCGACTGATAGCTGTATGCGGCTACCGGCTGTCCGGTGAACTCGACGTTTTCTTTTAGAAACGTAGGTTCGATGGCGAAGGCGCTTCCTGTCGCTCGCTGACACATGCGGCAGTGACATACAAATACCTTGAGCGGCTGCCCGATCGTCTTGAAACGGACCGAACCGCAGAGACAACCGCCTTGGTGGATTTCAGACATTTGTTCTCGCTTGCACAACGAAGTGCTGCATTGGTCGAGGTTCACGGATCAATCGGCCATCGGTAGAGTGTGTTGTTGGGTATCGCATCTGGCTGTCGATGCAACGCCGCGGCGGTTGCACAGTCCGATGCCACCCGTCAATGGCCGATAGGTTGTCCGTTTGCCCGCGGGCGCCGCAGCCACCATGCAGGCGAAACGGTTGCCCAATCTCATTTTTTTCGTCTTGGTCTTTGCTAGATGCGGAAGCTCAGTTCATCGATGTCGCAGCGCACGCGGCCGGTCAATTCAAACGAGGCGAGGTTGGACGAGATGTGATGCGTCAGGCAGCTGGCGCCTTGCAGCGACTGCTGCGCGACGCCAGCTGCCTGACGCATCACATCTCGTCCAACCTCGCCTCGTTTGAATTG
>JBKJKU010000248.1:0-13546 GCA_046597355.1 Aquabacterium sp.
GGGGGGGGGGGGGGGGGGGGGGGGGGGGGGGGGGGGGGGGGGGGGGGGGTGAGGCGTGCCGGCTGCCGCTGGCGCACCGGCGACATCTTGCCGCAAAGACTGCCGCGAAACTGTCTCCCCAGGAGACACCGATGCCTCAAACCGACGCCACCCGCATCGCCCAAACCCGCATCGCCCAGACCCGCGCCGCCCGGCCGTCGGCGGCAACGCTGGCGGCCACGCCGTCGATCGACAGCGACCACCCTGCCGTGCGCGCCTTTGCGGCCGCACATGCCGTGGGCGCGGACGACCGCGCCCGTGCGGTAGCGCTGTACGGCGCGGTGCGCGACGGGGTCCGCTACGACCCCTACCGCGCTGACCTGTCACCGGCCGGCATGACCGCCAGCACAGTGCTGGCCCAGCAGCAGAGCGCCGACTTCATGGCCGAGGTTGCGCTTGAAACCGCAGCGCCGCCGGCCGCCTGCCCCGCCCCAGCCCCTGTCAAACCGGCCTGACCCATGCGCGAAACCCAGCCCGCCGCCAGCCCGCCACCGGCGACCGACATCCCCGCAGGCTTCGGGCCGATGCCGATGGGCGGCGACTTCATCGGCATCAACGGCCCGATCTACCTCCGGCACGAGGGCGCGCTGGTGCAACTGGGCTTTCGGGTCGAGCGGCGCCACACCAACCCGATGGGCAACTGCCACGGCGGTTGGCTGGCCAGTTTCTCGGACATGGTGCTGCCGCTGTCGATCCACCGCAAGGCACCCGAGATCGGTTTCAAGTTCCTGCCCACCATCAGCCTGCAAATCGATTATTTGTCGCCAGCGCCGCTGGGCGCCTGGGTGCAGGGCGAGGCCGAGGTGCTGCGGGTCACCCGCAGCCTGGTGTTTGCGCAGGGCCTGGTGCATGCGGACGGTGTGCCGGCGGTGCGCATCAGTGGCATCTTCAAGATCGGCAAAGCCTTCAGCCTGCCCGGCGTCGAGGGCGGCTGAGCGGCATCACGGCACTGCGGTCCGGCGGTGCGCTGTCGGCCGCAGCCGCCCCGGCAACGCACAATCAGCCCATGACCATGCACTTTGACCTGGTTGACCTGCGCCTGATGGTGCGCATTGCCGAGTCCAATGGCCTGACGCGTGGCGCCGAGGCGTCGCACATGAGCCTGCCGGCGGCCAGTACCCGGGTGAAAAACCTGGAGGAGAGCATCGGCGCGAAGCTGCTGTACCGAACCAGCCAGGGTGTCACACTGACGCCGCCCGGCCATGCCTTTGTGCACCACGCGCGGCTGGTGCTGGGCCAGATCGAGAACCTGCGCGGTGACCTGCAAAGCTTTGCCAAGGGCATCAAAGGCCAGGTTCGGGTGTTTGCCAACACCACCGCACTGGGTGAGTTCCTGCCGCCGGTGTTGCGCACCTACCTGCGCAGCCACCCCGACGTCAACATCGACCTGCGCGAGCGCCTGTCGCACGACATCGTACGCGCCGTCACCGAGGGCCAGACCGACATCGGCATCGTCGCCGGCGAGATCCGCACCGACAACCTGGAGACCATCCCCTACCGGGAGGACCGGCTGATGCTGGTCGTGCCGCGTGGCCATGCACTGGCCAACGCCGGGCCGGTGGCGTTTGCCGACACGCTGGAGCTGGACCACGTCGGCCTGCACCAGGCCAGCGCGATCCACGCCTTCTTGCGCCAGGCCTGCGACAAACTGCACCGCACGTTGCCCGCGCGCATCGAGGTGGGCAACTTCGAGGCCGCCTGCCGCATGGTCGAGGCCGAGGTCGGTGTCAGCATCCTGCCGGGGTCGGCCGCCCGGCGCCACGCCCAGACCATGGCAATCGAGACGGTGCAACTGTCCGATGACTGGGCGCTGCGCCGGATGCAGGTGTGCGTGCGCAACCTGGCCGCGCTGCCGCTGTTTGCGCGTGACCTGGTGGACCTGCTGGTGGCCGATGCACGAGGGGCTGCATCGGCTGCAGCCCCGGATCAGGCCGTGTAAAGCAACGTCGCGTCGGCGACATTCACCAGCGGTGACACACACAGCAACACCCACAGGGGCCCGGCGCTCGGGAAAGCCCCATGTGACGCGGCCTTGTTGCTGCACCCGATGCTTGGCAAGATCAATCAACACCCCGAGGAGAGCCCCATGAAATCAAAAATGTTCAAACTTTTGGCCACTGCGGCGCTGTGCGCCGCCAGCGTGGCCGCAACAGCCCAGTCCATCAAACTCTGGCAGGTCACCAGCGGTTTCCTGGAGCTGGACAAGGGCTTTCTCACGGCGATGAGCGGTGTGGGCACCAAGGTCAACGCGCCGGTCACGATGCACATCATCCAGCATCCGCGCGGCCTGATCGTGTTCGACACCGGCGTCAATGTCGCGGTCTCGGACGGCGGCTGCGCCTCGTACTGGGGTGCCGGCCTGTGCGGCGCGTTCAACCACCGCCAGTCGCGCGACGAGGTGATCGACCGCCAGCTCGAAAAACTCGGCTTCAAGGCAGCTGACGTCAAGTACGTCATCTACTCGCACTTCCACCTCGACCACGCCGGCAACATCAAGCTGTTCCCCAAAGCCAAGCATGTGGTGCAGAACGCCGAACTGAAAAACGCCTGGTGGCCCGAGAAGTTCCAGCGCGCCGCTTTTGTGCTGAAAGACTTCGACACCACCCGGGACTTCGACTTCATGGAGCTGACCGGTGATTTCGACCTGTTCGGCGACGGCAGCGTGACCGTGCTGGACACCAAGGGCCACACCCAGGGCCACCAGTCGTTGATGCTCAAGCTGCCCAAGACCGGCTACGTCATCATGGCCGGCGACGCGATCTACACCGCCGAGAACGAAAAGGGCGTGGTGCCCGGCATCACCTGGAGCGCCGACCACTCGATGCGGGCGATCGATCGGTTGAAGAACCTGCGTGACACCCGCAACGGCCAGATCTGGTACAGCCACGAGCCAGCGCAGTACGAGGCGCACAAGGGCAAGGTCTTCGAATAAGCCGCGGCCAACCCGCCCGCCCGCACCACCCGACCCGCCAGAGGCGGGTCGTTTTTCGTCCACCTGCCTGAAACCCCGTACCCGCCCTGTGCCTGCCAGCGTCGAATTCATTGAAGTGCGCAAAAGTTATGGCGCACAACCCGTGTTGCGGGGGGTCAGTTTCAGCGTGGCACGCGGCGAGATCGTCGGCCTGCTTGGCCCCAACGGCTGCGGCAAGACCACCACGCTGCGGCTGATTGCCGGCTTTTTGTCGCCCGACGCGGGCGAGGTGCGGGTTTGCGGCCGGGCGGTGGGCACCGGCTCGCTGGCGGCGCGCCGGCACATCGGCTACCTGCCCGAGAAGCCGCCGCTCTACGACGCCTTGCGGGTGTCCGACTACCTGGACTTCGTGGCCGCAGCCAAGGGGCTGCGCGCTGCGGCACGGCGCACAGCGGTCGACCGGGCGATGAACGACTATGCGCTGACGGCGGTTGCCGGCAAGATCATCGGCACCTTGTCCAAGGGCTACCGCCAGCGTGTCGGGCTGGCACAGGCCACCTTGGCCGAGCCCGAGGTGCTGCTGCTCGACGGGGCCACCAACGGCCTGGACGCGCTGCAGATCGTCGAGGCCCGTGGCCTGATCCGTGCCGGCAGCCAGGGCCGGGCGGTGCTGTTTTGCAGCCACCTGATGCAGGAGGTGGCGGCCCTGTGCGACCGGGTGCTGGTGCTGCACGAAGGTCGGCCGGTGGCGCTGGGCGAAGCCTCGCCGACACCGCGCTTTGCGTTGCGCCTGACGGGCCTTGCCGCAGCCGACGCCGTCAGGCTGCTGGGCGCCGTGCCAGGCGTCAGCGACGTCGAATGCCACGCCGAGGGCGACGAGACCGTTTTCCAGTGCACGGGGCAGTCACCGCTGGTGGCCGACGCGCTGGCGCGCTGTGCCACGGCACAGGGCCGGCTGCTGTCGCTGGAGGTGCAGCGCGCCAGCCTGGAGGACCGCTTCATCGCCGCGATGCAGCGCGAGGGCCGGGCGCCGACATGGCCGCCCTCGCCGACATTGCCACCCTCGCCCGACGGCGTACCGTCCACCGCCGAGGTCGCGCGATGACAGCGCTGTGGGCGCTGTTCATCAAAGAACTGCGCGAGTACTTTGCCACCCCGATCGCCTTTGTGCTGCTGGCAGTGTTCTGGGCCCTGACCGGCTGGTTTTTCAGTTTTGGCCTGTTTTTTGTCAACGTGGCGCAGATGGTCGGCAGCTTTCACAACATGAGCCTGCTGCTGTTGCTGGTGATGCCGCTGCTGACGATGCGGGTGTTTGCCGAGGAGAACAAGTCCGGCACGATGGAGTTGCTGCTGTCGCTGCCGCTGGCCGAATGGCAGATTGTGTTGGCCAAGTTTGCGGCGGCCTTTGTGATGCTGCTGATCATGCTGGCCGGCACCGCCACCGCGGTACTGCCGCTCTTGCTGTTTGCGCAGCCCGACCTCGGCCCGATCCTGGGCGGCTATATCGGCATCACGCTGCTGGGTGCTGCTTTCATGGGCGTGGGCATGCTGATGTCGTCACTGACGGGCAACCAGATCGTCGCAGCGCTGCTGACCTGGTGTGTGCTGACGCTGCTGTGGTTTGCCGACTATGCGTCCGCACTGGACGCCCTGCCCGGCTTGCGCGGGTTGTTCCTGCACCTGTCGTTTTCGGTGCACTACGTGGACGTGATCCGCGGCGTGATCAACCTGGCGACGGTGTGCTACTTTCTCAGCGTGCTGGGGCTGTCGCTGGCGCTGACCACCCTGTTGCTGAAAGCGAGGCGCGCATGAGCCGCCGCTGGATGAACCGCGCCGCGCTGGTCTTGCCGGCGCTGGCCCTGGTTGCGGCGGTCGCAGCGGTCAACCTGTGGGCGGTGGCACACCCGGTGCGCATCGACCTGACCAGCGGCGGCGTCTACTCGATCGGCCCGCAGACCCAGCAGGTGCTCAAGGCGCTGCGCGAGCCGGTGCAGGTGACGTTTTTCTACGACCTGCGCAGCAAGGAGATGAGCGACGCCCGGGCACTGCTCAAGCAGTACGCCGCGCTCACGCCACTGCTGACGGTCAACACTTTTGATCCGGCCATCGCGCCGGCCGAGGCGCGGCGCTACCAGGTGCAGTTTGCCGGCACCACGGTGTTCGAGTCGGGCGGCCGGCGGGTGGTGGTGACCGGCGGCTCAGAGGCCGACTTCACCAATGGCCTGATCCGCGTCACCGCCCAGGGCAACCAGGCCGTCTGCTTCACCGAGGGCCATGTCGAGGCCGATCCGCAAAGCCTGTCCACCCACGACCATTTCGAGGGCGACATGGGCAGTGGCCACTCGCACAGCTCGGGCGGCCGGTCACTGGTGATGCACGAGCGCCACGGCATGGGCATGGCGCGCGATGCGTTGCAGACCCTGGGCTACAGCGTGCGCAGTGTGGCGCTGGTGCGGGGCCCCGGCCAACTGACCGGATGCACCGTGGTGGTCATCGCTGCGCCGCAACAGGCGTTCGAGGCCGCCGAGGTGGAACAGTTGCGGGTGTGGGCACTGGCCGGCGGCCGGCTGATCGCGCTGATCGACCCCTTCGTCGCCTCAGGGCTGGACCCGCTGTTTGCCGAGTTTGGCCTGCAGGTCGAGCGCCGCCAGGTCTTCGATGACAAGAGCCACTACTGGACCGATGCTGCCACGCCGGCCGTGTCCAGCTACCCGCGCCACAAGATCACCCGCAACCTGGGCCTGACGTTCTACCCGGGCGCTGTGTCGCTGGCGCCCTTGCCCCTGCGCGGCAAACCGGGCGAGGTGCGGCTGACGCCGCTGGTGCAGACCAGCGACGCGGCCCGCAGCGAGGCCATCGGCCCGGGCGGCAAGCCGCCCGATACCGGCCTGCAGACCCTGGCGGTGCTGGCCACGCGCAAACTGGCGGGGCCGGCAAATGCGGCGTCCAGCGCCGGGTCAAACGCTGCGGCGGGCGTAGCCGACGAACCCGTAGCCGAGGCACGGGCTGAGCTGCTGCTGGTGGGGGATGGCGATTTCGCCAGCAACTCCTTTTTCCATGTGCTGGGCAACGGCGCGCTGTTTCTCAATGGCGTCAGCTACCTGGCCGACCAGCAGCGCCTGATCGACATCACGCCGCGCAACTACGCGCTGCCGCGGCTGCAGATGACCAACGGCCAGATGCGCGCCACCTTTGTGCTCAGCACGCTGCTGCTGCCCGCTGCTGCGCTGGGCTGGGCGGTGTGGGCCGGTTGGCGCCGGCGGCGCGGATGAGCCGCAGCGCCCGACCCGCCGCCGCCCTGCGCGCGTTGGGCTGGCTGGCACTGCTGGTCGCCGCCGTGGCCCTGATCGTCTGGCAACTGCAGCATCCCACCTCGCCCAAGGTCGACGCGGACGACCAGCCCGGCGCGCCGCTGCTGGCCCTGCCCTACGCCGACTGGGCCGCTGTCGAGGGCCTGCACCAGGGCGCGCGGGTGCGCTTCGAGCGCGACGCGGCGGGTGCCTGGTTCCGGCATGACAGCGTGGCCGGCGAGGCCAGTGGCCATGCCCACCCCATCGATACCGCCGCCGCCGAGCGCATCGCCGGTGTGCTGCAAACGTTTTCGCGGGCCCGGGTCGAGCGCACGCTCAGCGTCGATGACAACCGCCTGTCCCGCTATGGCCTGGGCAATCCGGCGCTGATCCTGATGATCCACGATGCCGGGGGGCGGGTGCGGCAGACGCTGGAGTTCGGCGACGTGTTGCCCGACGGGCTCAGCCGCTACCTGCACCTGCCTCAAACCCGGCAGGCGCTGACGGTGGCCAACTTCCATGCAGTGGCCTTGATGGCGTTGATGGCGCCAGCACCAGACGCACGCCAGCCGTGACACGCGGCGCCGCGCCGCACCGGCAACCGACCCGCCGGGATGCGGATCGGCCCGTCAGCGGTCGCGTTGCTGGCGTTGCCGTGGCGCATCGAACGGCCGTTCGACCCCAGCGTCATGCCCATCCACTGAGACCTGCCGGCGTGTCCGCCTTGCTCAGCGGTCGTTGAATTGCGCCGGACGCTTGCCCAGAAAGGCCGCCACGCCCTCGGCAAAGTCTGCGCCGCGGCTCATCGCGCCCTGCACCCGGGCCTCCTGGCCCAGCGCGTCGGCGTAATCCATCGGCATTGCGTCGTCGATGATCTTGCGGGTGGCGGCCAGCGCCGGCGACGACATCTTGGCCAGCCGGACCGCCACCGCCAGGGTCGCTTCGCTCAGGCTGGCATCGTCCACGCAGCGCCAGATCATGCCGATGCGTTCGGCCTCTTCGGCGGGCAACTTGTCGCCCAGCATCGCCAGGCCGATGGCCCGCGCACGGCCCACCAGCCGCGGCAGCAGCCAGGTGCCGCCACCGTCCGGCACCAGGCCGATCTTGGAAAATGCCTGGATGAAACTGGCCGAGCGCGCGGCGATCACGATGTCGCAGCCCAGCGCAATGTTGGCGCCGGCCCCTGCGGCCACGCCGTTGACCCGGGCGATCACCGGCACCGGCATGCTGCGGATGCGCAGTGCCAGCGGTTTGTAGTGGCGCTCGACCACACCCTCCACATCGCTGGGCTGACCATCAGCGCCCATGCCGGGCTCGCTCAGGTCCTGGCCGGCGCAAAAGGCCCGGCCGGCGCCCGTCAGCACCACGCAGCGCACACTGCTGTCAGCGGCAGCGGACTCCAGCGCCAGGCGCAGCGCCAGATGCATTGCCGCGGTAAAACTGTTCAGCGCCTGCGGCCGGTTCAGGGTCAGCGTGCGGACGGCATCTTGGTCGGTGATCAGCACCAGGGGTTCGGACATGGGCGGGCTCCGTGAATCAGGCAAGGGGGTCGGGCAGCCCAGGGCTGCATCAGCCCGCATTCTGCCGCCCCGGCGCCGGTCACTGGCCCCGGCGCCAACCCCTGGGCGGCGCCAGCGTCCACCGGCCGGACCTGCCAACCCCGCCGGGTAACATGCGCGCGCCATGAGTGCCCAAGAATTTGCCCCCGGTCTGTTCATCCGGGGCTTCACCCCGCCACTGCCGCTGTCCCACTACCGCCTGGTGGCGTTTGACATGGACTCGACGCTGATCAATATCGAGTGTGTGGACGAGATCGCCGCCGTGGCGGGGCGCCGGGACGAGGTGGCCGCCATCACCGACGCCGCGATGCGAGGCGAGATCACCGACTTCAAGGACAGCTTGCGCCGCCGCGTGGCCCTGCTGCGTGGCGTGCCCGAGAGCGCGCTGGCCAGCGTCTATGCCAACCGCTTGCGGCTCAACCCTGGCGTCGAGGCATTTGTCGCGGCCTGCCAGGCCGCCGGCCTCAAGACGCTGCTGGTGTCCGGCGGGTTCACCTACTTTTCAGAGCGTATCCGGCATCGGCTGGGGCTGGACTTTGCCCGCGCCAACGTGCTGGAGATCGCGCACGGCCAACTCACCGGCGCACTGGTCGAGCGGCCGTGGGGCGACATCTGCGACGGCGTTGAGAAGCGCCGCGTGGTGATGGAGGTCTGTGAGCTGATGGGCATCGACACCGACCGCGCGATTGCGGTCGGTGACGGCGCCAACGACCTGCCGATGATGAGCGTGGCCGGCCTGTCGATCTGCTTCCATGGCAAACCCGCCGTGCGAGAGCAGGCCATGATCTCGATCGAAGACGGCGGCATGGACCGCGCGCTGGAACTGCTGGCGCACTGAGCGCGCCGCGCCTGCCGCGCCTAAAAGCCCAGCGAGGCCATCAGCGCGTCCACATCGTCCTGGGACACCGACTTCTCGGGTACCTGAGGGCCTTGCAGCGGGGCCAACGCCCGCACCGCCATCGCTGTGCCCTCGCTTTGCGCCAGCAGCTGACGGAGTTGCTGCTCGGTGTGGCTGATGATCTGCACCACTTTCTTGATCACCTGGCCCGACAGGTCCTGAAAATCCTGCGCCATCATGATCTGGGTGAGTGCAGCAGCATGGGCCTGGGACTCGGCGGCTTGCTGCTGCAGCACGGCCGCTGCCTCGGCCAGGGCGGCACGGGCCTCGCCAACCCCCAGGTCGGGATGCTCGGCCAAACCGGCCAGGCGGGACGACAGGCTGCTGGCGTGCGCGGCGGTGGAGCCACAGCGCAGCTGGGCCTCGTCCACCAGATCGAGCACCTTGTTGGCAGCCCCTTCTGTCATCTGCCCCACATGCAGCAGGCGGTCGCGGGCATCGGGCAACTCGTCGGCCAACTGCTGAAAGGCCACATCCCAGCCCAGGTCCACCAGCGTGCTGCCGAGCAGGCGTACCCGCTCGTCGAGTTGATCGAGGGCGTCCTGACCTGCTGACATGTCACTCACGGCGGCGCTCTCCACGGGCGGATTGGGTTGACGGCATGGCCGGGCGGCCAATAAGCGCCGGGCGCCGCGCTACCGGCAACCCAAGGCGCTGCCCTGCTGTAGCCCCTTATCGGCAGGCCGTGCCGATTTCTTGAAGCCGATGTTTCCAGGCCGGCCCAGGCGCCCGCCGCCGTGCGGCAGGGCAGCGCAACAGGCCACCGGCGGTGGACAGCCTCTGCATCAGGGCGCACCCCGGTGCGGCAGCGGCCGAACCCGACCACAATCAACGCCACTTCCCTGTCAAGAAAGCACACTCATGATTGTTGTTCACCACCTCAATGATTCACGCTCGCAACGTGTGCTCTGGCTGCTCGAAGAACTGGGCCTGCCCTACGAGATCCGGCACTACGCCCGTGACGCCACCACCCGGCTGGCACCGCCCGAACTGGCGGCCGTGCACCCGCTGGGCAAATCGCCGGTGCTGGAGGACGGTGGGCTGAAGATCATCGAATCGGGCGCGATCATCGACTACCTGATCCGGCGCCATGGCGGCGGTCGCTTGCAACCGGCTGCCGGCAGCGCCGAGTTCGAGGCCTACGCGCAGTGGCTGCATTACGCCGAAGGCTCGGCCATGCTGCCGCTGATGCTCAAGCTCTACGTTGGCCGGTTGGGGGACGCCGGTGCGCCGCTGGCGCCGCGCATCAGCAGCGAGTTGGCCAACCACCTGGGCTATGTGGACCGCAGCCTGCAGGGCCGCGACTGGCTGGTGGGCGACGATTTGACCGGCGCCGACATCCAGATGAGTTTTGTTGGCGAGGCGGCGCGCACCCTGCGCGCCAGCTACCCGGCGATGGACGCCTGGGTGAGGCGATTTCAGGCCCGGCCGGCCTACCAGCGCGCGCTGGAGCGCGGCGGGCCGTACACCCTGGCCAGTTGACCGTCCAACCGCGTCCGGCGCCGCTGGCCGCGGGGGCGCCGGCCTTAGCGCAGGGATGCGTTGATCTGTGCCAGCAGAGCCTGGCCCGGGCAAAGGTCAGCCTCATTCAGGCTGTTCAGCGGCCGGGCCACCGTGTTCAGGCCGGCATGCAGGTCGGAAGCATCGGGGTCGATGTAGAGCAGGCCGGTCGCGATCTCACCGCGGGCCTGGTACGCCATTACTTGGTTCATCGCGCCGATGCGGTCGGTCGGGTCGTAGTCGGCCTGCAGCCGGCGCAGCCGCATCACGCTGCCGTCGTGCTGGGGCAGCGTGATGACCTCGCCAAAACCCAGTTCTGCCGTCACCGGTGCGGCCAGGTCGATGAAGTCGATCCGGCTCACCGCCTCGTTGTGCTCGCGCACGTGGTCGTAGCTGCGGGTGCTGCCCGCATGGTTGTTGAACGCCACGCAGGGGCTGATGACGTCGATGAAGGCTGCGCCGCCGTGGCGGATGGCGCCCTCGATCAGCGGCACCAACTGGCCTTTGTCGCCCGAAAACCCGCGTGCCACGTAGGTGGCACCAAGTTGCAGCGCGATGCCGACCAGGTCCACCGGTGAATCGGGGTTGACCACGCCCTTTTTGCTCTTGCTGCCGCGGTCGGCGGTGGCCGAGAACTGGCCCTTGGTCAGGCCGTAGACGCCGTTGTTCTCGACGATGTAGACCATGCGCACCGCCCGCCGCATGGCATGCACAAACTGGCCGATGCCGATGGACGCCGAATCACCGTCGCCCGACACGCCCAGGTACAGCAAATCGCGGTTCGCCAAGTTGGCGCCGGTCAGCACGCTGGGCATGCGGCCGTGCACCGTGTTGAAGCCGTGGCTGGCGCCCAGAAAGTAGTCCGGTGTCTTGCTGGAGCAGCCGATGCCCGAGAGCTTGGCCACCCGGTGCGGCGCGATGTCGAGCTGCCAGCAGGCCTGCACGATGGCTGCCGAGATCGAGTCATGGCCACAGCCGGCGCACAGCGTGCTGATCTTGCCCTCGTAGTCGCGCCGGGTGTAGCCCACCTTGTTGCGGACCAGCGTGGGGTGGTGCAGCTTGGGTTTTGCGAGGTAGGTCATGCGGAGGGTTTGGGTATCAACTCGGACCGACTCGGGTCAGACGATGCGTTCGCGGCGAGGTGCCACCGCCAGCGCATGAACGTGCGTCGTGATCGCGTGGGTGATGAAGCGCGCGGTGATCGGCGTGCCGTCGTAGTGCAACACCTTGGTCAGCCAGGCCGGGTCGATCTCCAGCTCGTTGATCAGCAGCGTGCGCATCTGGGCGTCGCGGTTTTGCTCGACCACAAACACATGGTCATGTGCCGCGATGAAATCGGGCACGCTGGCCGGAAACGGAAAAGCCCGCAGCCGCATCGCGTCCAGGTGGATGCCGGACTCGGCCAGCGCCTCCAGCGCCTCGTCCATCGCCGGTGAGGTCGAGCCAAAGTACAGCACACCCAGGCGGGTTTTCTTGGCCGCCTTGTGCAGCGCCGGTTGCGGCACCAGGTCGGCCGCGGTGGCAAACTTTCTGAGCAGGCGCTTGACGTTGTAGGTGTAGTCGTCGCCCGTCTCGCTGTAGCGGGCGTAGGGGTCGCGGGTGGTGCCCCGGGTAAAAAAAGCGCCCAGCGTCGGGTGCGTGCCGGGCAGCGTGCGCCAGGGGATGCCGTCGCCGTCCACATCCTTGTAGCGGCCAAAGTCGGTGCCCGATTCCAGCTCGGCAGCGGTCATCACCTTGCCCCGGTCATAGCGCTGGGCGTCATCCCATTTCAGGGGCGCGCACAGGCGCTGGTTCATGCCGATGTCCAGGTCGGTCATCACAAACACCGGGGTTTGCAACCGGTCGGCCAGGTCGAGCGCGGTGGCCGCATGCTCAAAACACTCGGCCGGGTCTTGCGGCAGCAGCATCACATGCTTGGTGTCGCCGTGGGACGCATAGGCGCAGCTGATCAGGTCGGCTTGCTGGGTGCGGGTGGGCATGCCGGTGGACGGCCCGCCGCGCTGCACATCGATGATGGTCAGCGGGATCTCGGCAAAATAGGCCAGGCCGATGAATTCGGTCATCAGCGACACGCCCGGCCCCGAGGTGGCGGTAAAAGCCCGGGCGCCGTTCCAGCCGGCACCGGTGATCATGCCGATCGAGGCGATCTCGTCCTCGGCCTGCACGATGGCGAACTTGTGCTCGCCGGTGTCGGCGTCCACCCGGTAGCTGCGGCAGTACTTCTCGAACGCCTCTGCCACCGACGACGACGGCGTGATCGGGTACCAGGCACAGACCGTGGCGCCACCGTAGACGCAGCCCAGCGCAGCGGCGGCATTGCCCTCGACAAAAATCCGGTCGCCGACCTGGTTGGATTTCTTGACCCGCAAACCCATCGCCGGGAATTTGGGCGGCACCAGATGGTCGCGCGCAAAACTGCGGCCAGCCTGCAAGGCCCGCACATTGGATTCGAGCAGGCGCTCCTTGCCGCGGTACTGCTCGCCAAACAGGCCCTCGATCACGTTCGCATCGATGTCCATCAGCTGCGACAAGGCGCCCAGCACCATGATGTTCTTGAACAGCTGGCGCTGGCGTGAGTCCTCGTAGGTGGCGTTGCAAATGGCGGTGACCGGCATGCCGATGACCGAAATGTCGTCCCGGAAAGCCTCGGGCGGCAGCGGCTTGGTGCTGTCGTAGAACAGGTAGCCACCCGGCTCGACCTCGGCCACGTCGGTGCCCCAGGTTTGTGGGTTCATCGCCACCATCATGTCGATGCCGCCGCGCCGGCCCAGCCAGCCGCGCTCGGACACCCGCACCTCGTACCAGGTCGGCAGGCCCTGGATGTTGCTGGGGAAGATGTTGCGCGGGCTGACCGGCACGCCCATGCGCAGGATGGCCTTGGCAAACAGCTCGTTGGCCGAGGCCGAGCCCGAGCCGTTGACGTTGGCAAACTTGACGACAAAGTCGTTGACCGCCTCAATGCGCTTCATGCGGCAGCCCCCTGCCGCTTTGCGCCGGGCTTGCGGTCGCGGCAGCTGGAGCCGGCTTGCGTCGTCTGGTACAGGTACTTCTGCATGTCCCAGGCGCCGGTGGGGCAGCGCTCGGCACACAGGCCGCAGTGCAGGCACACGTCCTCGTCCTTGACCATCACCCGCTGGGTCTTGAGCCCGCCGCTGACGTACAGGTCTTGCGCCAGGTTCAACGCCGGTGCGCTCAGGCGCCCGCGCAGGTCGGCCTCGTCGCCGTTGGCGGTGAAGCTGATGCAGTCCATCGGGCAGATGTCCACGCAGGCATCGCACTCGATGCACAACGGCTCGGCGAACACGGTCTGGACGTCGCAGTTCAGGCACCGCCCCGCCTCCTTCACGGC
>JBKJKU010000006.1:0-8269 GCA_046597355.1 Aquabacterium sp.
CCGGCATGCGGCGCTGGCCGCACCCCCATGCGCACCTTGACGCCCGGCGCCATGCTGGCCTGGCTGCGGTAGATGCCCGGCACGCCAGCGTTGGCGATAAAGCCGCCCCAGTGGCTGTTGGCCAGGATCATCGCCTCGCTGACGATCAGGTCGAGCGGCGCGCCGCGCTTGCGCTCGGAGATGCGCACCGTCTCGTCGCCGCGAGGCTCGCCGGCCTTGTCCGAGGCGGCCAAGGCGGCCAAGGCGGCATTTGCGGCATTTGCGGCATTTGCGGCGTCAGTGAAGACCGGAGGGTCGAGCTTGAAGTTGTAGTCCGGCCGGTTGAAGTTCTCCGGCTTGCCGCGCACCACCTCGCGCTGCGCTTTGAGGTGCCGGGCCAGCCGGAAGGCAAACGCCAGCTCGGGCGCAAACAGGTAATCGGCCACCGCCTCGCCGGTCAGCGCAGCCTCGGTCACCACCTCGTCGAGCTGGTCGTGACGCAGGTTGGCGGCAATCGGCACCCGCTCGATGCGGGTCTCGGTCTTGAGCACCGCCAGCGTGGCCTCGTCGTAGGTGACGTACAGGCTGACCGCCGGGCAGTCGCGGCCCTCGATCAGGGTGTAGGCCTGCACCACCTCGTCGGGCAGCATGGTCAGCTTGCCGCCCGGCATGTAGACGGTGGACAGGCGCTCACGCGCCAGCTTGTCGATGGCTGAGTCGGGTGCAATGGCCAGCGCGGGCGCTGCGATGTGCACGCCAAAGATGACGGTGCCGGTCTCCAGCCCGTTGACCGAGAGCGCGTCGTCGATTTCGGTGGTCTGCGAGTCGTCGATCGAAAACGCCTGCACCGGCGCCAGCGGCAGGTCGTCCTTGATCGCGGGCGCGGCCAGCGCCGGAAAACCGGTGCCCTTGGCAAACTGCTCGAACAAAAACCGCTTCCAGTGGAACTGGTAGGGCGAATCGATCGCGCCGGCGGCCTGCAGCAAATCGAGCGGCGCTTTTTGAGCCCGTTTTGCGGCTTCGACCACCGCTTTGTACTCGGGGCCGTTTTTGTCGGGCTTGAACAAGATGCGGTAGAGCTGCTCACGCACCGGGGCCGGGCAGCGGCCGGCGGCCAGGTCAGCCGCCCAGGCCTCGATCAACGCGGCCTGCTCGGCCTTGCGGGCGATGCCCAGCAGGGCAGCCTTGACCGTCTCTTCGGGCGCCTTCTTGAACAAGCCGCGGCCGGCGCGGCGAAAGTAGTGCGGCGCCTCGAACAGCTTGAACAGCACGGCGGCCTGCAGATCGGTGCCGGCCTGGGCCGAAAAATACTCCCGCGCCAAGTCGCAGAAGCTGAATTCACCCTCGGGGGCGAACTCCCAGGCCAGGTCGAGGTCGATTTCGGCGGCCGCGGCTTGCGCCGCGTGGATCAGGGCTGCCGGCTCGGGCTTGGCAAAGCGCAGCAGCACATTGGCGGATTTGACCTTCACGCGCTTGCCGGAATCGAGCTCGATTTGCACCGAGGCGTCGGCCTCCGACATCACACGGCCGGCGAGGAATTTGCCAGCATCTTCAAACAGGGCGTAGTTCACCAGATGGATTGTCCCATCCCGCTCAGGTCGGGCCGCCGGTGGCGCTGTCCTGCACGCCGGCCACGCCGTCCAGCCCCTGTGCGGCGATCCAGCCGGGGGCAAACAGCGTGTCGTGGTAGCGCTCGCCGGCGTCGCAGATCAGGCTGACGATGCTGCCGGCCTCGCCGCATTGGGCCATCTCGCGCGCCAGGTGCAGCACGCCGATGAAGTTGCAGCCGGTGGACGGCCCGACGCGCCGGCCCAGCCGTGCGCTCAGGTCGAGTGCGGCGGCAAAACTCTGCGCATCGGGCACCCGCAGCATGCGGTCGATCACGCCGGGCAAAAAGCTGGGCTCGACCCGCGGCCGGCCAATGCCCTCGATACGGCCGCGGGTGGTCGATTGCAGGTCGCGCCGGCGCTGCACAAAGGCCTCGAAGAACACCGAGTTTTCCGGGTCCACCACCGCCAGCCGGGTGATCGCCAGCGCCTCACGCCTTCGGCCCATGTAGCGGATGTAGCGCCCGATGGTGGCCGACGTGCCGCCGGTGCCCGCGCCCACCACGATCCAGCGCGGCAGCGGGTGGGGCTCTTGCTGCAGCTGGGCAAACAGGCTCTCGGCGATGTTGTTGTTGCCACGCCAGTCGGTGGCACGCTCGGCATGGGTGAACTGGTCCATGTAGTGGCCACCGCGTGCCGCCGCCAGCGCTTCGGCCTCGGCATAGACCCGGGACGGCTCGACCTCGATGCAGTCGCCCCCGTAAAAGTTGATCTCTTCCAACTTGCGGGCCGCCGTGCCACGCGGCACCACCGCGACAAACGGCAGGCCCAGCAGCCGGGCGAAATAGGCCTCGCTGATGGCGGTGGACCCGGAGGACGCCTCGACCACTGTGGTGCCCGGCCCGATCTGGCCGTTGCACAGGCCGTAGAGAAACAAGGAGCGCGCCAGCCGGTGCTTCAGGCTGCCCGACGGGTGGGTGGACTCGTCCTTCCAGTAGACGGTGACCCCCGGCGCCTCGGCCAGGTCCAGCGGTATCAAGTGGGTGTCGGCCGAGCGGCGGGCGTCGGCCTCGATGCGTTGCAGGGCCTGGGCCAGCCAGGCGCGGTGTGCGGTGTCGCTCATCCGGCAAGCGCCACACTTCGCATGGCGGTGGGTTCGACGATTTGGCGGCCGGGCAGGCTCATGCTTGACGCTCGGTGGTGGAGGGATCGGGTTTGTCCTGCAGGTTCAGGAACTGCAGGATGAAGGGCAAGTGCGCATCGAAGTCCGATATCGCGTGGTCGCTGCCGGGCAGCAACCTGACCGTGGCCCGGGCGGCGCCTGCCGCGGGCGCAGCGCTGGCAGCCGGGCCAAACAGCCCCAGCATCTCGCGCCAGTCCAGCACCTCGTCGCCTTTGGCGATCACCGCGCCGTAGCGGTCCAGGCGGGTCAGGGCCGGCACCCGCAGCGCCTGCAACTCGGCGATGTACTCGGGGCGGAAGAAAAACGTCTCGTCAGGCTGGTGGAACTGGGTTTGCTCGCCGATGTAGGCCGCCAGGTCGCGGGCCGGGTCCACCGCCGGGTTCAACAGCATCGCCCGGCAGCCGGTGGACTCGGCCACGGCGGTGGCATAAAAACCGCCCAGAGAACTGCCGACCACCGCCATCTGCGCCTGGGGCCAACTGGCGATGCCCTGGGTGATCAGGGCCCAGGCGGCCGCAGGCGAGGGGGGCAACTGCGGACACCACCACAACACGTCTGGCCGGTGGGCCGCCAGCCAGGCCTGCACGCGCCGGGCCTTGGTGGAGCCGGGCGAAGACCGGAAGCCGTGCAGGTAGAGCAGGTGCATGGGGGCGCGGCGATCAGGCCTGGCGGTCGCCGGTGGCCCGCATGAACTCGCGGCGCAACTGGTCGTTGCCGGTGAAGCAGCCGGCAAAGGCCTGGGTGTAGACCCGCTCGTCGCCGCGCCGGTCTTCGCCCAGCAGCAGGCAGAGCTGCTCGGCCTCGATCACGCAGGCTGCGCCTTGGGCTCGGCCGTGGGTGACCAGCGCGTCGGCGATGTCGCGGGTCATCCATTCCTGGTAGGTGAAGCGGTGACCGATGGCGTCCACCAGCCGGGCGATGCGGCCAAAGCCGTGCAGCCGGCCGCCGGGGACGTAGGCCACATGGGCGACGCCACGGAACGGCACCAGGTGGTGCGGGCACACCCCGTGCACGGCGATGCCGCGCACCACGACCATGTCCTGGCGGGTGTCGGCAAAGCCCTCACCCAGCACTTCGGCCGGGTCCAGCGCGTAGCCGCCCAGCAAGCGGCGCTGCCACAGCTCACGCACACGCTGGGGCGTCTTGCCGGTGTGGGCGCCATCGGCCGACACACCACAGGCACGCAGCATGTCGGCTATCGCCTGCTCAAAAGCCGGGCCGTCAAACTGGCCTGTTTGCGGGATGCCGATGGCCGCCGCGCCCGACGCGTGTGCGGGGTGGGCGTCGGCAGGATGGGCATGCGCGCAGGGCTCGTGCATCGGGGTCTCCGGCGGGGATGTGGGTGGCGGCGGGGGGGTGCGGGTACTCAGTGATGGCGATACGTGCTGGCGATCCGGGCGGGTGACCCGTGCGGGTGACTTTTGCGGGTGACCCGTGCGGGCGGTCAGCGCAGCACCTCGGCTCGGGGCACCCGCTTACCTTAGCGTATTTTTCGGGCGGCACGGTCGGGCGTCGGGCGTTGCACGCCAGCGTGTGGCTCTGGGGTCCGACAGGCTGGTCAAAAAGGCCAGCAGGTCGGTGTGCTCGTCGCGGCTCAGGTGCAGCGCTTGCAGGATCTGTTCACCGTCGGCATGCAGGCGGTCCAGGTCCAGCGTCGAGTAGTGGTTCAACACGGCGTCCAACGTGGCCAGTTGACCGTTGTGCATGTAGGGCGCTGTGGCGGCCACGTTGCGCAGACTGGGCACCTTGAACTCGCCAAAGTTGCGCTGCTGCTGGTCGACAAACCGGGTCTTTTGTGCGGCATCCACACCGCCCGGCGCGGTGACGTCGGCCCATTGCCCGAGCAGGTTGTACGGGCTGGCCCGCAATGCGGTGATGCCGCCATGTCGGCCAGGGTCCACCACGCCCGGACGCACAAAAAATGGCAGACCGATATCGCCAAATTCACCGTTGGAAAACAGCGGGCCGACATGGCAGGTGCTGCAGCCACCGCGACCAACAAACAAGCGCAGGCCGCGCTGCGCGGCCAAGGGATAGCGCGCGGCACTGCGCAGGTCGTTGCGCGCCAAAGCATCGCGGAAGTCGTCGAACGGGGTGCGACCCGAAACCAGTGTGCCGACAAACGCGCCTAACGCCTTGGCCACCTCGACGGCGACGCGCTCGTCTGGCGCATTGCCGCGGTTGCCGCTGCCAACGGCCTGCTGCCAGCGGCAGCTCAGGTCGGCATCCGTTGCGATCAGGCGGGCCAGGTGCGCGGTGTCGGCGGCCATTTCACGCCGCGCCATCAACGGGTGCAGGGCCTGTGACCACAGGCTGTCAAAAGCGCCGTCCCAGCCGTACCAGCGCTGGTGTACCGCGTTCCACAGCGACGGCGCGTTGCGGTCGAGTGGCGAATGCGCGCCGGTCTCGGTCTGGCCCGGCGCCGGCCGGCCGGGCGAGCGCGGCTGCCCGTCGCTGAAGGCCTGGCCTGGCAGATGGCAACTGGCGCAGGCCAGCCGGCCGTCGGCGGACAGGCGGGCATCAAAAAACAGCCGCTGGCCCAACGCCACCGCAGCAGCGTTGCCGGCCAGTGCGTTGCCGGCGTCACCGGCCGGTGGCGGTGGCCACGGGCCGTGCTGCCCAATACGGCGGCGTTCGTCGGCGCTGAAGTTGAGCAGCGCCGGGACTGGCGGGCGGCTGGCCGCGCTGGCCGCAGGACTGCTGGCGGCCGCACCGCCAGTGGCGCCGCCCGCGATGGCCGGAGCCAGCCCGACGGCCCACAGCCCCAAACCTGCGGAAATCAGCCACAGGCCAACGGCCAACCGCTGCAGGTTTGCCACCAGCGCCCGGCCTGGGCTGCAACGCGCTGGCGCGGTCATTCGATGGTCAGGGACTTGCTCAGCTGGCGCGGCACAGCACCGGCACCGGTACCGGTACCGGCGTCCAGCTCGAACCGCAGGCGCCAGGTGCCCGGCATGTGGAACAGCAGGCCCTCGGCCCGGTAGCGGCCGCCGCCCAGCGGCGTGATGCCGGGCCGGTAGTTCATGCCGTGGCGGTGTGCGGGCATGTCGGCGTCCAGCCGCAACAAGCGGGGGGCCGCTGCGCCAAGCGGTGCGTCAGGCGATACGCCCATCGGCGCGCAGACGGCGATGTCCAGCGCGAACGGCCGACCCACCGGCACCGGCCAGGGCAGGGTTGCAAACACGAGGCGTTGGCCGTCGGCATCGATCACCTGGCGCGACGGGCCGTTGAAGCTGCTGCCGCAGTCTTGCGCCTGGGCAGGCAAAGGCGATGTGGTCATGCCCAGGGCGACGATCAGCACAGCACCGGCGGCGCAGCGGCTTTGGGTCACAGCGTCACGCCGGCGGGGTGCTGCGCAACAAGGCCTCGGCGTTGCGCCAGGCGATGCGCTCGGCCAGGGCCGGTGGCAGGTCGGCCAGCCAGGCGCGTGAGCTGCGGGCGTGTTCGCCGATGTAGTGCCAGCGTTCGGGGGTGAAGGTGTCGGTGCCCAGCACAAAGCGGTCGGGAAACTCGTTGAAGGCCTGGCGCCAGGCCGGGTCCACGCTGCCGCCGCTGGCCTGGTCGCCGCGAAACGCCAGGTCGGCCCACAGCCGGGGATGGCGGCGCAGCAGGCCGCGCACCACGCCGGGCCGATCAAAGCCCGAATGCGCCCACAGGATGCGGGCCTCGGGCCACTGGTCAAACAGCCGGTCTACCGCAGCGATGTCCGAATGGGCGTGCAGCAGCAGATTGTTCTCGCGCGCCAGCGCCACCATACGGCGTGGCACGGGCAGGTCGGCATCGTCGCCGTACAGGTGGAACTCGCCGATGCCGGCATAGCGGTGCTGGCCCAGCCGGGCCTCCAGGTAGTGCAGCACGCTGTCGTCGCGCATCCAGCTGCCGATCTCGCCCCGGCTGCGGTAGGGCCGCAGCACCGGCACGATCAGGTCGGGCAAGCCGGCAGCAGCGGCCTCGGCCAGCAGCATCTGGGTGCCCTGGTCGTCGGACGATGACACCATCGCGCCACGCAGCCCCGCCTGGCGCAGCAGGGCGACGGCCTGCGCCGGCGGCACCAGCGTCCAGGCGTCGTGGCTGTAGTGGATGTGGGCATCGAACAGCGGCAGGTCCGCGCCGGCGGCACCGGCCTGTGGGGCCAGCAGACCGGCGCCCACACTGCCGGCCGCCAGCAGGCCGCCAAACCGGCGGCGGGTGAGCATGCGGGTCACGCGGTCCTCCAGGTCAGTGTGGGGCATTTGGGCGGGCGTGTCGCAGCGAGGCTGGGCGCCCGGGCGGGCGATCAGCCCGGCCTCACTTGGCCGTCAATGTGTCCAGCCCGGCCTTGGCCACCAGCTCGTCCTGCGAGGCCAGCGGAATGCGGGCCAGAGCGGCAAGGGCAAGGGCGCGCAAGGGCTTGAGCATGCGGGTCATCGGTGTTCTCCGGGTCTGGCTGGGGGTGGGTGAAGCAGCAAAGGGTGGGGCAGGGTGGCTGGGCGGCGTGCGACGCGGTCAGACGATCTTGACACCCAGGTTGGGCAGGCCGTCAATGTGGCAGTCGATCACATCGCCTCGCACCAACGGGCCGACGTTCTCAGGCGTGCCCGAGTAGATGATGTCGCCGGGCATCAGCTCAAAGGCCTCGCTCAGTCTGGCGATCTGCTCGGCCACGCTCCAGATCCTCTGGTTCAGGTTGGCGTTTTGCTTTTGCACACCGTTGACCTTGAGCCAGATGCCGCCGTGCTTGAACGGTCCGGTCTGGCTGGCCAGGTGCAGCGGGCCTATCGGCGCAGAATGGTCAAAGCTCTTGCCGATCTCCCAGGGCTTTTTTTCGTCGCCCAGCGCGCGCTGCAGGTCGCTGCCGACAATCGGCACGGTGGTGACGGGTACGGCGAAGGGCGTCTTGACCCCTGGCTGCGCCACGCCGGGCAGTGCGCAATGCGCCAGCGCGCCGAGGCCAAGGGTAGCGGTTGTTTGAACCAACGATCGGCGGTGCATTCGGGTCTTTTGACGGTATCGAACGGACGTGAAACTCCATCGATTAAAGCAGAACAGATTGCCGATTGAGGCTTCACTTTTTTGCGCAGATCAGACCTGCGACTCGCGGCCGCTGAAGGCCATGAGGCCTGTGGCTGCGGCAACAACTGCTGGACGCCGAGGCATCGATTTCGGGGCTGTTTTCAGCTCTGACCTGTCTTTCGTTTTTTGGCCTCTTAGCTACCAGTCGTAAATGTTGCGCGACCGCGCCGCGCCGGGCTGGCGTGCCCCGCTCCATGTCATTCCGGGCCGGAAAAGCACCGGCCCTCCCTTCTCTACTTACGCGGGACACGCCAGCCCGACGCGGCGCTACTCCACCCGCACGGCATGCCGGCCTTTCAAGCCAACGCCCGCGGCAACGATTCGGGCGGCCAAGGGCGTGGGGTGACCGGATCCCGTAAGTAAAGGAGGAGATGTCGGGCCGCTGGCCGGCATCGGAGGACATGGAGGGTGCCGGTTGCCCGACGGCCTTGGCTGCCTTGGCGCCGCACGCCGCACGCAGCACACCGCACGTCGAACGTCGAACGACCGCATCCACACCAGGCGAAAG
>JBKJKU010000080.1:0-15573 GCA_046597355.1 Aquabacterium sp.
TGACGGTTTTGCCCGCTGCTTCATCGCGCTGCATGGTCGCTTTGGCGAAGATGGCACGGTGCAGGGCGCGCTGGAATTGCTGGGCCTGCCCTACACCGGCTCGGGCGTGCTGGCCTCGGCGATCGCGATGGACAAGACCATGACCAAGCGCGTCTGGCTGGCCGAGGGCCTGGCCACGCCGCGCTGGGTGTGGCTGGACGCCGATAACCAGGCGCGTGAGCGGGTGCGCACCGTGCCCGATGAGCTGGGCCTGCCGTTGATCATCAAGCCGCCGCGCGAAGGCTCGTCGATCGGCATCAGCAAGGTGGTGGGCTATTCCGACATGGCCGATGCCGTGGCGCTGGCCGCCCGCTACGACCCCGACGTGCTGTGCGAAGAGTTCATCACCGGCGAAGAGATCACCTGCCCGGTGCTGGGCAGCGGCACCGGCGCGCAGGCCCTGCCGGTGGTGCGCATCGTGGCACCTGAGGGCAAGTACGACTACCAGAACAAGTACTTCACCGACGACACTTCGTACCTGTGTCCCAGTGGCCTGCCCCCCAGCGAAGAACGTGAAGTTCAACGCCTCGTTGTCGCCGCTTACAGGGCCCTGGGCTGCCGGGGCTGGGGCCGCGCCGACCTGATGATCCGCGCCACCGACCGCAAGCCCTTCCTGCTGGAGATGAACACCTCCCCCGGCATGACCGGCCACTCGCTGGTGCCGATGTCGGCCCGGGCGGCGGGCATCTCCTACGCGCAGCTCTGCGTCACCCTGTTGTCGACCGCCTCGCTCGACAGCGCTGCGCCTTCGCCGGCCGGCAACCTGGCCTTGCCGGGCTGAACCCCATGGCCCGCACCAGCACCTTCAACCCCGCCTACGGCTTGCCGGCCGGTGTGCCCGGCGGCGCCGTGCCAGCCCGCATGTCGGGCATCGGCCTGCCAGCCGATGTGCGCCTGATGCACACCACGGCCAATGCGGTGTTCGTGCTGGTGGCCGTGGTCGCCTGCGTGGCCGCGGCGCTGTGGGCCGCGCGGCTGCCGGTGTTTGCGATCAAGGCCATCCGGGTCGAAGGCGAAGTCACCCGCAACAGCGAGAGCACCATCCGCGCCAATGCCGCGCACCGGCTGGCCGGCAGCTTCCTCACGCTCGACCTGCAAAAAAGCCGGGCAGCGTTTGAATCGGTGCCCTGGGTGCGCCACGCGGTGGTGCGGCGTGTCTGGCCGATGCGCCTGGCGGTGCAACTGGAAGAACACCACCCGGTGGCGCTGTGGGCCGCGGCCGACGGCAACGACAAGCTGGTGAACAGCTTCGGCGAGGTCTTCGAGGCCAACATCGGTGATGTTGAAGACGACCCGCTGCCGCGCCTGGCCGGCCCCGAGGGCAGCGCGCCGCAACTGCTGGCCATGCAGCGCCGGCTGGCGCCGGTGATCGAGCCGCTGCGCGCCGGTGAGGTGGAGCAGCTCACGCTGTCGGCACGTGGCTCGTGGCGGGTCGAGCTGGACAAGGGTGCGGTGATCGAGCTGGGCCGCGGCAGCGAGGCCGAGGTGGTGGCCCGCACCGAGCAATTTGTACGCACCATGCCGCGGGTGGTGGCGCAGTACCAGCGGCCGCTTGAATCTGCCGACCTGCGCCACGCCCAAGGATTTGCGGTGCGCCTCAAGGGTGTCACCACCGCCGTGCCGGCCAAGCCGGCACGCAAGCCGTAAACAAGAAACCGGGCCGCACAGGCACCAAAAAAAGGCAGCGCACTCATGGCCAAGGAATACAAGGACCTGATCGTCGGGCTCGACATCGGCACCGCCAAGGTGATGGCGGTGGCGGCCGAGGTGCTGCCCAACGGTGAGCTGCGGCTGGCGGGGCTGGGGGTGGCCTCGTCGCACGGCCTGAAGCGCGGCGTGGTGGTCAACATCGACGCCACGGTGCAAAGCATCCAGGCCGCACTCAAGGAGGCCGAGATGATGGCCGCCTGCAAGATCGAGCGCGTCTACACCGGCATCACCGGCAGCCACATCCGCGGCCAAAACAGCACCGGGATGGTGATCGTGCGCGACAACCGCGAGGTGACGCCGGTGGACGTGCACAGGGTGGTCGAGACGGCCAAGGCGATCAACATCCCGAACGACCAGCGGCTGCTGCTGGTCGAGCCGCAAGAGTTCGTCATCGACGGCAATGAAATCAAAGAGCCGGTGGGCATGAGCGGCAGCCGGCTGGAGGTGAAGGTGCACATCGTCACCGGCGCCCAAAGCGCGGCCGAAAACATCCTGAAGTGCGTGCGCCGCTGCGGGCTGGAGGTGGAACGCCTGGTGCTCAACCCCAGCGCCAGCGCGGCCGCGGTGCTGACCGAGGACGAAAAGATGCTGGGCGTGGCGCTGGTCGACATCGGCGCCGGCACGACGGATGTGAGCATCTTCACCGAAGGCTCGATCCGTCACACCGCGGTGATCCCGATTGCCGGTGACCTGATCACCAGCGACATCGCGATGGCGCTGCGCACCCCCACCAAGGACGCCGAGGAGATCAAGGTCGAGTACGGCGTGGCCAAGCAGATGCTGGCCGACCCGAGCGAAAACCTCGAAGTGCCGGGCCTGGGCGACCGTGCCCCGCGCATGCTCAGCCGCCAGGCGCTGGCCGGCGTGATCGAGCCGCGGGTCGAGGAGATCTACTCGCTGGTGCACCAGGTCATCCGCGAATCAGGTTACGAGGAACTGCTCTCGTCGGGCATCGTCATCACCGGCGGCTCCGCGGTGATGCCCGGCATGGTCGAGTTGGGCGAGGACATCTTCTTGAAGCCGGTAAGGAAGGGCCTGCCGCTCTACAACGGCCCGCTGTTCGACATGGTGGCCAACCCGCGGTCGGCCACCGTGATGGGCTTGCTCGAAGAAGCCCGGCTGGCCCGGGCGCGCGGCCACAAGGTGGCACAGCAGGCCGGCTCGGTGCAGACCTTGATGGGTCGCGCCAAGGATTGGTTTCTGGGTAACTTTTAGAGCCCGTTCCGAGAACACCGTTTTGATGATTCACTTTCCGATTTTTGCTTTCGAGGCTGCGCAGGACGGCAGCCCACAACAGGTGCCTCAAGGCACCGACTTCACGGTTTGACCCCCTTCATTGGCAACTGCTTGACGACGACACAGGAGAGATTCACATGCCTATCGAGATGATCGAAGAATTCGACCAAGGTACCCGCATCAAGGTGGTGGGCGTAGGTGGCGGCGGCAGCAACGCCGTCGAGCACATGATCAGCCAAGGTGTGCAAGGCGTGGAGTTTGTCTGCGCCAACACCGATGCACAGGCGCTCAACCGCAGCAGCGCACACGCGCTGATCCAACTGGGCGAAAACGGCCTGGGCGCTGGTGGCAAGCCCGAGAAAGGCAAGGCTGCGGCCGAAGAAGCCGAAGCCCGTGTGCGTGCCAGCCTGGAAGGCGCGCACATGGTCTTCATCACCGCCGGCATGGGCGGCGGCACCGGCACTGGCGCTGCGCCCATCGTGGCCCGGGTGGCCAAGGAGATGGGCATCCTGACCGTCGGCGTGGTGACCAAGCCGTTCGAGTTTGAAGGCCCGCGCCGCATGAAGCAGGCCGACATCGGCACCGCCGAGCTCGAAGCCAACGTCGACAGCCTGATCGTGGTGCTGAACGAAAAGCTGCTCGAAGTGCTGGGCGACGACGTGACGCAGGACCAGGCTTTTGCGCACGCCAACGATGTGCTCAAGAACGCCGTGGGCGGCATCAGCGACATCATCCACATGCACGGCCTGGTCAACGTCGACTTCGAAGACGTCAAGACGGTGATGAGCGAGCCGGGCAAGGCGATGATGGGCACCGCCACCGCCGGCGGCCCGGACCGCGCCAAGAAGGCCGCCGAAGCGGCCGTGGCCTGCCCGCTGCTGGAAGGGATCGACTTGTCCGGCGCGCGCGGCGTGCTGGTGCTGATCGCGGCCAACAAGGCCAACTTCAAGTTGAGCGAAAGCAAGGCGGCGATGAACACCATCCGCCGCTATGCCGCCGAGGACGCCCATGTCATCTTTGGCGCGGCCTACGACGAAACCCTGGGCGACCAGCTGCGCGTCACGGTGATCGCCACTGGTCTGTCGCGCGCCCGGCCGCAAGTGGCGCCGCTGACAGTGGTGCAGCCTGCCGCCAGCATGCCGCGCACCGGCACCGACAACCTGCCGATCCTCAACCATGTGCTGGGCGGCATGGCGGGCGGTCACCCCGGCGGCGCCGGTCATGACTACAGCAACCTCAGCACGCCCAGCGTGTGGCGCAGCGCGCGCTCGCATGCCGCGGCCAAGGTCGAGGCGCTGTCGTCCAACGGCATGGACGAGATCGAGATCCCGGCGTTTCTGCGCAAGCAGGCTGACTGAGGGGCCAGCGGGCCTGCCTGCGCAGGCCCGCTGTGAGGCACCAGCGTCCTTCCCCTCGCGCCGGCAGCGGCACCGCCGGCTTGCTTCGGCGCACCGTGCCGCGCTGGCGGGTCCGGGCAAGGCAAGTCCATGCCGATCTGCAGGACAATGCGAGCCATGCTTCAGCAACGCAGTCTCAAGTCGCTCACCCGCGCCGTCGGGGTGGGCATGCACAGCGGCCAGAAGGTCGAGCTGACCTTGCGACCTGCGCCACCCGACACCGGCATCGTGTTCCGGCGTGTCGACCTGGCCGTGCCGGTGGATATCCCGGTGCGCTTTGATTCGGTCAGCGACACCCGCATGGCCTCGACGATCTCGGCGGGCGGGGACCCGGGTGCACCCAAGGTGCAGACGATCGAGCATTTCATGTCGGCCTGCTGTGGGCTGGGCATCGACAACCTGATCGTCGACATCACCGCCGACGAACTGCCTATCCTCGACGGCTCGGCCGCCAGCTTTGTGTTCCTGCTGCAAAGCGCGGGCATCGCGCTGCAAGACGCCCCCAAACGCTTCTTGCGGGTGCTGGAGACGGTAGAGGTGCGCCAGGGCGAGGGCCGCCGCCTGATGTGGGCCAAGCTGGAGCCCTACCACGGCTTCAAGCTCAGCTTCGAGATCGACTTCGACCATCCGGCAGTGGACGCCACCGGCCAGCGGGTCACCTTCGACATGGGCTCGGGGCGCTACAAGCGCGACATCGCCCGCGCCCGCACCTTCGGTTTCACCAAGGATGTTGAAGCGATGCGGGCACGTGGCCTGACGCTGGGCGGCAGCATGGACAACGCGATCGTGGTCGATGACTCGCGGGTGCTGAACGCCGGCGGGCTGCGCTATGACGACGAGTTTGCCAAGCACAAGATCCTGGACGCGATCGGCGACCTGTACAACGCTGGCCACCCGATGCTGGCGCACTACACCGGCTTCAAAAGCGGGCATGCGCTGAACAACCTGCTGCTGCGTGCGCTGCTGACCCGGCCCGCGGCCTGGGAGATGGTCACCTTCGAAGACGCCTCCCGCGCCCCGGCCGGTTTTGCCGATCTGGCGCCGGCTTGGTGATCAAGATGCGCGCCCCCAAGACACCGCCTTGGGGCGGCCCGGCGGCGGCTTGATGGCCCCCCAGACACCTGCGGTGTCGGCCCCCCGAGGGGGAGCAGCCGCCTTGGGGCGGCCCGGCGGCGGCTTGAGCTCATGCTGATCTTCCGCCTGGTTTTTGGCCTGTTGCTGCTGGCCAGCGTGCTGTGTTTTGCGATGAGCGTGGGCACGGGCGATGCGGTCTGGCGGCGCCGGGGGGTGTTGGTGCTGAAGTGGGCCTTGATCGCTGCGGCGGGGTTTTTTGGCGTGCTGATTCTCGAGCGCCTGGCTGTGATGCTGTAGCCTCGCGGCCCTATGAAGTCACTGTTGTGGATCTCGGGCGTGCTGGCGGTGTTGCTGGCAGTGCCGTCGGCGTTTTTCTTTGCCCTGCACCTGTCCACTGGCGAAGCGGCACCGCTGGTGCGCGCCAAGGCGCTTTACCGCTGGATCGTGGTGGTGGTGCTGGGCACCTTCAACATCGTGATCTTCACGCGGGTGATCGAGGGGCTGCGGGCGCTGTGGTGAGCATCCGCCGGCCAGCATGCCGGACGTGCGCCCGCTGAGCTCTGGTCAGAACAGCTGCTGGGCCAGAAACGTCAGGCTGCGGCCCAGCGCCAGGGCTGAACTCGGGGCGTGGTAGCTGGCGCGTGACCAGCAATTGAACCCGTGCGCCGAGCCGGGGTACTCGAAGATCTCGGCAGACTTGCCGGCAAAGGCCTCGCGCACGGCGGCCACCGCCTCGGGCGGGATGTGGTTGTCGGTGCCGGCAAAGTGAAACTGCACCGGGCACCGCACCTGGCCGGTCAGCGCCAGCTGCGCGGCGATGCCGCCGCCGTAGTAGGACACCGCGGCGTCCACGTCGGTCAGCGCGGCGGCGGTGTAGGCCAGGCGGCCGCCCATGCAGTAGCCGATGACACCGACCTTGGCGGCGACCTTGGCCGGATCCGCTGCGCCGCCAGCCACCTCCCGTCGCGCCCGCAGAGCGGCCACCGCCGCCTGCAGGTCAGCCAGTACCTCGGGCGCTTGCAGGGCACCTGCCAGTGACATGCCGCGCTGGCGGTCGTCGCCGTCATAGCCCAGCTCGGTACGCGGCGCCTGGCGCCAGAACACATCGGGCGCCAGCACCACAAAGCCGGCCCCTGCGTACTGCTCGGCCACCGCACGGATGTGTGGATTGACACCAAAGATCTCCTGCAGCAGCAACAGCCCCGGGCCACTGCCGCCGGGCGGCAAGGCGAGGTAGGCGTCCATTGCGCCGCCGGCCGTGGGCAGGCTGATCCATTGGGTGTGCACGGTCGGGCTCATGATGGGATCCTTGGATGGGGTGCGTTGGGTTGGCGATGGGTTGGCGGCGGTAGCGAGGCGCAGCGCCGGGCCGGTCACGCCGGTCAAGCCGTAGGTTTCAGTAGGTGCGGCCGGCCTTGAACCGGGCATGGCTGCGCGGCGTGTTGGCGCCGGCCATGGCCTCGAAGCTGCGGCCCGCATGGGCATGGGTGATGGCCAGGCCCAGCGCGTCGGCGGCGTCCTTGCCGGGCAGGCCGGGCAGCTTGAGCAGGCGCATCACCATCTCCTGGATCTGTCCCTTGCTGGCCAGGCCGTGGCCAACCACGGCTTTTTTCATCTGCAGCGCGGTGTATTCGGCCACCGGCAGGTCGTCACTGACCAGCGCGGCCAGCGCCGCGCCGCGGGCTTGGCCCAGCAGCAAAGTGCTTTGCGGGTTGACGTTGACAAACACGATCTCGACCGACGCCGCCTGCGGCTGGTAGCGGCGCTTGACCTCGGCCACACCCTCGTAGATCAGCTTGATGCGGCCCGGCAGGTTGCCGCGCTCGAGCTCCAGGGTGCTGATCGTGCCGCTGGCGACGTAGTGCAAGGTCGAGCCTTCGATGTCGACCACACCGAACCCGGTTCTTTGCAGGCCGGGGTCAATTCCAAGGATGCGCATCAAGGCGTCAATTCAGGGCTTCAGCTGAAAATACCAGCGCACCGAATGGAAAAACACCGGTGCAGCAAAACACAGCGGTGCCACCCGGTCGAGCAGGCCCACCGCGCCGGTGACCGAACTGGTGTTGCCCCAGACCCTGACGCCAGCGTCGCGCTTGAGCGCACTCATCACAAACTCGCCCAGCGTGCCGGCGGCCGCCGCCAGTGCCGCCATCGCCAACGCCTGGCCGATCTTGAATGGCGTGATCCAGAACAGCGCCGCGCCCAGCAGGGCGGCGGCCACGGTGCCCAGCGCCCAGGCGCGGTAGGAAAACGAGCGGTCGATATGGCGCGCCACCGGGCGCCGCCGCAGGCCCCGGCTGGCCAGCGTCTGGGCGATCTTGGCCACCGACACCACCATCACCAGGAAAAACAGCAGAAAGGCGCCACGGCCCTTGTTTTGCGGAAAGTCCAGCAGCACCAGCGCGGGTGCGTGCGACAAACCGTAGACGCAGACCATGATTCCCCACTGGATCTTGGCGTTGCGCTCCAGAAACCGCTCCGGGTCGCCGGCCAGCGCGCTGACCACCGGAATGGCCAGAAAGACGTAGACCGGGATGAAGACCGAAAACAGATCGAAATTGCGGTTGGCCAGCAGCAGGTACTGCAGCGGCAGCACCGCAAAAAACGCCAGCAACAGGCTGCGGTGGTCGCCGCGCCGGGTCTTGAGCAGGGTGATGTACTCGCGCAGCGCCAGGAACGAGATCACCCCGAACAGCAGCGTAGCGCCGCCCGGCCCCGAGATCCAGGCGGCCCAGAACACCACCGCGCCGATCCAGGTGGCGCGCAGCTCGCGCTTGAAGCGCTGGTGGCTGTCTTCTTGCCGGCTGCTGCGCTCGCGCAGCGCCTGCAGCGCCGCCCCTGCACTGACCAGCAACAGCAGGCCGAACAGCGTCACGAACAGCAGTTGCACCTGCTGGTAGGCGCTCAGGCTTTGCAGCCAGAGGGTCATGCGGTGGCCACCTCGGGTGACGCGCCGGGCTGCAGGGCGACCACCGCATTGCGGGCGCGCTCAAGAAACAGGCGCTTGTCCTCGCCGTCGGCCAGCGAGAGGGGCGCGCCAAAGGTCACCGTGCAGAGGATGGGCACCGGCACCACCTCGCCCTTGGGCATCACCCGCTGCACGTTGTCTATCCAGGTCGGGATCAGCTGCACTTGCGGAAACTGCTGGGCCAGGTGGTACAGCCCACTCTTGAAGGCCTGCGGCGCACCCTTGTTGCTGCGCGTGCCCTCCGGAAAGATCACCAGCGAGTCCCCGTTGTTCAGCGCGTCGATCAGCGGCTCCAGCGGGTCCTGGTCTGCGGTACGGGCGCGGCTCACATACACCGCGTTGAACACCTCGCGGGTGATCCAGTGTTTGAAGCGGCCGGTGGTCCAGTAGTCGCGCGCGGCAATCGGCCGGGTGGTGGCGCGCAGCTCGCGGGGCAGCGCGGCCCAGATCAGCACCCAGTCGAGGTGGCTCTGGTGGTTGGCAAAGTAGATGCGCTGCTCGGCCTTGGGCGGGCAGCCTTTCCAATGGCCTTGGGCGCCGGTGATCAGTCTGGCGATGAAGGCAAGCAACACGCCCATGGCGTCGGCGCGGGTCATGCCTGCAGTTTATGCCGCGCTGCAGCGGCGCTGGCCGGTGAGAATCGCGCACCGACCCGGCAAGTGCCGGCGTGCTTGGACTACCCGAGCGGTTCTGCGATCAACCCCCACGCCAGTCTGGCGCGGGTCTTCAGGCGATTCTTCATGCCCTTGTCCACATGGCTCCTCTATGTTGCGGCGGTGCTGGTCCTGACGGTCACGCCGGGCCCCAGTGTCTTGATGTGTGTCTCGACCTCGGTCAACCAGGGCGCGCGCAAGGGGCTGGTCGTGGCCTTGGGCAGCACCACGGCGATCGTCGGCATCATGGTGCTGTCCGCATTGGGCCTGGGGGCGGCACTGGCCGCGTCGGAGACGCTGTTTGCGGCGCTGAAATGGTTGGGTGTGGCCTATCTGGCCTACCTCGGGCTGAGCGCACTGTTGGCGCCGGCCCAAGAAATAGGGGTCGCAGGCAGCGGCGCCAGTCAGGCCCCGTCCCAGCGCCGACTGTGGACGCAGGGTTTTGGGGTCGGCGCCAGCAACCCCAAGGCGCTGCTGTTTTTTGGCGCACTGTTTCCGCAGTTCATCACGCTGGACGCGCCGCGGCTGCCGCAGTTCCTGGTGCTGGGCGCCACGTTTGTATTTTTTGAGTTGTTCTGGCTGACGGTGTACACGCTGCTGGCGGCTCGCGCCAAGGGCTGGCTGCAACGGCCGGGCCGCGCCAGGCTGTTCAACCGGTCGACCGGGTGGGTGTTTCTGGTGGCGGCCGGTGTGCTGGCGGGCAGCAAGCGCGGTGCTGGCTGATCCTGGGTGCTTGCGCCGCCTTTCCCGACGCACCTGCCGACCAACTGCCGAACCACATGCCGACCAACTGCCGAACCACCTGCCGACCCACAACGCCGCACTGCCCATGACCACCCCCCTGCAAACCCGCCCGTTCAGCCTGACCGCCAACGATGGCCAACCAATCGACGGCCACGTCTGGTGCAGCAACAGCCCACCGCGTGCGCTGCTGCAGATTGCCCACGGCCTGGGCGAGCACGCGCTGCGCTACCGGCCGCTGGCCGAGGCCTTTGCCGCGCAGGGCTGGGCGGTGCTGGCCCACCACCACCGCGGTCATGGCCCGCGCGCCCGGGCGCTGGGCAACCAGGGCGACCTGGGCACGCGCGGCTTCGCCGGCCTGGTGGATGACCTGGCCCAGGTCAGCGCCTACGCCCAGGCCGGGCATCCGGGCCTGCCGCTGGTGTTGCTGGGCCACAGCATGGGCTCGTTTGCGGTGCAGTGTTACCTGCCGGTGCACGGCCACCGCCTGGCCGGTGCGGTGCTGTCGGGGTCGGCGGCGGTGGACCTGATGCAGCGCCCGGCCGGCTGGACGCTGCAGGACGCCAATGCCGGCCTGCCGGACCCACGCACCGCCTTCGACTGGTTGAGCCGCGACGCGGCGCAGGTCGATGCCTACATCGCCGACCCGCTGTGCGGCTTCTCGCTGACGCTGGCCTCGCGCAGCTCGATGGTCGCGGCCTGCGCAGCGCTCACCGACACGGCGCTGCTGGCGCGTATCCCGGCTGCTCTGCCGCTCTACCTGTTCACAGGTGACCAGGACCCGGTCAACCAGCATCTGGACTGGTTCTGGCCGCTGGCCACCCGCTACAAGGCGGCCGGGCTGCAGGACGTGTCGCTGCATGTCTACGGCGGCGGCCGGCACGAGATGCTCAACGAGACCAACCGCGCCGAGGTGACCGCCCAGTTGATCGCCTGGTGCCAACGCGCTGCCGGGCTGGACCGCTGACCGGCTGACCGGCCGCGTCAGGCCAAGGTGTCGCGCAACAGCCGTTTCATCAGCTTGCCGTTGGCGTTGCGGGGCAGCGGGTCACTGCACCACTGCCAGGTTTCGGGCACTTTGTAGTCGGCCAGGCGCTCGGCGCAGTGTTGGCGCACGGCAGCGTCGTCGGGCGCGGCGCCGGGGGCGTACAGCACGGCGTGTACCCGCTCGCCCAGCACCGGGCAAGGCCGGCCGATGATGGCGGCCTCGACCATGCCGGGCCAGGCCATCAGCACGTTTTCAACCTCGACCGAGTAGATCTTGAAGCCGCCGCGGTTGAGCATGTCTTTCTTGCGGTCGAACACCCGCACATAGCCCTCGGCGTCGACCGACCCGAGATCGCCCGAATGCCAGTAGCCGGCGGTAAACGACGCCGCCGTGGCCTCGGGGTTGGCCCAGTAGCCGGGCACCACCATCGGGCCGGCGATCCACAGCTCGCCGGTTTCGCCCGCCGGCAGCTCGATGCCCGCGTCGTCCATCACGCAGATTTGGGTGGCCGGCAGCGCCACGCCCACGGTGTCGGCATGGGCCCGGGTGTGGCCCATCGGCATCATCGTCGCGGGCGATGTGGTCTCGGTGGCGCCGTAGGCATTGAGCAGGGTGATGCCGGGCAGCCGGGTGGTGAGGGCGTCGATGGTGGCCACGGGCATGGGCGCGCCGCCGTAACTGCCAATGCGCCAGGCCGACAGGTCGGCGCTGGCAAAGCTGGGGTGCAGCAGGCACAGGGTGTAGATCGCCGGCACCATCATGGTGTGGCTGATTTTCTCGGCCGCCAACAGTGCGATGAAGCTCTCGGCCTTGAAGGGCGGCGCGATGACGACGCTGCCGCCGACGTGCAGCATCGTCGCGATCACCGCCACCAGCCCGGTCACGTGGCTGGCCGGCACCACCAGCGCCGACCGGTCGGCCGGCCCCAGACGCATGCAGGCCTGGTAGTGCAGCACCGAGTGCACCAGGTTGGCGTGGGTCAGCATCGCGCCCTTGGGGTGGCCGGTGGTGCCCGAGGTGTAGAGGATGACGGCGGTGTCGCTGTCCTTGCCGGGCTCCGCTGGCGCCAGTGGCTGGTCGGGGTCCGCGTCCGCCAGCAGGCGGGCGAGGGACAGGTGGCTGGGCGCCGGGCTGGGCGGAGACTGACCGCCGCCCGGTGCGTTGCGGGCGGGGTCTGAATCGGCTGACACGTCGGCGTCGTCCACCAGCACGCACCAGCGCAGGTCCGGCGCCTCGCTGGCAGCGGGCAGCCGGTCGGCCAGCGCCGCATCGGCGACGATCGCCACGGCGCCGCATTGCCGCACGATGTAGGCCAGCCCCGGCCGCTGCTCGCGCACGCCTACCGGCACGGCCACCGCACCCAGGCGCTGCAGCGCCAGCAGCAGCCAGACAAACTCGGGCCGGTTGTCCACGAACAGCACCACCCGGTCACCGCGCCGCAGGCCCTGCGCAGTCAAGCCGGCGGCCACGCGGGCGGCCTGGGCGTTGGCGCCGGCATAGGACCAGCGCTGGCCGTTGCAGACCAGCGCCTCGGCGTCGGGCCGAGCCGCCACCGAGGCGGCAAACATCGCATGCAGCGAGGCAGGGCGGCCCGCAAAACAGCGCACCAGGCGATCACCGTGGCGGGCTTCGTGGCGCATCGTTGGCACCGGATAGCCGGCCCAGGGATCGGGTGTCGCAGCCGTAGGCTCAGGGTCTGCAGTGCCTGCGGCGTCCGCTGTGCTCATCCCGCCGCCGTCAGGCTGACGTTGGCCCCGCGCTCGATCACGAATTCGGCGTCCACCAGCTTGCGCGAATGGTTCAAGTCGCTCTGCGCGATCAGCACCGACACCGCACTGCCTTTCAGGCCGGCGATCACGTCGCCCAGCCGCTTGCTGAGGGCTGGCGCCACACCCTCGAAGGGTTCGTCCAGCAGCAGCAGCCGGGTGCCCACGGCCAGCGCCCGGGCCAGTGCCACCAATTTCTGCTGGCCACCCGACAGCAGCATGGCGCGGCGATGGCGCATCTCCAGCAACTCGGGCAGCACGCGGTAAACCAGCGCCAGGCGTTCAGCCTCCTTGAGCGATGTATTGACCCAGACCGGCACCAGGATGTTTTCTTCGACCGTCAGCTCGGGCACCAGGCCGCGCTCTTCGGGCATGTAGCCGATGCCCAGCGCGGCGCGGGCGTGGGCGGGCAGGGCGCCCAGATCCTGGCCGTCAAACTGCACCGTGCCCTGGCTGGGTGGCAGGTGGCCCATCACCGCGCGCAGCAGCGTGGTCTTGCCGGCGCCGTTGCGGCCGACCAGGCCCACCATGGTGCCGTCTTGCACCGTCAGCGACAGGCCGCGCAACGCCACCACCGACCCGATGGCGACGTGCAGGGCTTCGATCTTCAGCATGGTGTTTTCATCGTCAGTCCTGCAGCAACTCGCCAGTGACATAGCGGCGCACATCGTCGGTGGCCAGCGCGGCGGCGGGTGTGTCGTCGGCGATGATGCGGCCGGCGTAAAACGCCACCACCCGGCTGGCGTGGCGCAGGACGATGTCCATGTCGTGCTCGACAAACAGCACCGTGGTCTGGGCCTCGTGGCCCAGCGCGTCCATGAGGGTGGCCATCATCGGAAACTTCTCCTCGGCCGACACGCCGCTGGTCGGCTCGTCCAGCAGCAGCAACTTCGGGCTGCCGGTCAGCGCCATCGCGATGTCCAGCAGCTTGCGCACGCCGCCCGGCAGCTCGGCCACCCGGCGCTCGCGGTGCTCGGCCAGGCGAAAGCGCGCCAGCAGCAGATCAGCGCGGGCAATCGCCTCGGGCCGGCGCGCGGGCTGCCAAAAGCTGAGCTTGTGGTCATGGCAGGCGTTGGCCACCAGCATGTTGTCCAGCACCGTCAGGTCGCCGTAGAGCTGCGGAATCTGGAACGATCGGGCCACGCCCAGCCGGGTGATTGCGCGTGGCTCCAGCGCCGTGATGTCGCGGTCGGCCAGCGTGATGCGGCCGGCGTCAGGCTTCAAATAGCCGGTGATCATGTTGACGAAGGTGGTCTTGCCCGCGCCGTTGCTGCCGATCAGGCTGATGCGCTCGCCGGCGTTGATGCGGATGTTGATGTCGGACGCCGCCACCACCGCGCCGAAGCGCTTTTCCAGGCCAATAGCCTCCAAAATCATGGTCATCGCGTTGGCCCCCGCATCCAGAGCGAGCCGATGCCTTTGGGCAAAAAGCGGATCACGAACAGCAAGAACAGCCCCAGCGCCAGCTGCCAGGTGTTGGGGAAGTAGGCGCTGGAGAACGACCTCACCACCTCCAGCACCGTGCTGGCGACAAACACCGCGGCCACGCTTTGCCAACCGCCCAGGATGGCAACGAAGACAAACTCGCCCGAGGTGGTCCAGAACGCGAAGTTGGGCTCGACATGGCCCAGCGACAGCACCGCCAGCGCACCGCCAAGCCCGCCGCAAAACGCGGCCAGGATGAAGTTGATCGTCATCGCCTGGCGCACCGAGCCGCCCAGGTACTCGACCCGCAGCTCGTTCTCGCGCACCGCCAGCGTGACCAGGCCGCGTGTCGAGTCGAAATAGACCCGCGCCAGCAGCGCCATCACGGTGGCGATGCTGACCGTCAGCAGGTACATGATGTAGCCGACTCGGGCGTCGGGCAGCTTTTGGCCCAGCAGCGTGGGACGGCCCAGGTTGAAGCCGTCTGACCCGCCCAGCACCGACAGCTTCATCAACAGGCCGTAGGTCACCATCGACAGCGCCAGCGTGAGCATGGCAAAGAAGATGCCGCGGTAGCGCGACAGCAGCGGCGCAAACGGCGCGGCAATCAACGTGGCCGCCACGCCGCCGCACAGTGCCAGGCCGAGTGCGTCGGTATAGCCCAGCTTGTTGTAGGCCAGGGCCGCTGCATAGCCGCCCAGCGCCAACACCATGCCCTGACCAAACGGCACCACACCGCCGCGCATCAGTCCGACGATGCCCAGCGACACCAACCCGTTGGCCGCAGCCATGGTCAGCAAAAAGGTCAGCCATTTCGGCATCCACCAGCCGGCTGCGGCCAGCACGGCCCAGGCCAGCCCACCCAGCAGCGCGGTTCGGCCGTGGCCGGCGGTGTTGCCGGCCGGGCGCACAGCCGCCGCGCTTGACGCAAGAGTTGCCGCCATGGCGCTAGATCTTCCGCGCTTGGATGCGCTGGAACAGGCCCTCGGGCCGGAACATCAGCACGATGGCCATCACGACGTAGACCGAGAACAATTCGGCCACCGGCGCCAGGTGCACCGCGAACGAGCGCGCCAGGCCGACGATCAGCGCGCCCACCGCCGCGCCCTCGATGCTGCCCAGGCCGCCGATGATCACCACCGCGAACGACACGATGATCACACCCACCGACACCCCCGGCTGGACCGAGATCATCGGCGCGGTAAACGCCCCGCCGAGTGCCGCCAGGAAGATGCCGACCGAGAACGCGCCCATGTAGACCCGCGAGACATTCACGCCCATGCTGCCCGCCACCTCGGGGCTGTGGATCACGGCCAGCACGATCTTGCCGGTGCGGGTGCGGTTCAGCCCCCACCACACCGCCCCGCCGACGATGGCCGCCAGCCCGACCAGCGCAAAGTCATAGCCGACATAGGTCTGCACGCCGATGTCTATATTGCCAAACAGGCTGTACGGCTCGGACACGTAGTACGGGTTGGCGCCCCAGACCAGCTTGGTCACGTCCTCCATGATCAAAAACATGGCGTAGGTCACCAGCACCAGCAGCACTTCGTCACGGCCGTAGAAAAAGCGCAGC
>JBKJKU010000034.1:0-2873 GCA_046597355.1 Aquabacterium sp.
CCCGATGATCGCCGTCAGCTTGCCTGGCGCGAACGACGCGCTGACGTCGTTGAGCGCGGTGAACTTGCCGAAGCGCTGCGTGATGTTTTCGACTTCCAGGATCGGTGTCGTCATGCAGGGTCCTCGACGACCGCGCCGGCCCCTTCGTTCGGCTTCGTGTCACGACGCAGCCAGTACAGGATCGACCCCCAGATGCCCTTGGGGAAGAACAGCACGAAGATCATGAAGGTCGCGCCGACGGCTGCCATCCAGTGCGTCGTGAAGGTCGTCATCACGTCCTCGAGATAGAGGTACGCGGCCGCGCCGACGAACGGGCCGAAGAAGGTGCCCATGCCGCCGAGCAGGCACATCATCACGGCCTGGCCCGACTGCAGGTAGTGCAGCGAATCGATCGGCACGATCGACAGGTGCAGCGCCCGCAGCGCACCGGCCAGGCCGCACAGGCCGGCCGACAGCGTGAACGCCAGCAACTTGGTGCGCGCCACGTCATAGCCGCAGGCGGCGGCACGCTGCTCGTTTTCGCGCACCGTCTCGACAACTGCACCAAACGGCGACGCCAGCACCCGCGAGACGAACCACAGCGCCGCCGCGACGAAGGCCAGGATCACGTAGTACTTGCTGAGCGGATCGACAAAGTTGATCTGCCAGCCCGCCAAGTCGATGGTCTCGACGCGCACACCGCGCAGGCCGTTTTCACCGCCAGTCCAGCGCTCGGCCTTGTAGAACGCGTAGTAGACGATCTGGCCCAGCGCCAGCGTCACCATCGAAAAGTAAATGCCGCGGGTGCGGATGGCCAGCAGGCCAATCAGCGCCCCGGCCGCTGTGGCTGCCAGCACCCCCAGCCCGATGGCGGCCCACCACGGCAGGGCCAGGCTGACGATGGCGATGCCCGCCCCGTAGCTGCCCACCCCCAGAAACGCGGCATGGCCAAACGACAGCAGCCCGGTGTAGCCGAACAGCAGGTTGAAGCCCACCGCGTACAGACCGAAGATCAGCACATTGACCGCCAGCGCGTGGTACGGCATCAACAGCGGCAGCACCAGCAAGAAGGCCAGCACGGCCGCCACCCGGTGGCGGGTGACGGCGGCCAGCACGCGCTTTAGGACAGGCGCCAACACGGGCGCCGGGCCAGGCGCCGAACCCCCAGGCAGCCGGCTCATCCCATCAGCCCGGCTTTGCCAAAAAAGCCCTGCGGCCGCACCAGCAGCACCAGCGCCATCAGCACAAAGATCGACAGCTCGGCAAACTCAGGCGCCAGCAGCGAGGTGAAGGAAAACACCACGCCCACCAGCAAGCCCGCCAGCACCGCACCCGGCAACGAACCCATGCCGCCGACAACGGTGACCACAAACGATTCGGCCAGCACCGTGATGCCCATCTCGGGGTTGACCGCACGGGTTGGCGCAGCCAGCGCACCGGCCAGCCCGGCAATCGCAGTGCCCAGGCAGAACACGCCCAGCCAGACCCGCGCCACGTCGATGCCCAGCACTTTGACGATCTCCGGGTCGCGGGCGCCGGCGCGGATGATCAGGCCGTAGCGTGTTTTTTCGATGAACAGCCACAGCCCGCCGATCACCAGCGCGGCCGCGCCAATCAAGAACAGCCGGTAGGTCGGGAAGTAGCCGAAGCCCAGGTTGGTGGCGCCGCGCAGCTCGGCCGGTGTGCTGGACGGCAGGCCCTCGATGCCAAACGCAAAGCGCATCGCATCGACCAGCACATAGCTCAGGCCGAAGGTCAGCAGCAGCGGGTAGTCGATGCCCCGGCCGTACAGCGGCCGCACCAGAAAGCGCTCGGTCACCAAGCCGATCAGCCCGGTGGCCAGCGGCACCAGGCCCAAGCTGAACCAGAAGTTGCCGGTCAACCCCAGAAAGTACACCCCCAGGAACGCGCCCACCATGAAAAACGCGCCGTGTGCAAAGTTGACCACCGTGAGCATGCCGAAGATCAGCGACAGCCCCATCGCCAGCAGCGCATACACCGCGCCCAGCGCGATGCCCGCCACCAGTTGCACCGCCAACAGTTGGGGCGTGATGTCAGCCATGGGCGGCGCAACGCAGGGCGGTGGAGCTGTTGAAGGCCAAGCCGCTCAAGCCTTGGTGACCTTGTGGCCCAGCTCGTCACAGCTGCGCAGGTTTTTCTCGTCGGCGGCCTCGATCGACAGCACGTTGAAGACGTCGTACTTGTCCTTCATCGCCTTGGACTTGGACTCGACGATCACCACCGACTGCACCGACTGGTGGTCGCACTTGCGGTAGAACTGCTCGCCCTTGTAGAAGTTGTATTTGAGCTGGCGCAGCGCAATGCTGACCCGGACCGAATCGGTGGCGTCAGCGTTCTTGACGGCCTGCAGCACGCTCTTGATGCCGGCGTAACCCAGCGCGCCGTAGTCGCTGGGCACGGCACCGCCATTGGCCTTGCGGAAGGCATCGTTGAACGCCTTGGCCGCCGGGATCTTGTCCTCCATGCCCCAGTAGTACGAGGTGCCACCCAGCACCCCCTCAAACGCCTCGGCGCCGCCCGCCAGCCGCGAGGTGTAGAGCAGCACCGGCGCGATGATCTTGGTGGACTGCTTCAAGCCGAAGTCAGTGGCCTGCTTGGCCGAGTTGACCAGGTCGCGGCCAAAGTTGCACAGCACCAGGATGTCGGGCTTGAGCGACTGGATGCGCGGCAGAAAGGCCGAGTAATCGGCCGCGCCCAGCGGGTGGCGGATGTCGGCCAGCGTTTGCATGCCCATGGCCTGCCCGGCCCGCTGGAAGCCGCGCACCATCTCGTGGCCATAGGCGTAGTCGGCCGTCAGATAGACCACCTTCTTGCCAAACTTCGGGAAGGCATAACGCGCCACCGCACCGGCAGTGAGGTGCGGGTTGAGCGCC
>JBKJKU010000296.1:0-26475 GCA_046597355.1 Aquabacterium sp.
GAAGTTCTGTTCCACCATCACGATGGTGTAGCCCTGGCGGCGCAGTGCGCCAACCATCTCGGCGAGTTTTTGAACGATCACCGGCGCCAGACCCTCGGAGATCTCGTCGAGCAACAACAGGCGGGCACCGGTGCGCAGGATGCGCGCCACCGCCAGCATTTGCTGCTCGCCGCCCGACAGCCGTGTGCCCTGGCTGGCGGCGCGCTCTTGCAGGTTGGGGAACATCTTGTAGATGTCGGCCACACTCATGCCGCCCTCGGCCAGTTGTGGCGGCAGCATCAGGTTCTCTTCGGCCGACAGGCTGGAGAAGATGCCGCGCTCCTCCGGGCAATACCCGATGCCCAGCCGAGCGATGCGGTGCGTGGCCATGCCCACCGTCTCCTGGCCGTGGATCTGGACCGAGCCGGTGCGCCGCCCGATCAGGCCCATGATGGCGCGCAGCGTGCTGGTGCGGCCTGCGCCGTTGCGGCCCAGCAGCGTCACCACTTCGCCCTCGTCGACATGGAAGTTGACGCCGTGCAGCACATGCGACTCGCCGTACCAGCCCTGCAGGTTCTTGATGTCGAGAAAACGCTGGGCCATCAGTGGGCCCCTGCCAGTTCGGTCTGCGCGCTGCCCATGTAGGCCTCGATCACCGCCGGGTTCTTCGAGACCTGCTCGTAGGTCCCCTCGGCCAGCGTGGCGCCGCGCTGCAGCACGGTGATGGTGTCGGCGATGCTGGCCACCACGCTCATGTTGTGCTCGACCATCAACACGGTGCGGTCAGCCGCCACCTTCTTGATCAGTTGCTTGATGCGGTCCACGTCCTCCAGGCCCATGCCCTGGGTGGGTTCGTCGAGCAGCATCAGCTTGGGGTCCATCGCCAGGGTGGTGGCGATCTCCAGCGCCCGCTTGCGGCCGTAGCTCAACTCGACGGCAGTGAGTGGCGCGTATTTCTCCAGGTCCACGGCCGCCAGCAAGGCCATCGCCCGGCTGTTCAGTGCGTCCAGCGATCGCTCGGAGCGCCAGAACTGGAACGAGCTGCCCAGCTTTCGCTGCAGCGCCACGCGCACGTTTTCCAGCACCGTGAGGTGGGGAAACACCGCCGAGATCTGGAACGAGCGGATCACGCCGCGCCGGGCGATGTGGGCCGGCGCCTCGGCGGTGATGTCCTGGCCCTCGAACAGGATATGGCCTGCCGTGGGCGTCAGGAACTTGGTCAGCAGGTTGAAGCAGGTGGTCTTGCCGGCGCCGTTGGGGCCGATCAGCGCATGGATACTGCCGCGCCGCACCTGCAGGTTGACCTTGCTGACGGCCACGAAGCCCTTGAACTCCTTGGTCAGGTCGCGGGTTTCGAGAATGATGTCGCTAGGGTTCATGCCGACGTTGCCGGTTTGAAGGAGGAAGCCGCCCAGGCCGGCGATTCGCCGCCCAGCCGATGCGAAAGCGCGTGCGCAATGTCCACCACGCGTTGTTGTTGACGCGCCAGGTCGGCGTCGTCCAGCGTGGCCTTGTTCAGGCACACGCCCACCCCGGCCACGGGCCGGGCGCCGGCACCAAACACCGGCGCGGCCACGCAAAACACACCCAGCCGCACCCCTTCATCGTCCACGCTGTAGCCGCGCTGCCGGGTCAGCGCCAGCTCGGCGTCCAGTGCGGCGGGCGCGGTCAAGCTGCGCGGGGTCATGCTGGCCAGCGGGCCGGCGCTGGCATTGGCGTCGGCACTTCGCGGCGGCAACGTGGGCGCCAGGTACGCCAACATCGCCCGGCCGGTGGCCGCCAAGTGGGCCGGCAGGCGCATGCCGGGCGTGAATGCCAGGCCCAGCGGGCGGCTGCCATTGCGTGCTGCGAGGTAGACCACGTCGTCGCCGTCCAGCACCGACAACAGCACGGTCTCGTCCGGCGGCTCTTGGCGTGCGGCAGCGAGCCACAGCGCGTCGAACTCACGCGCCACATCGGTGCTGGCGACAAAGGCCTCGGACAGGCTCATCACGCGTGGGCCGATCGACAAGCCGCCATCTGCCTGGCGCCGCAGGTAGCCCAGCGACAGCAAGGTGCTGCACAGGCCGTGCACGCTGCTCTTGGGCAACGCCAGGTCGGTGGCCAGCCGCGCCATGCTCATGGGCTGACGCTGCTGGGCCAGCCGCTCCAGCAAGGCCAGCGCCCGCACCACGGCGGGCACCAGTGCAGGGGCGGTTGCTACCGAGGAGGTCGATCCAGTGAGCACGCAGGCGGAGCCGGTTGCCGGGTCGGACAAAGCCGCGCCCGGTGGGGGTTGATGCGCCGCACCCGGTTCAATCTGCTGAACTCAAGTTTGGCCGGCCGAATGGTGCCCCAGGTCAGTGCCTGTCGGCAAGCACGGGCAAACCCTCGGTCCGAGCCGGCGGCCCGCTCGCGGCACGCCCCGATCCGGTCAGCGCGTTGCGCGCGCGCCTGGCCGTTTGCCGCTCACCAGCATTGGTCCACGGTCATCGTGGCGCCGGCGCCCACGCTGCGGTCGCCCAACTGGTTGTAGCCCAGCGTGTGGCAGGCGTCGCCCACCTGCTTGCCGCGGGGCGTCGCCAGGATGACAAAGCCGTCGGTGCTCTGGCTGCCAATGGCCAGCGCATAAAAACCGCCGGGCGAAACCGTCGGATACAGCCCGCCCGCGCCGCCCAGCGTGGCGCCCGCGTAGGTGCCGCGCTCGGTGTAGAAGCGCTCCAGTTTTTGGGCCAGTTCGACCAGCGCCAGCTTGCCATCGACACGCCGGCCCTTGGCCATCTGGTTGAAGTACGACGGGTAGGCGACCGACGCCACGATCGCGCCAACAGCCAGCGCGATCGCCAGCTCGATCAAGGTAAAACCGTGCGCGCGTCGGTGGGTCATGGTGGTTGGGCGGTGTGGCGCGGCGCCCCAGACAGCGCTCAACCCCTCATGGGCAGTCGGGTCGGGCGCCGTTGCCGCGGCAGTCCTGGTGCAGCGTGGTGGCCAGGCTGGACACGGTAGGACAGCTGTTGGCCGAGGTGAGGATGTAGTTTTGCTGGTCGAGTGACTCGGCCACGCTGACATAGGGTTGCACATTGCGCTGGTTGGCGGTCGCGCCTGGCGAGGTGGGGTACTGGAAGCGGCAGACCAGGTAATCACTGCTGGTACCCGATGCCATGCCGGTCAGGCGCAGCCGGCCAGCCCAGGCGGCGCCGGCATTTGGCACGCTGACCACACAGAGGTAGTACTTGTAGCCGGAGATCGCCAACCGGGTGGTCTGGTCCAAGGCGTTGGACACCGAACAGTTCATCGGGCCGGTACTGCCCGTCACCAAGGCGCTGTTGATGCCCAGCGTACCTGGGAAAGCGGCCGCGCCGTCAAGCGAGATATAGCCCGCCACGATGTAGGCCGACGCTGTGGTGCAGCCGGCCAGGTCGCCGGCATTGGCCACCACAAAATTGCAGGTCTTGACCACGTAACCGGAGTCGTTGGAGAAGACCACAGCGAAGTTGGAGGTCAGCTGCACCACGCTCTGGCCGTTGCCCAGGTCGAGCGCGGGCACCGGGATGTTCAGGTTGCGGTTTTTAGGTCGCTTCAGCGTGGTGTTGGCCGGCAGTGGGAAGCCCAGCAGCCCGACGTCGGCCGGGTCGGTGCGCGAGATCACGCTGCTCAGGGTCACGGTCTGGGCGGCACCGGCCCGGTCGGTCCAGCCCACCGCCACATTGAGCTGGCGCATCGGGTCGGTGATGGCACCATCCAGCGCCCAGGTCCGGGTGTAGGTCACATTGGTCGCGGTGGTGTCGGTGCCAGAGGTCAGGCCGTTCCAGGCGGTGATGCCGGCACCGGTGATCGTGGTGAAGCCCCGCGAGGCTTCGATCTTCTCGGCGGCCAGCCGCGTGGCTTCGCCGCGCTGGCGCGCCAAGTCGGCGTTTTGTACCAGCTTGCTCTGCATTACCGACAGCGTCAGCAGGCCCAGGCCGGCAACCAGCAGCGCGATCATCGCCTCGATCAGCGTGAAGCCGCGCGTGGAATTCAAGGTCCGGTGGGTCATGGCAGGGTGTCCGAGTTGACACGAAAGTCGCGCCAGCTGCCCGCTACGCGAACCAGCGTACCGTTCAGTCGGCGGGCGTTCGACAACGCGATGGCGTCGTACTCCAACGTGCCGCTGCCGTTGCTTTTGTAGCCAGCGCAGGAGATTTGCGCGCCACGGATGGTGGAGTTGCCGATACCCAGGTTGTCCCAGTTGGCACTGTTGGAAAACACCAGCCCAAAAAGTGTGGTGGCGCCGGTGATCTTGATCGCGTTCGGCGTGACCAGGGTGATCGGGTCGGCCTGGCTGCCGAAGGTGTTGTTGCTGCTGAGTTGCAGGTCGGTCGCGAAGTAAAACGCCCGCCAGCCGTCGTTGTAGGCACTGTTGAGTTTGGTGTCGCAATCCGTCGCGCCGCAGCTGATCGTCTTGGTGGCAGGCGCGTTCTGGTATTGCTCGATGGTCGAGCCGAAGTAGGCCTGGAACATCTGCGAGTTGGTGCAGGTTGGGTCGCTGCTGGACAGCGCGGCCAGCGAACTGTCGGCGCCGACCAGCGCATTGGCAGCGGGCTGGCCCTGGAGCGTTGTCAACCCGCTGTTCGGCGGCGGCGAGATGGTGGTGCCGGCGTTGATCAACACGCCGTTGGTGTTGACGTCGGTGTTGATGATGTTGTTGGCGTTGCCCACGTCGCAGGTGGTGCCGCAGGTCAACGGCGTGGACGGCATGGCGCGCAGTGTCGGGCGGAGCTTGACGATCACCGAGACGCGGGCATTGCCCTCGGCTGCGGCAAAATTGGTCGACGAGCAGGCCGCGCCCTGGGCGGTGCAGGCGTACACGGTCAGCCGCACCGCTTCCTTGTCGCCGGCGATGTCCTGGAAGGCCACCGTGAAACTGGGCCTGTCGGCACCGGCCACGACGGCCACGGCCGTGTTGCCGACTGCCGGCACCGTGGGGCAGTTGCAGTCACGCCCGGCGGCGCTGATCTTGCAGCCCGGAAACGCGTTGGTGGCCGCGACCACATCGGTCGTCGGCGTGGTCGGGTCGGCAAACTTCGTCAGCACGTAACGCTTGCGGAACGACAGGTTGGTGGTGGTCAGGAAGTTGCAATCGGCACCGATGTCGTACGGCGAATTGAGCATGCCGGTGGCCCACTCGACGCCGGCCTCGGCGGTCTCCAGCGCCAGCGTCGACTGGGTCAGGTTGGATGCGGTCCTGTGCTCGAACAGCAGGCCGCGGTTGAGGTACAGCACGCCGATGGACGCTGCCAGCAGCAGCATCAGCACCACCGACAGCACGCCCAGGCCGCGCGGGGCGGGTCGGTGACCAGTGACAGTCCGGATCATGCGGGGCGTCCTCAAGTGGGGCATTGCCCGGAGAATTCATCGTTGCGCACACGCACCGTCAATGCCGTGCTACGCACCACGGCGCTGTCACGCACCGATTGCCCGGTCAGTCCGATGGCCAGGCTGCGCACCGTGCTGACCGGGCAATTCGGCGTGCCGGCCCCGCAGGGCTTGGTGCACCGGCTGCCGATCGACAGGGCTGTCAGCGTTGGCGTGACGGTCAGCGCAGTGACCAGCAGGTTCTTGTCGTCGGTCAGGTCGGTCCAGACGCCGCTGGCGGTCTGCATCTGCAGCACGCCACGCTCCAGCCGAAAGCCAAACTGCTCGCTGCTGTCCAGGGTGTCGTTTTCGGCCACGTCGCGCGAAAACCCGTAGCGGATGCCGCTGGCGGTGCTGCCGCTGAGCGCGCGGTAGGGGTTTGGCGCGGCCACGCTGGTGACCCCCTGGGCCAGTGAGCCCTGGATCGCGTTGCCCCAGTAGGCGCCACGGCGCAAATCACGCGCCATCAGGTCGGCGGCGGCGCGCAGGTCCTGGTTCAACCGGGTCTCGACCATCAAGCGCCAGGACGTCGTCTGGATGCGCACCATCATCGACAGGGCGCCGCCGACCACCACCAGCGACACCGCCAGCCCGACCATCAGCTCGATCAGCGACAGCCCGCGCGGGGCGCAGCGGGCCGGCCTCGGCAACGCGGTCAACGCAGTCAACATGCGGGATAGCCGCTGAAGGCGGTTGACAGCGAACAGGTCTGCACCCGGCCCATCACATTGGTGTTGACGCGCAGGCTGCCGGTCACGCCGCTGACCGTGGCGTCGAGCAGCGTGGCGGTGGACAGGCTGCGCAGCGCATCAAAGTTGACCGAAGCGCCGGCTGTCAGCGTGACACCGCGCGGCAGCGTCACCGTCTTGAGCGTGGCGTTTACATCGGCGATCGTGTAGCTGGCGCCGTCGGTCGCCACTGTCAGGGCCACTGCGGCCCGCTCGCGCACCGCCTGGCTGCGGGCGTACTGCAGGTCGATCGCCAGTTCGTTGACAGCACCTTGCAGCCGCGCCCGGGCGGTTGACTCGAAGAAGGACGGCACCGCCGTGCTCATCAGCACCACCGCCACGGCCAAGGCCACCATCAACTCGATCAAGGTAAAACCGCGTTGGCGCATCACCGGCTCCAGCATGCGGCAGGGGTGAGGGTCGGGCTGCCGTTCCTCACCGTCGCGGTCAGCGTGGTGCAGCCGCTGTCACTGGCCTGCGAGCTGCCGATCACGCCGGTGAGTGTGAGGGTGTAGCCCGCGGCGGTGGCGGCCGACAACACCAGGCCGTAGTAGCCGCTGGCCGATGTCGCTGCCTGGCCGATGGCGGCCAGCGTGGTGGCGTAGCTGGTGTTGTTGCTTCGGTAGCGCTCCTGCGCCTGCTGCAGCGCGATCGCCGCGTCCATCGCATCGGCGCGCCGCGCCTTGCGCACACTGGCCTGGTAGGCCGGCACGGCAATGGCCGCCAGCACCGCGACGATGACCAGCGTCACCATGATCTCGATCAGTGTGAAGCCTCGTGCGCCAGGGCGGGGCGCGCATGCGCTTGGCAGTCTCATGTTGCTGTTGTCGGCAGCGGCCGCGCCGACCTGAGGCCCATCGGCCGATCAGGTTGTAACGATTCAATTCGTGACCGCTTGCCGGCCTGTCGCCCGGGCGCTGCCGCTGCGCCCCCGTCTGCCTCAAGCGGCCAGCGCAGCCCGTCGAAAACGCGTGTTCCGGCACGCCGAAAGCGCCGGGCTCATGCACGCAAGCGGCGGTTCAGGGTGTAGGTGCCCGACCAGGTGGCGGCGCCCAGCACATGGCCCGCCAGCGCCTGGCGCACCTGCTGGCCGTCAAAACGGCCGTGCACCGGCAGGCAGGCCAGATCAAGCGCGTACAGCGTGAACACGTAGTGGTGCACCAGCGAGTCGTTGAACGGCGGGAACGGGCCGTCATAACCAAAATAGGTGCCGCTGTGGTCGGCGTCAGTCGCAAACCAGGCGGTGTAATCGTTCAAGCCCTGGCGCGCACCGTGGGCAGCGGCCGGTCCGGGCTTGCCGCGCAGCGTGAAGCCGCGGCTCCACTCGCCCTCGGCAAACGCGGTGATGCTGGGCGACAGATCGACCAGCAGCCAGTGCATGAAGTCCACCCGCGGCAGGTCCGCCGGCACCTCGCGGTCAGCCTGGTTGACGTCGTCAGCCACGCTGGGCACATCAAAATCATGGCAGATCAGCACCAGAGAGCGGGTGTCCTCGGGCAGGTCGCACCAGGCCAGCGGCGGGCTGAGGTTGTCAGAAAAACCCACGCCCTCGGCGGTCAGGCGGCCGGCAGCAAAGCGCTCGGGGATGGCCTCGCCGTTGGTCCAGGCGTCACTCCAGAACTTCATGCGGTACTCCGTTGCGGGCGCTTGCGCGCTCAGACGCCCCAGACCACCGGCACGCCGGCGGCGGCGGCGCGCTTGAGCTGATCGACCATCGGCCACAGCCGCTGGCGCAACGCCACACCGTCCCGGGCCGGCAACTTGACACCCTTGGCTGCGGCCTCTGCCTCGGCGTCGGCGCGGGCGGCTTCATCGGCCAGCACGGCTTGCTCGATCGCGGCCACTGCAGCGGCCATCGCGGCCGGCTCGATGATGCCCTGGCTGGCTGGCTCACGGCCGATCGCCCGCAGCAACGCGTCGCCGCTGGGCGCCAGCATGATGACGTCGCCGCTGGCCTTGCTCTTGAACTTGTAGATCATCTGCACACCCCAAAATCGACCGGGAAGCCCGGCCTGCGGCAGATTGTGCACCGGTGCCGCGCGCCCCCGGACAGGCTGCCCGCCGCTAGCGCAGCACCAGGCTCAGGCGCGGGCGGTTGCCACGTTCACGTGTGCCGCGCACCCGCTCCTCGAAGCTCAGCGCGTCCAGCGCCGGTGCAAACAGGAAGCCCTGGAACTCGTCGCAGCCCAGATCCAGCAGGAAATTGCGCTGCGGCTCGGTCTCCACGCCCTCGGCAACCACTTTCATGCCGAGCGCCTGGGCCAGTTGCACGATGGCCCGCACGATGGCGCAATCGCTGTCGTCCGCCGGCACGCCCTTGATGAAGCTGCGGTCGATCTTGAGCCGGTCGATCGGGAAACGCTTCAGGTAGGCCAGGCTGGAGTAGCCGGTGCCGAAGTCGTCGATCGCCAGCCGCACGCCCAGCGTGGACAGCTCCGACAGCCGGGCCAGCGCCCCGTTGGCATCGTGCACCAGGATGGACTCGGTCAGCTCCAGCTCCAGCAGCTCACCGGCCAGGCTGTGCTCGCGCAGCACGCTGGCCACCCGGGCGTTGAAGTCGGCCTGCTGGAACTGCAGCGCCGAGACGTTGACCGAGATCGGCATCACCAGCCCCTGGTCGCGCCAGGTGGCCGCCTGGCGCACGGCCTGCTCCAGCACCCAGTCGCCGATGGCGATGATGAAACCGGTTTGCTCGGCCACCGGGATGAAGGTGGACGGCGAGATCTCGCCCAACTCGGGGTCGCGCCAGCGGATCAGCGCCTCGGCACCGATCACCGCGCCGCTTTTCAGGTCGATCTGCGGCTGGTAGTGCAACCGGAAACGCTGGCTGGCCAGCGCCTGGCGCATGGCGTGGTCGATGCGCATGCGCTGGCGCATGTCGGCGTCCTGCGCCGGCTGGTGGAAGCGGAAACACGCGCGCCCGCCGGTCTTGGCGCTTTGCATCGCAGATTCGGCATGGCGGCTCAGTTGCTCGCCGTCCAGCCCGTCGGCCGGGAACACGGCCACACCGACACTGCAGGTCAGCGTGAAGTGCAGCCCGTCCACCTGGCACGGGTGCGACACGGCGGCCAGCACCCGTCGCGCCGTCGATTCGGCGGCGGCGGTGTCGGCCGCGTGCACCAGCAGCGCAAACTGGTTGCCGCCGATGCGCGCCACCACGTCGCCCTGGCGCATGCAGGCGCTGATGCGGTCGGCACAGTCCAGCAGCACCCGGTCGGCCACGGCCTGGCCCAGGCTGTCGTTGATCTGCTTGAAGCGGTCGAGGTCGAGGATCAGCAAGGCCAGCGAGCCGGCGCTGCGCCGGGTCTGGCGCACGGCCTCGGCCAGGGTCTGGGCAAATTGGCCCCGGTTGCTCAGGCCGGTGAGGGTGTCGGTGCTGGACAGCGACTCGATGCGGGCACCGGCCGTGACCAGCTCGGTGTGGTCGCGGAACGACCAGACCCGGCCGCAGGGCCGGCCGTTGCATTGCTGCGGCTGCGTCACCCGCTCGATGACCTGCCCCGAGTGCAGCGTGAAGCGCTCGCTGGCCTGGGTCAGCGTGGCCTCGCTGATCACGGCCAGGCGCCGGGTGTAGGCGGCCGGGTCGACCACGCTACGGCGCATCCAGTCGTACACCGCATCGTCCTGGCGCTGCGTCAACAGCGTCTCGGGCAGGTTCCAGATCTGGGCAAATCGGCGGTTGAAGGCCCGGATGTGGCCGGCCAGGTCGGTGACCAGGATGCCGTCGGCGGTGGATTCGAGCGTCGCCTGCAGCTCCGACAGCAACAGCTCACGCTCGTCGGCCTCGCGCTGCTGGGCGCTGCGGTCGTGCAAGGTCACCAGGTAGGGTGAGGCATCGGCGGCATCGGTGGCGTCGGTGGGCGCCAGCCGCCGGATGCGGCGTGTCACCTGCACCAGCGCGCCCCGGGCGTCGACCAGCACGGTGTCGGACCGCAAGGGCGGCGGACTGCCGTGCGCGGCCTCGTCCCAGAACGCCATGTCCTCCGGCGTGGCGATCAGGCCATCGGCGGGCTGGTCCAGCACGGCCGCCTCGGTGATGGCCAGCAGCGACAGGGCTTCGGCATTGATCGCCAGCACCACGCCACGCCGGGCGCAGACCAGCCAGGCCGGCTCGCCCAACGCGGCCAGCATGGCGCGCCAGGCCGGCAGGGCAGCGGCCATGCGCTCAGCAATCACCGGGGTTGCCCCCGGCGGCACCCGGCATGTGCCGCAGCAGCGCGCCGTGTCATGCCGCCAGCTCTGCCATGGCGTCGGCCGCGGCCACCTGCACCGGCTCGAAGAAGTACACCATGCGCGGGCGCGGCGACAGGTAATCCCGCACCGCGGCAGGCAGTTGGGTGGGTTTGAGGCTGCGCCGGATGCCGATGTCGGCCAGGCCGTCCAGGTTCAGCAGCAGGGCCTCGCCCACCGGCACACGGGTGTCGCACACCAGCACCCGCGGCTTGAGCGGCCGTGACGAGTTGACACTGACAACCGACGCATAGCGGTCATCGGTCAGTTGCACCACCGACCCCGGCGGGTACACGCCCATCATGCGAATGAAGGCATTGAGCATCGTGACGTCGAACTTCGAGCGCGTCTGCGCAAAGATCAGCGACAGCGCCTCGTGCGGGGTCAGCGCCTGTGCCGCTTGCGGCGGGTTGCACAGGTTGTCATAGCGGTTGACCAGCGAGACGATGCGCGCCGCAGTGCTCATGCGGTCCAGGTTGAGCCGGCCCGGAAACCCGCTGCCGTCGACCATCTCGTGGTGCTGACCCAGCACCGTCAGCGCGCCCTCGCTCAAGCCCATGCGCCGGCCGTGGGCCATGCCCAGGGCCACGTGGTCGCGGTACTGCTTCATCTCGGACGGGCTGAGGTGGGCATCGCCGAACTGCACCCGGTCGGGCAGGTCGAGCTTGCCGACATCGTGCAGCAGCGCGCCCATGCCCATGTCCATCAGGTCGGGCTCGGCAAAACCGAACACCCGCGCCATCAGCAGTGAAATCACGGTCACGTTCAGCGCATGGCCCGAGACCGGGTCGCCGCCCACGTCGCCCAGCACGCGCACACACATCTCGCGGTCGACCATCATCTTGTCGAGCAGCGCCCGGGTCAGTCCCTCGGTGACCACCAGCGCCTGTTCGGGCTGCCGCAGCACCAGGCGCTGGGCCTCGTTCCAGGCGCTCCCGGCCTCTGAATACTGCTGCTCGCACAGCTGTTGGGCCGCACGCTGGGTGGCCAGCACGCTGCGCGGGCGCAGGGCTTGGGCTGCGCCGACTGGCGAGCCGGCCGCTGCGCCAGTCGCCGCGCCGGTCGCAGCGTCGATGATGGCCGGCGGGGTCGCGGCCCCGGCAACCGCAGCCGACGCGGCGCCGCCGGGGTAGGCAGGGTAGGCGGGGCTTTGCGCCGCGGCGCCGTCAGGTACCGCGTGGCCGGCAGTCAGCGCCGCCGTACCCGCACCACTGGCAGCACCCAGTTCGCCAGCCGCGGTGGGTTCGTCCAGCCGGCTCTTCTCCGGACTCCAGCGCAGTTTGTTCAGGCCCAGGCCGCGGATGGTGGTGATCTGCTCGGGCGTGGTGACCAGGAAGCTCGACAGCGCAAACGGATGGGCCCACCACCCCAGGTCGAGATGCACAAACATCCCCACCCGCAACTCCTGGACTCCAACGGTCACCGACATGGCTTGTGTACTTTCGACGAGGCGTGCAGCTGAGGCCGCGCAGGCAAATCGCCCGCATGTCCCGGCATTTCGGCACCTGACGCGCCCAACTTGACCCCGCCCACCGCGTGTAGGGTGGTCTCGATCGCATCCGTCCACACGCGCCGGGCGGCGCGCGTGACATGCATCACACCTGCCCGGCCCGGCACAACGGCCGTGCAAGGGCGGTGCAACGGCGTCAACGCGCCGTCAGCGCACGCCAGGCGGTGGGCGTGTGCCCGGTCTGGCGCAGGAAAAACCGGGTGAAGTAAGCGGCGTCTGCAAAACCCAGACCACCACCGATCTGCTTGATGCTCTGGGTGGTGTAGGCCAGGTCGCGCTGGGCCTCCAGCACCAGCCGGCCATGCAACACCCCCAGCGCCGAATGGCCCAGCACCTGGTGGCATAGGCGGTTGAGCTGGGTCGGCGTGATGCCCAGGCTGCGCGACAGCAGGGCCAGCGTGGGCTGCTGGCGAAACTGCGCGTCCACCAGATCCCGGAAGCGGCGCACATGGGCCAGCGCGCGCGCGCCGCTGGCTGCGGCAGCCGGCGCCGCACCGGGCCGGTCGGCTGCCGGCACCAGGCGGCCCAGCAGCACCGCCAGCTGCAGCAGCGCGGCATCCAGTGCCAGGTCGCGCCAGGCGGCGGTGTCGGCAAAGGCGTCGCGCAGCCGGTCCACGGCATCGTGCACGCTGCCGGCCGCGGCGGCCGCAGCCGGCCATTGCAGCAACGCCGGCTGCATCAGCAAGGCCACCAGCGGCGGCGCGCCCTGCAACAGGCGGCGCAAATGGTGTTCGAGCACAGTCACCACGGTGCCCTCGACATCGGGCGAAAACACAAAACCGTGGGGCACCAGTGCGGGCATCAGCAGCACACAAGGCCCGGTCAGGGTCTGGCTGCCGGACTCCAGCCAGGCCGTGGCCGCACCGTGTTGCAGGTGCAAAATTTGATAGAGCGACTCGTGCCGGTGCGGCCGGATCTCCCAGTCATGGCGCTGGCTGCGCTCAGCGATGCGCTCGCAGTGCAGCCAGTCGGTGGCCTGGGTCCGGCCCTGCTCGCCGTACAGCGCGTAGCTGGGCAGGCCACCCGGCGCGGCCGGTGGTCGGCCCTTGCGGTCAGATTCAGCCATGTTCGAATTGTGCAAGTGATCGCCACATCCGTCCATTGAGCCCGGCGCCCTGCGGCCCTAGGCTGCGGCACCATCCCAGACACCCGGAGAGCCGCATGAAAACCCAGGTAGCCATCATCGGCGCCGGCCCGTCGGGTCTGCTGCTGGGCCAGTTGCTGGCCCGATCGGGCGTTGCCAATGTCGTGATCGAGCAGCGCAGCCCCGACTATGTGCTGGGCCGCATCCGCGCCGGCGTGCTGGAGCAGACCACGGTGGACCTGCTGGAGACCGCGGGCGTGGCCACCCGCATGCACCAAGAGGGCCTGCCGCACGACGGCGTGGCGCTGTGTTTTGGCGGCCAACGCCACCGCATCGACCTGCTGGGCCTGACCGGCAAGCGGGTGATGGTGTACGGCCAGACCGAGGTCACGCGCGACCTGATGGCCGCCCGCAGTGCCGCCGGCCTGCCCACGGTGTACGGTGCCGACGAGGTGGCCGTTCACGGCTTTGACAGCACCACGCCCCGCGTCAGCTACCTGCAGGACGGCGTGCGCCACGAGGTGCAGGCCGATTTCATCGCCGGCTGCGACGGGTTTCACGGCGTCTGCCGCGCCAGCGTGCCGGCAGGCGCCATCGATCTGCATGAAAAGGTCTACCCCTTCGGCTGGCTGGGCGTGCTGGCTGACGTGCCGCCGGTGTCCGACGAGCTGATCTACGTGCACCACGACCGCGGTTTTGCGCTGTGCAGCCAGCGCAGCAAGGTGCGCAGCCGCTACTACGTGCAATGCGCGCTGGACGACGCCGTCTCGGCCTGGACCGATGACGCCTTCTGGACCGAGTTGAAGCGCCGCCTGCCGGCCGACACCGCCGCGCAGCTGGTCACCGGCGCGTCTATCGAGAAAAGCATCGCGCCGCTGCGCAGTTTTGTGGCCGAGCCGATGCGCTTTGGCACGCTGTTTCTGGTGGGCGACGCTGCCCACATCGTGCCGCCCACCGGCGCCAAGGGCCTGAACCTGGCCGCCAGCGACGTGGCCTACCTGTGGCAGGCGCTCAGCAGCCACTACGCCGGCAGCCCCACCGAGATCAACCACTACTCGGCCCGGGCGCTGGGCCGGATCTGGAAGGCCGAACGGTTCTCGTGGTGGATGACCTCGCTGATGCACAAGTTTCCAGAGGCCGGCAGCTTCAACCACAAGATGCAGCTGGCCGAGATGGACTACCTGTTTTCGTCCCAGGCCGCGATGACGGTGCTGGCCGAGAACTACGTCGGCCTGCCACTGGATTGAGCGCCGGGCAGGGGCACCCGGTCGCCCCGCCGCCTTGCGGGGTCGCTGGGCTTATGCTGGCCGCCCGGCGCCAAGCCAGTCCGCCCCCGCCTGTTCTGCTGCCCCAATTGCCTGTGCCGATGCCCCTGCCCCCTGCCCCGACCGACGCCTTGTTGCCCCCTGACCACCCGGACCGGGCGCAACTGGCCGCCGAGGTGCATGCCCGCCCGCCCGAGCCGCTGACGGCGCCGCGCCGCGCCAGCTATGTGGCCGTGCGCATCGAGGCCGACGCCCGCGAGGCCGAGCTGGCCCACATCAGCGCGCTGTGCCGCCAGCACGGCGTGGCGCCACCGCCGGGCGGTGGCACGCAGTGGGCTGCCGACCTGGGGCTGCTGCGCTTGAAGTGGGAGCGGCACGGCGAGTTCTCCAGCTACACCTTTTTTGCGCCCGGTCTGGCCGCTGAACCGTTTGCCGACCCCGCGGCCCGGAGCCTGCCGGCCGGCTGGCTGGCGGCCGTGCCCGGGCTGACCGTGTGCGCAGCGCATGCCGAGCTGGCCAGCGCCCCGCCGGTTGCTGACCCCCCCGTTGGCGCCAGCCCAGACGCCGCCATCACGGTCCGCACCGGTGAGGCTGGGCTGGACGGACTGCCGTCAACCGCTCAACTGGCCGCGGCTTTCGATACCCACGTGGTGGTGGGCGCGCACATCGGCGAAGGCGCCGGCTTGGCGCTGACCGATTTCGTCATCCATGCCGATGGCTTTGCGCGCTTTTTGTTGATCAACCGTGAGATGACCAGCCGCCAGGCCGGCCGCATGCTGCAGCGGCTGTTCGAAATCGAGGCCTACCGCATGATGGCCTTGCTGGCGCTGCCGGTGGCCCGCGGGCTCTGGACCCGGCTGCAGGTGATCGAGCACACGCTGGCCGAGCTGACCGCACGCATCGCGCGCAGCGACACCGGCAACCCGACCCACACCGGCCCCACCAGACCCACCAGCCCCACCAGCCCCACCGACAGCGTGCCCGACGACGACGCCCTGCTGCAGCAGCTGATGGCGCTGGCCGCCGAGGTGGAGAGCGCGCTGGCCGGCAGCCAGGCGCGCTTCAGCGCCAGCCGGGCCTACCACGCGCTGGTGACCACCCGCATCGGCGAGTTGCGTGAGCAGCGCATCGCCGGCCTGCAGACGATCGACGAATTCATGGCACGCCGGCTCAGCCCGGCGATGGCCACCTGCGCCACGGTGTCGCAGCGACTGCACAACCTGTCGGAGCGGGTGGCGCAGGCCAGCAGCCTGCTGTCGACCCGGGTTGACATCGCCCGCCAGCAGCAGAACCAGGCCCTGCTGGTGGCCACCGCGCGCCGCGCCAAGTTGCAGCTGCGGCTGCAGCAGACGGTGGAGGGTTTGTCGGTGGCCGCCATCGTCTACTACCTGACCGGGCTGGTCGGCTATGGCGCCAAGGCGCTCAAGGTGGCGGGCGTGGGCTTGTCGCCGGACTTGGTGACAGGCGCCGCGGTGCCGGTGCTGGGCGTCGGCGCCTGGTGGGTGCTGCGCCGGGTGCACCAGCGCATCGCGCGCGATGACCAACCGGGCAGCAGCCGCAGTTTCTAGCGCCCGCGGGCGGCGGCCACGGCCTGGCCCAGCTCGATCACCGCCAGCGCGTAGTAACTGGACCAGTTGTAGCGCGTGACCGCATAGAAGTTTTGCGTGCCCGCCACAAAGCTGGGCGCGGCGTCGCCGTTTTGCAATTCCACCAGCGCCAGCAGGCCGGGGTGCGGCAGGGCAGCGGGTTCCAGCAGCGCGCCGGCCGCCGTCAATTGCGCGGGGGTGAAGCTGGGCAGGATGTCGGGCACCAGCAAGCTGGCGCGTGCGGCGCTGTCCACTGGCGGCTTGACGGCAAAGTGGCTGACCAGCCCGCGCTGCCAGCCGTGCTCGGCCAGGTAGTGCGCCACACTGCCGATCACGTCCGGCGCGCTGTTGGCCATGTCGATATGGCCGTTGGCGTCGAAATCCACCGCAAACCGGTTGATGCTGCCCGGCATGAACTGGCCCAGCCCGATCGCGCCGGCAAACGAGCCCTTGACCGCCGCGGTGGGCAGTTGCTCGGTCATCGCCAGCCGCAGGAACTGGCCCAGCTCGTCCTTGAAAAACGCGCTGCGGTCTTTGCGGCCGGTCGGAAAGTCCAGGCTCAGCGTGGCCAGCGCGTCCAGCACCCGGTAGTTGCCAGTGACCCGGCCGTAGTAGGTCTCCACACCGATGATGCCCACCACCACCGCGGCCGGCACGCCGTAGCGCTGCTCGGCCGCGTCCAGCCAGTCACTGTGGGCGGCCCAGAAGGCGACGCCGGCGCGCACCCGGTCGGGTTCGATGAACCGGGCCCGGTAGGCGGCCCAGTTCTTGGCCGTGCCGACCGGCGGCGGCATGATCAGCCGCGCCACCGACGGCACAAAACGCGCCTGCGCCAGCTGGGCCCGGGCCCAGGCCGGGTCCAGCCCGTGGCGCTCAGCCAGCAGATCGGCCAGTGCCACCGCATCGGCGCGGCCACCGTAGATCACGGCATCGGCGTCGCTGTCGCTGCGCACGGCGGCGAGCGGCTTCTTTGATGCGGGTGGGTTGGGGCGCCGGGCCGGGGGCTTGGCTGCCGGCTTGCTGCGTTTCTTGGCGGCTGCGGCGGCGGCCGGCGCGGCGGCCCCCTCTGCCGCCGCGGCATTTGCCGGGGCCGGCGTGCCGCCGCACAGCAGCGCGGCGATCAGGCCGCAGGCCAGGTGCCGGGAGACGGCCGGAATCAGGGATCGCATCAGGGGGCACATCCGGCAGATTATCCCGGCGCCAGCAGCTGGGCTGGCAGCGGCGCCTTCAATCGCCCGGCCTCGCGCGCCACCTGGGCCCACCAACCGCGCTCGGGCAGGCGCACCCCGCCCGGCGCATAGCGGCGCTGGTCCAGCCCGTCCAGCAGCAACGCCAGCGCCTCGCCCGCGGTGCCGTGGCGCTGGCGCACCATGGCGGCCAGCGTGCGCGGCGGGTGGTGCGGCTGGGCCGGCACACCGGCGGCCCGCAACCGGTTGCACAGCCGGCCGTGCAGGCGCGTCCAGGGGTCTTGGCGGCGCCGGTCGTGCCAGGCCCACAGCGCGCCCGCGCTGGCTACCGCCGACAGGGCGATCACCATCACCCGCGCCACGTCGGCCCAGTCCGGCGACTCGACCCCCAGCGCGCGCAGCAAATTGAACTGCCGGGTGCGCGAGTAACCCATCACCCACTGGTTCCAGCGGTTGTCCACCTGCTCCCAGGCGCGGCGCAGCCGGCTGGCCAGCTCGGGGTTCATGGTGTTGAGTGCACCTGCCACCAGGCCGGGTTGCGGCGGCAGGGACCGGCTGGCCCGCACCCGCTCGGGCGCGACCGCTGCCGTCGGGTCGGCGCGCACCCAGCCGGCGTCCGGCGACCAGTATTCGGCCCAGGCATGGGCATGGCTTTGCCGCACCACCCGGAAGCCGTCGGCGTCCGGCGGTTCGGCGCCCTGGTAGCCGGTGACCACCCGCGCCGGCACGCCCATCGCCCGCATCAACACCACGAAGCTGGTGGCGTAGTGCTCGCAAAAGCCTTCGCGCCGGTCGAGCCAGAACTCGTCGATTGCATCGCTGCCGTAGCTGCCGGGCTGCAAGGTGTAGACAAAGTCGGCCTGGCGCACGTAGGCCATCAGCGCCGCGGCCAAGGTGCGGGCGTCGGCGTCGCCCAGCCGGGCGCGCACCTGCTGCGCCCAAGCGATGCTGCGCGGGTTGAACCCGGGTGGCAGCGAGCGCATCGAGTTCAGCTCGTCCTCCTCGATCTGGCGGCCGTGCTCGAACCGGGTCCAGGCCTGGGCCCGCACGCGCAGCCGCTCGCCGACCAGACGGTCGGTGTGCCACTGCAGGTCATGGCCGAGCCAGGGCTGCCAATCGACCAGCATCGGCGCATTGCCGGCTGGCGCGGGCGTGGCCTCCAGCATCGGCAGCAGCGCCAGGCGGATCGGCTCCAGCAGCATCTCGTAGTGCACCGGCGCACCGGACGTGCGCAGGTCCAGCGGGCGCGGCGCGGCACGCGCTGTGGCAAAGATCGACGGCTGCCATTCCACCCCGTCAAAGCGCGACAGCACCGGGCCGCGAAAGTACAGCGCCTCGGGCCTGGGCGCAGCGCCTTCGAAACGGATGCGGAACGCAATCGTGTCGTCATTGGCCAGGTTGGCCACGCCACCCAGGCGCAACGAGCCCGACAGCCCGGTGCGGCCCACGCCGTCCGGCGGCAGGCCCCAGAGCGGGCCGAAGCGCGGAAACAGCAGGAACAGCATCGCCATCAACGGCAGCCCCAGCAGCGCCGATCGCGCCGCCACTGCACCGGCACGCCGCAGCGGCGGCCGGCCCACCGGCATGTTGGCCAGCACCAGCGCGGTCAGCAGGCCCCAGGTAGAGACCAGCATCGACAGCGCGGTGAGCAGCGATTGCGAGTACAGGCAGTGCGTCAGCGCCAGGAAAAACCCCAGAAAGAACACCACCATCGCGTCGCGCCGGGCGCGCAGCTCCAGCGTCTTGAGCGCCACCAGCACCACCAGCATCATCACGCCGGCCTCGCGGCCCAGCAGGGTGCGCTCGCTCCAGGCGGTCAGGCCCACCGCCACCACCAGCACGCCCATGACCTTCCAGCGTCCGGGCAGCGGGCCGTTGCTCAAGGCCAGCAGGGCGCGCCAGACCAGCACCACGGCCGTCAGGGCACCGCACCAGAACGGCAGGTGGCCCAGGTGCGGCACCAGCGTCCAGCCAATCACCAACAGCTGGAACAGGGTGTCTCGGGTGTCCCGGGGCCATTGGCGCCAGGCCAGCGCGCGGGCACCGGCAGAGGCCACGGGCGGCGGGCTGGCCAGCGGTGCGGCCATCATGCTGCCTGCCACAAGGCCAGCGCCTCCAGCGCGCTGCGGCGGTGGGTTTCGCCGCTGGCCGGCGCCAGGTCCAGCCCCGGCAGGCGCAGCCCATAGCCCAGGCCCGCGCGGTCGGCGGCCAGCACCCAGGCCGCCAGCCGCGACAAGCGCGCCTCACCGGCGGCACCGCCGGCCGCACCGAAGTCCAGCAACAAGGCCTGCGACGCGCTGGCGCTGGTGTCGCGGCTGACCATCTCGCCGGTGCGGGCCACTTTCTTCCAGGCCAGCTGGCGCAGCGGGTCACCGCGGCGGTAGGCGCGCACGCCTTCAAATTCGCCGCCTGCGCCGCTGCGCGCCTGCTGCTCGCCGCTGCCACTGGGCAGGCTGGGCGGCAGCGGCTGGGCCGGCTGCTCGGGCGCCGGGTAGACCAGCACCTCGGCCGCCGGGCGCCAGACCGTCCAGGCGCGGAACAGGCCGAGCGGAAAGTGCGTCTCCACCAGCAGCGTGGGCAGCGGGTGGCGGCCCCGCTGGTCGGGCGTGAAGCGCAGCCGCAGCGCGCTGCTGCCCATCGCCGGCACGTCGCAAAACGTCATGCCGGCGCGCCGGGCCGCATACAGGCCCATGCCCACTCCGTGGCGCTCATGGCCGGGGTTGTCGAGCACGATCTCGACCGTGGCCGCGTCACCGGCAAACACCGGCGCTGGCGCCTTGACCCGCAGCATCAAGCGCCGCAGGTTGCCGTGGGTCTGGTGCATCGACACCAGCGCCGCGCCGCCCAGCAAGAAGGTCAGCGCGTAGCCCAGGTTGAGCTGGTAGTTGATCGAGGCCAGCAGCATCACCGCCAGCGTCAGGCAAAACCCCCAACCCGCCTTGGTCGGCAGGATGTAGAGGTTGCGCTGGGTCAGCGTCCAGTTGTCGCTGCGCGGCAGGCGGTTCTCGAACCAGGCGCGAAGGCGGCGGGTCAGCACAGCGGGTGTTGCCGAGGCTCAGCCGGCGCGCGAGAGCCAACCGGCTTGCAGGCCGGCTGGCCCTCGCCGGCACAGAACAGTCCGCAGGGACTGTTCTGCGTCCGGGCTCGGCCCCCTCGGGGGGCAGGAGCGAAGCGACGTGGGGGCGGGCATCACGGCAAACCTACCGCCTCCACCATCGCCCGCACCTGCTCGATACGGCCCCGGCCGGCGCTGGCGACCGGCACCAGGCGGTGCGCCGCGGTCTGCGGCAGGATGGCCTGGATGTCGTCCGGCGCCACGTAGTCGCGCTGCGCCAGCAGGGCGCGGGCACGGGCGGCGCGCAACACGCCAATGCCGGCGCGTGGGCTCAGGCCCTCGGCAAACCACTGGCCGGACCGGGTGGCGGCGATCAGCGCCTGCAAATAGTCCAGCAGCGACTCGGACGCATGCACCTGCAGCACCGCGTCCTGTGCGGCCAGCAACTCGGCCGGGGTCATCACCGCGCCCAGCCGCTCGACCAGGTGGCGGCGGTCCTCGCCGGCCAGCAGCGCGCGTTCACTGGCGCGGTCGGGGTAGCCCAGCGTGATGCACATCAGGAAGCGGTCGAGCTGGCTCTCGGGCAGCGGGTAGGTGCCGAGCTGGTCGCTGGGGTTCTGGGTGGCGATGACGAAGAACGGCCGCGGCAGGCGGCGGGTCTGGTTGTCCACCGTGACCTGCTGCTCCTCCATCGCTTCGAGCAGCGCACTCTGGGTCTTGGGCCCGGCGCGGTTGATCTCGTCGGCCAGCAACACCTGGGTAAAGACCGGTCCTTGATGGAAGGCAAAGGCTTCGCTGCTGCGCTCGTAGACACTGACCCCGACCAGATCGGACGGCATCAGGTCGGCGGTGAACTGCACCCGTGAAAACTTCAACCCCAGCGAGACCGCCATCGCATGCGCCAGGGTGGTCTTGCCGACGCCAGGAACGTCCTCGATCAGCAAATGCCCGCCCGCCAGCATGCAGGCGATGCCGTCGTCGATCTGTGCGCGCTTGCCCACGATGACCGTGCTAATCTGGTTCGAGAGATTGGAAAGTCGCTGCGCAAGGTTGGCATCAGGCATGCGCGGCACCATACCGGAAAACAATTCGAGACAAGCATGGCCACAGCCTTCTACAGCCACCCCGAGTGCCGTTTGCACGATATGGGGGAAGGCCACCCCGAGTGCCCGCAACGGCTGGACGCCATCGCCGATCAACTGCTGGCCTCGGGCCTGGATATTGCGCTGCAGCACCGCGAAGCACCGCTGGCCACGCTGGCGCAGATCGAGCGCGCCCACAGCGCCCTTTACGTGCTGGAGCTGCGCGAGTTCATGCAGCAGGTGCAGGCCAGTGGTGAGTCTCGCCACCTCGACCCCGACACTGTCGTCTGCCCCGGCACTTGGCGCGCCGCGTTGCGCTCGGCCGGTGCGGCGGTGGCGGCGACCGAGGCGGTGGTGCGCGGCGAGGTCGAAAACGCTTTCTGCTCGATCCGCCCGCCCGGCCACCACGCCACGCGCAGCGCGACCATGGGGTTTTGCTTTTTCAACAACGTGGCCATCGGCGCCCGCCATGCGCTGGACGTGCTGGGACTCGACCGGGTGGCGATCATCGATTTCGACGTGCACCACGGCAACGGCACCGAGGACATCATCGCCGGCGACGACCGGGTGCTGATGGCCAGCTTCTTCCAGCATCCGCTCTACCCCAACAGTGGCGCGGTGCCGATGGGCACCAACATGGTCAACGTGCCGATCCCGCCGTACACCCGCGGCATGGCCGTGCGCGAGATCATCGACGCGATGTGGATGCCCCGGCTGGAGGAGTTTCGGCCCCAGATGCTGTTCATCAGCGCGGGCTTCGACGCCCACCGCGAGGACGAACTGGGCCAGCTCGGCCTGGTCGAGGCCGACTACGCGTGGATCACCCGCCGGCTCAAGGACCTGGCCGACCGGCACTGCGGCGGCCGCATCGTGTCCTGCCTGGAGGGCGGCTACGCGCTGTCGGCGCTGGCGCGCAGCGTGGTGGCGCACCTGCGGGTGCTGACCGACGTCTAGCCGTCGGTCAGGCGGGCCGTCGGTCGGGCGGGTTGGCGGTCTGGCGGGCCGGCGCGCAAGCGGGTTGGCGGTGCCCGGCAGGTCCGGGCGGGCCGGTGTCAGGCTGAGACAATCCGGCCACCATGAGGAACATCGATACCTTCCCCGAGCTGCTGGCCGCGCTGACCCACCCGACCGCGCTGCTGGAGCTGGCGCTGCTGCTGGCCTGCCTGGGTCTGGCATGGGGGACTGCCGCCTGGCTGCGGCCCCGCGGCGACGACGATGGCATCTGGTTTGGCCGGCGCGGCTACGACGGCGTGTTGTTCCCGCTGCTGGCGTTGGCGCTGGCCTTGCTGGCCCGGCTGCTGCTGCGTGGCCACCTGCCGGTGGCGGTGTTCAAGCTGGCGGTGCCGGTGCTGACCAGCCTGGCACTGATACGCGTCACGGTGCGGGTGCTGCATGCGGCGTTTCCCAACTCGCCGCTGATGCGCGCGCTGGAGCGCTCGCTGAGCTGGGCGGTCTGGATTGGCGCGGTGCTGTGGACCACCGGTTTGCTGACGGTCATGCTGGCCGAAGCCGACGCCCTCAGCTGGCGCATCGGCGGCAGCCCGGTGTCGCTGCGCAGCCTGATCGAGGGCAGCCTGAGTGCGGTGGCGGTGATGCTGGTGATGCTGTGGCTGTCATCCACGCTGGAGGCCCGGCTGCTGCGCGCTTCCAGCGTCAACCTGAGCCTGCGCAAGATGGCGGCCAACGCCACCCGCGCCATCTTGCTGCTGGTCGGCCTGCTGATCGCGATGTCGACCGCCGGCATCCCGCTGGGCGCGCTCAGCGTGCTGGGCGGTGCGGTGGGCATCGGCATCGGCCTGGGCCTGCAGAAGCTGGCGGCCAACTACGTCTCGGGCTTCGTGATCCTGGCCGAGCGCTCGCTGCGCATCGGCGATGTGGTCAAGGTCGACAACTTCGAGGGCCGCATCACCGACATCAGCACCCGCTTCACGGTGATCCGCGCCGCCAACGGCCGCGAGTCGATCGTGCCCAACGAGATGATGATCACCCAGCGGGTTGAAAACTGCTCGTTTGCCGACCCCAAGGTGGCGCTGTCCAGCCTGGTACAGGTGGCCTACGGCACCGACCTGACGGCACTGATCCCGCGCCTGGTCGAGGCGATGGCGGCGGTGCCGCGGGTCTTGGCCGATCCCGACCCCGCCGTGCACCTGTCCAACTTTGCCGCCGACGGGCTGGAGCTGACCCTGATCTTCTGGATCGCCGACATCGAAAACGGCCAGGGCAATGTGCGCAGCGCCGTCAACCTGGCGGTGCTGCAAGTGCTGAATGCGGCCGGGGTGCAGATCCCGTTTCCGCAGCGGGTGATGCACGGGCTGCCGGCGCCCGCCGCGACGGGCAGCGGCCCGGGCAACGCCGCGGGCACGGACCGTGGCGTGCCGGCCTGAGCGCCAGCGCCAAGCGGGGGCCCAGGCCTCAGACCTCAGACCTCAGACCGCGTCGAACACGATCACCGAGCGCGCCAACTCACCCCGCTTCAACTCGGCCAGCGCCTCATTGACCTGGGGCAGCGCCACCCGCTGTGAAATCAGCGCGTCCAGTTGCAGCCGGCCCTGCAGGTACAGATCGACCAGCCGCGGCATGTCCACCGGGAAGCGGTTGCTGCCCATCAGCGAGCCCTGGATGCGCTTTTCACCCAGAAAGTCACTGCCGCGCAGCTCGATATTGACACCCGGCGGCACCATGCCGATGACGTTGGCGGTGCCGCCGCGGCGCAACATGCCCCAGGCCTGCTCGACCGTGACCTTGAGGCCGATCGCCTCGAAGCTGTGGTGCACACCCCCGCCGGTCAGCTCCAGCACCTGGGCCACCGGGTCGCCGGCGCTGGCGTCCACCACATCGGTCGCACCAAAGCTGCGGGCCAGCGCCAGCTTGGACGCCAGCCGGTCGATCGCGATGATGCGGCCAGCACCGGCCACCAGCGCCGCATTGATGACCGACAGCCCGATGCCGCCGCAGCCGATCACCGCCACGGTGTCGCCCGGCCGCACGTTGGACGTGTGGGTGACGGCGCCGTAACCCGTCATCACCGCGCAGCCGATCAGCGCGGCGCGGTCGAGCGGCATGTCGCGACGGATGGCAACACAGCCGTGCTCATGCACCAGCATCTGCTCGGCAAACGCGCCCAGGCCCACCAGTTGCTGCACCGGCAGCTCGTTTTGGCTCAGGCGCGGCGCATCGCCCTTGCCGCGCTTGGTTTCGGGGCTGACGCAGCGCGACAAGTGGCCAGTCAGGCAGTGCTCGCAATGGCCGCAAAAGATCGACAGACAGGTGATCACATGGTCACCCGGCTTGACGGTGCGCACCTCGGGGCCGACCGCCTCGACGATGCCGGCGGCCTCATGCCCCGGCACAAACGGCGCCGGATAGGGGTAGGTGCCGTCGATGAAGTGCAGGTCGGAGTGGCAGACGCCCACGGCGGCGGTGCGTATCAGCACCTCGCGGGATTTGGGTTTGTCAATAGCCAGCGTCTCGATGCTGAGGGGCTGGCCGGCTTGGCGGAGGATGGCGGCTTTCATGGCGTGATGCTCGCTGCAAGTGGCGGGCGGGTCAATCGGGTGTGGCGCCAAGCCTGCTGCTCTCGGCCTGTCGCAGTGTTCATCGGGCCATCGGCTTGCCGGTGTACGCTGCCAACCTTCGACCTGCCAGCACCTTGCTGGCGCCGGGCTGTGGCCGGCCGAACAAAAAAATCTGATGAAACCCACCGACTTCCCCGACGACGACGATGAAGACACCACCCATAGCCCGGCCGAGCGGGCCGCTGCGGCATCACGCAGCACCTGGGTCAGCGTGGCCGTCAACACGGCACTGACGGCCACCCAGGTCACGGTGGGCGTGATCGCGGGCTCACAAGCCCTGGTGGCCGACGGCATCCACTCGGCGTCCGACCTGGTGGCCGACTTCGTGGTGTTGCTGGCCAGCCACCACAGCCGCAAGGACGCCGATGTGGACCATCCCTACGGCCACCAGCGTTTCGAGACCGCCGCCTCGCTGGTGCTGGGCCTGCTGCTGCTGGCCGTCGGCATGGGCATGCTGTGGTCGGCGGCGTCAAAACTGGAGTCGCCCGACGCGGTGCCGCAGGTGCATGGCATCGCACTGTGGGTGGCCGCGGTGGCGCTGGTGGCCAAGGAGTCGCTGTTCCGCTACATGCTGGCGGTGGCCAAGCGGGTCAAGTCCAGCATGCTGGTGGCCAATGCCTGGCACGCCCGCTCAGATGCAGCGTCGTCGCTGGTGGTGGGCATCGGCATCGCCGGCAACCTGGCGGGCTACCCTATCCTGGACCCGATCGCCGCGGCCATCGTCGGCTTCATGGTGGCGCGCATGGGCTGGTCGTTTGGCTGGGACGCACTGCACGACCTGATGGACCGCGCCGTGGACGAGGCCGAGGTCGAGGCCATCCGCCAGACCCTGGCCGACACACCGGGCGTGGCCAATGTGCACGATGTGCGCACCCGCAAGATGGGCGACATGATCGTGGTGGACGCCCACCTGGAGGTGGACGCCACCATCACCGTGGAAGCCGGCCACGACATCACCGTGGCAGCGCGCCAGCGGGTGATGCAGCGCCACCGGGTGCTCAACCTGATGACCCATGTGGACCCGTGGCGGCGGCCGGACCTGGACCACGCCAGCCCGGTGGTGGCCACCGCCACCGCCACCGCCACCGCCACAGCGGCACCGGCGGCGGGCGGGCTCAAACCACCTTGACCGGGATCTTGCCGATCTTGGCCTGCCACTCTTTGGGGCCGGTGTTGTGCACGCTGGTGCCCAGGCTGTCCACCGCCACGGTCACCGGCATGTCCTTGACGTCGAACTCGTAGATCGCCTCCATCCCCAAGTCGGCAAAGCCCACCACCTCGGCACCCTTGATGGCCTTGGCCACCAGGTAGGCGGCACCGCCCACGGCCATCAGGTAGGCCGACTTGTGCTTCTTGATGGCTTCGATCGCCACCGGGCCACGCTCGGCCTTGCCGACCATGCTGATCAGGCCGGTTTGCGCCAACATCATCTCGGTGAAGCCGTCCATCCGGGTGGCGGTGGTCGGGCCGGCCGGGCCCACCACCTCGCCGCGTACCGGATCGACCGGGCCGACGTAGTAGATGACCCGGTTGGTGAAGTCGACCGGCAGTTTTTCGCCCCGGGCCAGCATGCCCTGGATGCGCTTGTGCGCGGCATCGCGGCCGGTCAGCATCTTGCCGTTGAGCAACAGGGTGTCTCCGGGTTGCCAGCTCGCGACGTCGGCCTTCGTCAGGGTGTCGAGGTCAATGCGCTTGCTCTTGTTCAGGTCGGGCTGCCAGTGCACGTCGGGCCACAAATCCAGGCTGGGCGGGGTCAGGTAGGCCGGGCCCGAGCCGTCCAGCACAAAGTGTGCATGGCGGGTGGCGGCGCAGTTGGGGATC
>JBKJKU010000051.1:0-3850 GCA_046597355.1 Aquabacterium sp.
CAACGCGGCACCAAACGACGCGGACCGGCTGCGCCATCCCACTGCCACAAGGCTCCGTCCCCAGTGAGTGCAATCGTTGCCGTGTCGCCCGCGGCTACCGCCATCACGTTGCCGAGCAGCTTCTTTGGTTGTACGCCGAAGTCCTCGCCCCAGACCCATAGACTGCCATCGGCACGGATCGCGGCCGAGTGACGCGAGCCTGTGGCGATCGTCACCGCCGCGTCGAAGATGCGGCCCCAACGGTCGGCTTTGTCGCCCAGACCGTGTGACGACAAGGGACCAAAACGATTGCCGCCGGTGCCCATGACCCCACCGTCGCGGCGCAGGTACAAGGCGTGCCCGGTGTGCGCCTTCACGGCCACGGCATCGTGCGCTGTGGCTACGAATTCGCTGGTCGCCGCAAGGCGCCCGTCGCCATACTGGCCGCGATGCGCCAGCCCCTTGACATAGAGCGTGCCGTCGCGCGTGACGTAATAGTCGGCACCGTCGCCGATGCTCGCAACCACCACGTCGGAGGCGACGCGCCGCACGGCAACGCCAGCCGCCCTGCCGTACCACAGCACCTGCGCCCGGTCGATGGCGAACCAACCTGACCGTCCCGCGGCGAAGCTGGCCACGCCTGGCATCAGCAGCGCGGCCTGGGCCGGCGTTTCTGACCAGGTCAGGAGCGAACCGTCCTCGAGCAAGGCGAAGTATGCGTCCTGGCTGACCCCCACCTGAACCACGGCGTCGCGCATGCGCTGCGGTGCGCCCTGACCAACCCAGCCATAGGCTGTGCCGGCCAACAAGGCCATGTGGCGCTCGTAGTAGGACGCCAGTTCCGGTCTGGAACCGTCGGCGCGTGCGATGGGGCTGGACATCAGCGTGACGAGCCAGAAAATCAGTACAAGTGCAACGCGCGGTGCCATCGCTGGTTGGCGCAGCTCAGAGCCTGGCGCCGGCACGGCGCAGCATATCGGCAATGGCGCGTTGCCCACGTTGCTCGGCATGCGCCAGCGGCGTCACGCCCTGCGCGTCGGCGAGTTGCAGCTTCGCACCGTGCCCGATGAGCAGGCTCACGATCTGGGTATGGGCGGCGCCGCCGTCACCCAGGATGATGGCCTCGAGCAGCGCTGTCCAGCCCAGGCGGTTGACATGATCGACGTCGATGGACGTCTTCAGCAACTCGCGCACCGTCTCTACATGGCCATAGTGCGCTGCCGGGATCAATGCCGTGCCGCCATAGCGGTTGGTGCTCTTCAGATTGGCACCGGCAGCCAGCGTTAGCCGCAAGATCTCCAACCGGCCCCGCGCTCCGGCGTAGAGAAACGGCGAGTCCTGCTGATCGTCCTGGGCATTCACGTCTGCGCCACGCCCGATCAGCAGCCGCGCCGCATCGACCCGGTTGGCATGGGTGGCGACCAGCAGGGCCGTGCGCTGGCGCGTGCCGCGCGCATCGACCGGCGTTCCTGCATCGAGCAGCCGCTGCAGCGCGCTCACGTCACCGGCTTCGGCTGCAGCCTGCAGAGCGTCTGCCGAAGCGCGCGCCACCACCGGCCAGGCCGCCGCCGCAGCAAGCAAGCCGCGACGCCTCATCGTGGGGCGCCGCCGTCGGTGAGTGCTTCGCCGTGCACCATGCGCGAGATGCCGGCCCAGCCGGCTGCGGCTTCGCACATGCGGCAAGGGCGCGAGGTGGACACAAGCACGCAGCCCGACAGATCGCGAGTGCGCAATTTCCGCGCGGCATCACGAATGGCCTCCATCTCAGCGTGCGCAGTCGGGTCTTGCGCGGTGACGACTCGGCTTGGTGCCGCTCCCACGACGACGTCACCGCGAATCACCACCGCGCCATAGGGTTGGTCGCCAGCACGCAAGGCTTCGTCGCGCAGGGCCTCGGCCTGGCGCATCGCTTTCTGCAGCGGGCTTGCAGGCCAGGCGGGCTCAGCCACCAGCCACGGCAGCGCCACGAGCAGGCAACTGCGACGGCGGATGCCTGTTGGGCCTTGGAGCAGACGCATCCGGCCATTCTGCCGCCCGATCGCCTCGTTGTCCAGCCAATGGCTGGCACAACAACACAGAGGCTTTGAAGGGTTCTGCCATCTCGTCGCAGCATAAAAAAGGGCCCTGCAGGCCACTTTTTATTGGCGTCACCCGTTCAATCCGCCTTGATCCCGTTGTCCTTCACCACCTTGGCCCAGGTGTCGATCTGTTTGTCGATGAAGACACGGCCGCGGTCGATGTGCGGCTTGGTGACAAACACCGACCCAATGGCCCGCGGCACGTGGCCGGCGACAGCATCGGTCATCAGCGGGCCGCCGCCCTTGCAGGGAATGTGCTGCCAGTCGATGTTGCCGCTTTTGCTGAGCAGGGCCATCGCCAGGTGGCCCAGACTGCCGGAACCGATGCTGCCGTAATTCACGTTCTTTTTGGCTTTGGCGGCGGCCACCACATCACCAAAGGTTTTGTAGTCTGATGCGGAGAACGTCGCCAGCACCATGGCCGAGGTACCGATCAGCGCAACCGGCGCCAGGTCCTTGCGGGTGTCGAAGGGCATTCCGGGGATCAGCGTCAGGTTGACGCCGCGGATGTCGAAGACCACTGCAAAGGTGTAGCCGTCAGCGGGCGCCGCAGCCCGCATGCGCAACGCCATTGCGGTTAACACTTAACATGCTATCGATTGCCCGTATTGCCAGCAGCACGCACCTGTTTCGCGCAAAATCAACTCATGGTCAGACCTTCCCAACTTTTTTACACGCAGCGCGAGCCGGCGCCCACTCGACCCGCCACTACGGTGCTGTTGTTACGCGACAGCACCGCAGGCATCGAGGTGTTGATGACACGGCGCTCCATGACAGCCAGTTTTGCCCCCGGTGCTTATGTGTTTCCGGGTGGTGGCATCGATGCAGCTGATGCTGCCGCCCATGCGCAGTCCACACGCCGGTCCACCCAAAGCGACTTGCACCTGACGCAAGCCATCTCCGCCATTCGGGAAAGTTTTGAAGAACTGGGCGTGTTGCTGGCCCGCCATCCCGACCGCAGCTACGCCACCACTGCCGATATTGCGGCACTTAACCGCAAGGCGTCGTTTGCTGCGCAATGCCGTGACAAAGGTCTGGTGCTGGCCGGCGATCAGGTGTATACGCTGGCTCACTGGGTCACCGACCGCGATCTGCCGCGCCGCTTCGACGTACCTTTTCTGGTCGCGCGCATGCCGGACGGGCAAGAGCCTGTGGCCGATGAGACCGAGCAGTTTGAACCCTGCTGGGTTCGCCCTACCGACGCGCTGGCGCGCCATGAGGCCGGCGACTTCTTCATCATCTTTCCGACCATACGCACGCTGCAGCGCCTGCAACATTTCAAAACCGTCGATGCAGTGTTGCAGGCCTGCGCCGCATCTGAGCAACCACTGTGGACATCCTGCCCGCGTGCAGGCTTCCTCGAAGGGGCCGAGGCGCGCTACATGGAGCACGAAGCGCCGTATGGCGAACTGGCGCTGACCAGCCCCGACGGCCAGATGGTGCATGCGCTGGACTGGCAAACAGCACAGCCGGTGGCCCTGCTGAAAAATCTGATGCGCCTTACAGCGCCCAACCCTGGCGTGATGACAGGCCCCGGCACCAACAGCTACCTGGTCGGCGACCCGAACACCGGTTACATCGCTATCGATCCTGGTCCAGCAGACCAAGACCACCTGCAGAGGTTGTGGCGCGCCGCGGGAGGGGATATACGCATGATTGTGTGCACCCACTCACACCCCGACCATTCGCCCGGAGCCAAACCGCTGCAGGCCCTGTGCAGCAAACCGCCACCCATCCTGGGCCTGCCGTCGGCACCCACGGCACGCGCGGCCAGCCAGTTCACGCCCGACCGG
>JBKJKU010000122.1:0-9477 GCA_046597355.1 Aquabacterium sp.
CTGAGGTTGAACTCTTGCAAGCCCAGCTGCGGCCGCTGGGCTTGGGCGGACGGTGCCAGCAACAAAGCGGCCGATGCGGCCAGTGCGGCTGGCAAGCGGCCAGTCAGGCCATAAAAACGCGGGAAAGCCATTGAATCTCACTCAAGGAAGTCGACGATGAACGGGCACGCAAAGCGTGCCGGGCTGCGCGTCTGGCTGGGCCCGATGCGGGTTGCGCCAGCGGTGTCGGCGCTGACGCGGGGGGTGCTCGTGTTGGCGCTGGTCTCGGGGCTGGTGTCGGGTCTGTCAGGTTGCGCCTGGCTGGATGTCAAGCAGCGCGGTTGGATCTACCGCCCGACGCCCGGCCAGTGGAGCGACTGGCAGGCCATCACGCCGCACGACGAGCCGGTTTGGCTGACCCGTGCGCCCGAGCGTGCCGGCGACCCTGCGCAGCGCTTGCGGGCCGTCTGGGTGCCGGGCCCGACGCCCGCAGCACCCAGTGTGTTGTACCTGCATGGGACCTTTCGCAATCTGTTTCAGAACCGCAGCAAGATCGCTGCCATCCACGCCGCCGGGTTTTCGGTGCTGGCGGTGGACTACCGGGGTTGGGGCGAGAGCACGGCGGCCCTGCCGTCCGAGGCCAGCATCGTTGAAGACGCTGAGCTCGCCTATGCCGAATGGCAGCGCCGGGCGCCAAATCCGGCGGCGCGGATTCTATTTGGACATTCGATGGGCAGTGGTGTGGCAGTAGAACTGGCGCTGCGCCACCGCGCGCCAGCGGGCTATGCCGCGCTGGTGCTGGAGTCGGCCATGACCTCGATGCCCGACATCGCCCGAGACCAGGGTGTGCTGGGCACCATCGCATCTTGGCTGACGACCCAGCAATTTGCATCGATCAACAAGATCGACCAGATCAGCGCGCCCAAGTGGTTTCTCAGTGGCACGGCCGACAACACCGTGCCGTCGCGCCAGACCGAGCGGCTCTACCGCGCAGCGCATGACCCGCGGCAGCTGGTGCTGTTCGAGGGCGGCAGCCACAGCGGCCTGGCAGCCGAGTTCGAGGACCGCTACCGCGCCGTCTGGCTGGATGTGGCCGCGGTGATCCAGGGCAGGCCGCCCGCGGCCGCGCAAGCGCTGCGCTGACCCCGCACCGGCAGCGCGCACCCGGCCCCAGGACGATGTCTGGGCAGACCGCCAAGGCGACGGTCTTGGTGCCCCGGTCGACAGCACGCGCTGCACCGGTTCAGCCCGCGGCATTTTTGCCGGCAACGGCCGCGCCGGCCTGGGTCCGGGCACAAACCATGGCAGCATCCGCCCTCTGTCCGTACCCAGCGAATGTGCGCCATGACCCTCAAACGAATAGTTCTGACCCTGGTGGTGCTGGCCTTGCTGGTCGCTGCCTATTTCACGCTGGCACTGAAGTGGAGCTATTCGTCCGGTGAGCGGGCGGGCTGGATCCAGAAGCTGTCCGACAAGGGCTGGGTCTGCAAGACCTGGGAGGGCGAGCTGGCGCTGGTCTCGATGCCCGGCACGGCCAATGTCGAGAAGTTTGCGTTCACTGCGGCCAACGACGCGGTTGCGGCCGAGCTGGTCAAATTGATGGGCAAGCGGGTGAGCCTGCACTACGAGGAGAAAGTCGGCCTGCCGACCTCGTGCTTTGGCGACACCCGTCACTTCGTCACCCGCGTCACGATGTCCAGCGAGATCTCGCTGTCACCCGGCGTGGTGGTGCCTACCGGCAGGGTTGATCCCGCCGCGCCCGCCCCGGCAGCCTCGCGCTGACCCGCTGCGCCGGGCGGGGCGCCGCCGCTCAGTAATGCGGCGGCAGCTCGTCGCGCAGGCTGCGGAACCCGGCCGGTTCGGCATCGTCGCCTTGTTGCCGCAGCCGGCTGATCTCGCGCAGCAGGGTGTCGATCTGGTCTTGCTGGCGGGCCACCAGCCGGTTCAAATCGTCCACCAGGTCTTCGGTAAAACAGGCTTTGACCTCCAGGTCGGTCAGTCTCTGCTCGATGCGGTGCAAGTGTTCCATAGCCCCATTGGACGCCAGATCGGCAGCAGCCGGTGGCCCATGCTGCGCTTGCACCGGTGACTTCAAACCCGCCGGGCGCCACGTGCCGGGCCGGTCTGCGATAGTGACCGATCCCACCCCACCCCGCCTGCCCACCCACCACGGAAGCCCCGCCATGAGCGACACCCACCTGATCCCCGTTTCGCGATTGCAAACCGCCATCCAGCTGCTGGTCAGGGGCTTTGGCAGCCAGGAGGCTGAGGTGCAGGCGGTGTCCGGCAACCTGATCGACGCCAACTTGACGGGCCACGACTCACACGGTATCGGCATGCTGCCGCGCTATGCCGAGGCGTTTTTGCAGGGCGGCTTGCAGCCCAACGCCCATGTCAGCACGCTGCTGGACGCCGGCGCCATGCTGCGGCTGGACGGCAACGCCGGCTTCGGGCAGGTGATCGGTGCCGAGGCCATGGCGCTGGGCATCGCGCGGGCCAAGTCGCTGGGAAGCTGCATCGTGGCGCTGGGCAATGCCCATCACCTGGGCCGGATCGGCGCCTGGGCCGAGACCGCCGCCGCTGCTGGGCTGGTGTCGCTGCATTTTGTCAACGTCATCTCACGCGCCATCGTCGCGCCACACGGTGGGGCCGACGCGCGTTTTGGCACCAATCCGTTCTGCGCCGGGCTGCCACTGACCGGCCGCGACCCGGTGATCCTGGACTTTGCCACCAGCATGATTGCCCAGGGCAAGACCCGCGTGGCCCACAACAAGGGCGATCCTGTGGCGGCTGACTGCTTGATCGACGACCAGGGCCGACCTACCCGCGACCCGCGCTACAGCGTGATCCCGCCGTTCGGCGCACTGCTGACCTTTGGTGCGCACAAAGGTTTTGGCATGGCGCTGATGTGCGAGTTGCTGGGTGGTGCGCTGGCCGCGGGCATGACCCAGCGCGACGCTGATGCCAGCCAGCGGCGGGTGCTGAACGGCATGTTCAGCGTGCTGGTCGAGCCGGCGATGCTGACAGACATTGCCGCCTTCGAGCATGAGGCATTGGGCTTCATCGAGTGGGTCAAGGCATCACCGGCGCGCGACGGCTTTGGTCCGGTGGCGGTGGCGGGCGAGCCCGAGCGCGCCTGGCGCGCCCAGCGCACCGCTGAAGGTGTGCCCGTCGACGCCACCACCTGGCAAGAGATCCTGACCGCCGCTGGCAAACTGGGTGTCGATCCGGCGCAAGTCCATGCCGCGGCCGGGCTGACCGCCGCTTGATGCTGCTGGCGGGGCCTCATTCGGGCTTGGGATGGGCGGTTTACGGCGCTTTGCGGTCGTTCGTTTGTTGGTCTGAAACCTGCCGGTCGTGGGTGCTGAGCGACCGCGCCGCGCCGGGCTGGCGTGCCCCGCTCCGTGTCATTCCGAGCCGGACAAGCACCGGCCCTCCCTTCTTTACCTGCGCGGGACACGCCAGCCCGACACGGCGCTACCCCACCCGCACGGCAATGCCGGCCTTTCAAGCCAAAGCAGGCGGAAACGGTGGCGGCGACCAAGGGCGTTGGGTGACCGGCGCAGTGAAATAAAGGGGGAAATGTCGGCCGACCGGCCGGCATGGAGGACATTCACGGAGGCGGTTGCCCGACGGCCTTGGTTGCCTTGGCGCCGCACATCGAACGACTGCATCCCCATGAGGGGAAAGACAGCTCAGAGCCGTTTGCCCCACTACCCCCGCGCCAGCACCGGCCGCAGCGCCACCCCGGTATGCGTGCCCCGCGCCACCAGCAACTCCGGCGGCCCGGCGCAGACGACCCGGCCACCCGCCGTGCCACCCTCCGGCCCCAAGTCGATCACCCAGTCTGCCTCGGCGATCACGTCCAGGTCGTGCTCGATCACCACCACGCTGTGGCCGCCCACCACCAGCCGGTGCAGCACCCGGATCAGGCGCTCCACATCGGCCATATGCAGGCCCACCGTCGGCTCGTCCAGCACGTACAGCGTGTGCGGCGGTTTCTGGCCGCGCCGGGTGATGTCGTCGCGCACCTTGCTCAGCTCGGTCACCAGCTTGATGCGCTGGGCTTCACCGCCCGAAAGCGTGGGCGACGGCTGGCCCAGCGTCAAATAACCCAGGCCGACGTCCTTGAGCAGTTGCAGCGGGTGCGCAATCGACGGCATGGCGGCAAAAAACTCCACCGCCTCATCCACCTCCATGCGCAGCACGTCGCCGATGCTCTTGCCGCGCCAGCTTACCGCCAGGGTTTCGGGGTTGAAGCGCTGGCCGTGGCAGGCGTCGCAAGGCACCTTCACGTCGGGCAAAAAACTCATCTCGATGGTGCGCAGGCCCTGGCCTTCACACGATGGGCAACGGCCATCGCCGGTGTTGAAGCTGAAGCGTGCTGCCGCATAGCCTCGGGCCTTGGCTTCCAGCGTTTCGGTGAAGAGTTTGCGGATCTGGTCCCAGAAGCCGATGTAGGTGGCCGGGCAGCTGCGCGGGGTCTTGCCGATCGGCGTCTGGTCCACCTCCAGCACCCGGTCGATCGGCTCGAAACCGGCAATGCCGGTGCAGCCCACCAGTGGCGGCAGCACGCCCGCTGCCAGCGCGTCGCGCCCGGCTTTGCTGACCTTGGTCTGGACGATCGCCTGCACATTGGTCAGCAACACATCCCGCGCCAAGGTGCTCTTGCCCGAGCCGGACACGCCGGTGACCGCCACCAGCCGCTGCAACGGCACCTGCACCTCCAGTGCCTGCAGGTTGTGCAGCGTGGCGCCGCTCAAGGTGAGCTGCAGCGTGGCGCGGTTGACCACCCGGCGCGGCAGCAGCGGGTGCACCAGCGGATGCGCCAAAAAGCGGCCGGTGACCGAGTCAGGGTTGGCCGACAAGTCCGCCGCGACACCCTGCGCCACCAGATGGCCGCCGCGCTTGCCAGCGCCGGGGCCGATGTCGATCAAATGGTCGGCGCGGCGGATGGTGTCCTCGTCATGCTCCACCACCACCAGGGTATTGCCCTGGGCCGACAGGCGTGACAGCGCTTTGAGCAGCACCGCGTTGTCGCGTGGGTGCAGGCCGATGGTGGGCTCGTCCAGCACATAGCACACGCCCTGCAGGTTGCTGCCCAATTGCGCCGCCAGCCGGATGCGCTGGGCCTCGCCGCCCGACAGCGTGGGCGCGGCGCGGTCCAGCGTCAAATAGCCGAGGCCGACTTCTTCCAGGAATTCGAGCCGGCTGCGGATCTCGCTGACGACATCGCGCGCAATCGCGGCGTCACGGCCCAGCAGGTCCAGCCCGCCAGCCCAGCGCCGGGCGTCACCCACCGCCCATTGCGCTACCGCCGTGATGGTGTGGTCGTCAAAGCGGATGGCGCGGGCAATCGGGTTCAGCCGGGTGCCCTGGCAATCCGGGCAAGGCTCGCCACTGACACCCTCGACCTCGGCCTCTTCGGACGGAAAGCTCTGCTCGCGGCCCTTCTGGTCGTCGTCCTTGACCGAATCGTCGTAGGCCTTGCGCTGCTCGCGGGTCAGCGTCAGGCCGGTGCCTACGCAGCCGGTGCACCAGCCGTGCTTGCTGTTGTAGCTGAACATGCGCGGGTCCAGCTCGGGGTAGCTGGTGCCGCATTGCGGGCAGGCGCGCTTGGTTGAAAACACCTTGATCTGGCCGATGCCGGCGGTGGCGTCAGCCGCAGCCATCGCCTCGACCAGGCCGTCCAGCGGGCTCAGCAAATGCAGCACGCCCTTGCCCAAATCCAGTGCCTTGGCCAGCAGTTCACGCAGTTCGGCCTCTTTGGCCGGCGTGATCAGCAAATCACCCACCGGCAGCTCCAGCGTGTGCTCCTTGAAGCGATCGAGCCGGGGCCAGGGGTCGACCTTGATGAACTCGCCGTCCACCCGCAGATGCGTATGGCCACGCGCCTTGGCCCATTTCGCCAGGTCGGTGTACAGGCCCTTGCGATTCACCACCAGCGGCGCCAGGAAGCCGACATGCTGGCCGCGATGCCCGCCCTTCTTGGGGTCTTGCAGCAATTGCGCGGCGATGCTTTCCACACTCTGCGGCCGCACCTCGGCACCGTCGTGGATGCAGGTCTGGGTGCCCAGCTTGACCCACAGCAGGCGTAGGAAGTGCCAGACCTCGGTGGTGGTGGCGACCGTACTTTTGCGGCCGCCCCGGCTCAGGCGCTGCTCTATCGCCACCGTCGGCGGGATGCCGTAGACCGCATCCACCTCCGGCCGACCCGCCGGCTGCACGATGCTGCGGGCGTAGGCGTTGAGGCTCTCCAAATACCGCCGCTGGCCCTCGTTGAACAGGATGTCAAAAGCCAGCGTGCTCTTGCCTGAACCCGACACGCCCGTCACCACCGTGAACTTGCCCCTCGGGATATCGACGTTCAGGCTCTTGAGGTTGTGCTCTTTGGCGTTGACGATGCGGATGTCGTTGCCGGCTGCCGCGCGTGCCGCGTCACGCCGGGCCTTGGCGATCAGCTGCAGCGGCCGGCCTTCTTCGGCAGTGAGGGCGCCGATGCCCAACGCGCTGTCGTACTCGCGCAGCGCCTTGCCCGTGTGTGAGGTCGGGTGCGCCTTGACATCCTCCGGCGTGCCGGCGCACACCAGCTCACCGCCGGCGTCGCCGCCCTCAGGTCCCAGGTCGATGATCCAGTCGGCGCTGCGGATGACATCGAGGTTGTGCTCGATCACGATCAGCGAGTGGCCGGCCTCCAGCAGCTTGCGCAGGCTGCGCATCAGCTTGGCGATGTCATCAAAGTGCAGGCCGGTGGTGGGCTCGTCGAACAAGAACAGCGTGCCGCGCTTGGCTGCCGGCTGGCGCGGGCCTTGAGCAGCATCGGCCAAATAGCCGGCCAGCTTCAGCCTTTGGGCCTCACCGCCCGACAGCGTGGGCACCGGCTGGCCCAGGCGCACATAGTCCAGGCCGACATCGACGATCGGCTGCAAGCGCGCGGTGACGGCCGTGTCGCCTGAAAACACGATCATCGCCTCGGCCACCGTCAGCTCCAGCACATCGGCCACTGACAACTGGTAGGCGCTGCGGATCAACTTGACCTCCAGCAACTCGGCCCGAAAGCGCTTGCCGTCGCAGTCCGGGCAGCGCAGGTAGACGTCGCTCAGGAACTGCATCTCCACATGCTCGAAGCCCGAGCCACCGCAGGTCGGGCAGCGGCCGTTGCCGGCATTGAAGCTGAACATGCCGGCGGTGTAGCTGCGCTCGATGGCCAGCGGCGCCCAGGCAAACAGCTTGCGGATTTCATCAAACGCGCCAACGTAACTGGCCGGGTTGCTGCGCGCCGTCTTGCCGATCGGCGACTGGTCGACAAACACCACCTCGTTCAGCCAGTCCATGCCCAGCAGCGCATCAAACGCGCCCGCGCCTTCGGTCGGCTTGCCAAAGTGGCGCAGCAGCGCCGGCACCAGCACGTCCTGGATCAGCGTGCTCTTGCCCGATCCGGAAACGCCGGTGATCACCGTCAGCCGTTGCAGCGGAAAGACGATCTCCAGGTTTTTCAGGTTGTGCTCGCGCGCGCCCTGCAGGATCAGCTTGGGCGCGGACTCGGAGACAAAACGCCGCAGGCCGATGCCCACATGCTTGCGCGCGCCCAGGTAGGCGCCGGTCAAGGTGTCGGCATCGCGTGCCGCGTCGGGCGTGCCGTCAAACACGATCTGGCCGCCGCGCTCGCCGGGGCCCGGGCCCATGTCGATCAAGCGGTCGGCCGCCAGCATCACGGCCGGGTCGTGCTCGACCACCACCAGGGTGTTGCCCGCGTCGCGCAGCCGGTGCATGGCCTCGACGATGCGGTTCATGTCGCGCGGGTGCAGGCCGATGCTGGGCTCGTCCAGCACAAACAGGGTGTTGACCAGGCTGGTGCCCAGCGCGGTGGTCAGGTTGATGCGCTGCACCTCGCCGCCCGACAGCGTGCGGCTCTGGCGGTCCAGCGTCAGATAACCCAGACCGACATCACACAGGTAGCGCAGCCGGGTGCGCATCTCGTCGAGCAGCAGCTTGAGCGCGTCGTCCAGCATCGTGCTGGGCAGGCTCAAGCCGTCAAAGAAACGCCGCAGCCGGTCTATCGGCATCAGCATCAGGTCGTGCAGGCTCAGGCCGGGCAGCGCCTCCAGCTGGTCGCGCGACCAGCTGGCGCCCACCGGCAAAAAGCGCTTGTCGGGCGACATCACGCCGTCGGCATCGGCCTTGGCCCCCAGGCGCCACAGCAGTGATTCCAGCTTGAGGCGCGCACCGCCGCAGCTGCCGCAAGGCGTGTAGCTGCGGTACTTGGACAAGAGCACCCGGATGTGCATCTTGTAGGCCTTGCTCTCCAGGTAGCCGAAGAAGCGCTTGACGCCATACCACTGCTTGTTCCAGTTGCCGGCCCAGTTCGGGTTGCCCTCGATCACCCACTCGCGCTGGGCCGGCGACAGCTGGCTCCAGGCGGTGTCACGCGGGATACCGGCCTCGCCGGCGTACTTCAGCAAATCGCTCTGGCAGGACTCCCAGGCCGGCGTCTGGATCGTCTTGATCGCGCCGCCGCGCAAGGTCTTGCGGGTGTCCGGGATGACCAGGCCCAGGTCGACCCCGATGACACGGCCAAAACCCCGGCAGGCCTCGCAGGCGCCAAAGGCGGAGTTGAAGGAAAACAGTGCCGGTTGCGGGTCGGCATAGCGCAGGTCGCTGTCGGGGCAGTGCAGGCCGGTGGAGTAGCGCCACAGCTCGGGTTCTCCTTCGTCCTTCAAGGCGTAGACATTGACCCGGCCGCTGCCGCGCTTGAGCGACAACTCCAGCGCCTCGACCACCCGCACCTTGTCGGCGCTGGCCAGCCGCACCCGGTCGGCCACCACGTCCAGCACCTTGCGGTGCTCCACCACCCGCTCCGCCTGCACCCGGGTAAAACCGCTGGCCGACAGCCATTGCTCGACCTCGGCCGGGGTGACCGTCTCGGGCAACTCGACCGGGAAGGTGATCACTACCCGCGGATCACCCGCCGGTGGCTGGCCCCCAAGGCGCTCCGCGCCTGCCCCCCGAGGGGGCGCGCCGCCGTCTTGGGGCGGCCCGGCGACGGCAGCCGCCCGGGCCAGCAGATCGGCATAAATCGTCTCGGGCGTGTCATGCCGCACCGCCTGCGCCGTCTGCCGGTCGAACAGCTGCGCCGCGCGGGCAAACAGCAGCTTCAGGTGGTCGTTCAGCTCGGTCATCGTGCCCACCGTGCTGCGGCTGGTGCGCACCGGGTTGGTCTGGTCGATGGCAATCGCCGGCGGCACGCCGTCGACCCGGTCGACCGCCGGCCGGTCCATGCGATCGAGAAACTGCCGCGCATAGGCGCTGAAGGTCTCGACGTAGCGCCGCTGGCCCTCCGCATACAGCGTATCGAATACCAGACTCGACTTGCCAGACCCGCTGGGGCCGGTGACAACCGCCATCTCGCCGGTGCGGATGTCGAGGTCGAGGTTCTTCAGGTTGTGCTGGCGCGCGCCGCGGATCCGGATCAGGCCTGTCACCGGGCCGGTATCTGGC
>JBKJKU010000175.1:0-9553 GCA_046597355.1 Aquabacterium sp.
CGCCGCTGGGCATCACCCAGGTCTACCGCGAGACGCAGATGATGCTCAGCGGCACCTCGATCGCGGCACCGGCGGTATCGGGCGCGGTGGCGCTGATGCTGCAGGCCAACCCGGGGCTGACACCGCCACTGATCAAGGCCATTCTGCAGTACACCGCACAGCCGCTGGCCGGCTACAACCTGCTTGAGCAAGGTGCCGGCTACCTCAACGTGGACGGCGCAGTGACGCTGGCCAAGGTGCTGCGCACCGACCTGGCCAGCGCGATCAACGCCGGCACCCTCAGTGCTGGATCGTCGATGCTGGCGTCGGGCAAGGTCATGCCCCCGCGCAGCTCGACCATCAATGGCACGGCGTTCAACTGGTCGCGCATTGCCTTTGTCGGTGGCAACAACCTGGTCAGCGGCGACGCACTGTTCACCAAGTTCCAGCCCGTCTGGGACCCGCGCATCAGCTGGGCCAACGGCGTGGTGCGCCAACGCAACGTGGTGTATTGGTCGGGCACGGGTATCACTGCCAACACCTATGCCAAGAGCTTCACCGACGTTGCGCTGACCAACCAGACCCTGCTGACCAGCGGCGTGGTCAGCGCCAATGCCTTGGCGGGCACCAGCTCGATGTTGGGCCAGACCGGCGTCTTCTCGATGACGCCGATGTTGTCGGCCTGGCTGATCGGCGGCAGCGGCGCGACGCTGGGCACCGGCCTGATCCTGAGCGAGGGCCTGATCTTGAGCGAGGGCCTGATCCTGAGTGAAGGCCTGATCTTGAGCGAGGGCCTGATCCTGAGCGAGGGCTTGATCCTGAGCGAAGGCCTGATCCTGAGCGAGGGGATGATCCTCAGCGAGAGCGTCAAGCTGGGCGAGCGCTGAATGGGCAAGCGCTGAATGGGCAAGCGCTGGACGGACCAGCGCTGAGCCCGGCCCGACAGCCCCGTCAGTTCCTACAGTCCCGACAGCCCAGCCTTGACTGGGCTGTCTGCATGCACCGAGCGCGCATGTCGGCCCGCCACCGTCCGCCCGCCCGGTAACGGGTCCGAACCGCCGGACCCCAACCCCTCTGGCGCCGGGCGGCGCATTGCCACAGGCCATCCGCTCGCTGAAGTACCTGTCGGGCAGCTGCACAGCGGCCTGGCCCGCGCCATGGCGGCCAACAGTATCGGCCCCGGCAGCCCGGTGCCGGCGCGCGGCAGTGCCCTTGCCCGCCCGCCAGCCTGCTTGCCCGCCCGCCTGCCTGCTTGCCAGCCCGCCAGCCCGCCAGCCCAACATCGGCGATCCCCGGCGCAGCCCCGGCCCTGGGGCCGTATGGTTTTTCGCCGGCACGGCCCGAGACCCCACAAAAAACGCGAGCTTCGCTGCAGCTGCAGCGACAGCGACAGCGACAGCGGCATGGCCGCTGGCGTCGGCGCGCGGCGCGTCGGCGCGTCGGCGCAGCGTGGGCTGCAACGCAAGCCAAGTCACGCTGCCGTTCGCGCAGCGTTATTGACCGCAGCCCACCCGGCACACAGAAATTTTCTTCGACAGACCCTCAAGTCCCCTTTTTTTTCGCCGATCACTGATGGACGAAGCGTGCTAGCTCGGCCGCCAAAACGTGACCGAAGTCACATGTGATTTCGTCCACGGTTGTAAATCACAGCCGCCGCTGAACCCCCGTGTTCAAAGGGCTTGACGCTTCTAGCATCGCCTTACACAAATCTTTGCAACCGGAGCCGCCCCCCATGAAACCCTCCATGTCCTTCACCATCCTGATCGAGCGCCGTGCAGGCTTGCGCTGGCTGGGCGCTGTCACCACCTCGGCGGCGCTGCTGTTTGGGCTGCTGCACGCGCCAATGGCCCACGCCGGCAACGCCTACGGCAAGTCCAAGAAGGTCGCCAGCGACCTGCAGGACGTGCTTGACGCGGGCAGCACGCCGGCCAAGAACTGGACGAAAGACATTAATGGCGTGCGCAATGTGCAGGTGCTGATCACCGGCAACGGCACCGACCCCGACATGGTCAACCTGCGCAGCAGCATCAAGGCAGCGGGCGGGTCGGTCCACGTGCGCTTTCCCAGCCTGAAGATGGTCACGGCCACCGTGCCGGCCAGCTACGTGGCCACCGTTGCCGCGCGCAGCGATGTGCTCAGCGTGTCGCCCAACCGCGCCATGCAGCGCACCGCCAGCACGCTGGAAGCCATCACCGGCGCACTGGCTGCCAATGTGCGCACCAACAGCACCAAGACCAGCTACTCGGGCCTGGACGGCACAGGCATCGGCGTGGCTGTGCTCGACTCGGGCGTGATGCGCAACCACGAAATGTTCAACAACGCCAGCGCGGTCACGCGTGTTGCGCGCAACGTGACCATGCTCGGCACGACCCAGGTCACCTGGACCACCGGCACTGACGGCACCAATTCCCTGGAGCCTGGCAGCACGGCGCTGAGCAACTACGAGAACAAGCTCGCCAATGACACCGCGACGACGCATGACGCCTACGGCCACGGCACCCATGTGGCGTCGATGATTGCCGGCCGCTCATCCACCTTCAATTACGCACCCGACACCACCGGCATCGCGCCCAACGCCAAGATCTACGACGTCAAGGTGATCGACGGCTTGGGCACCGGCACCGTCAGCGATGCCATCGAAGGCATCCAGTGGGTGGTCTACCACGCCAAGGAATACAACATCCGGGTGATGAACATCAGCTTGGCAGCCCGGTCCACCGAGTCCTGGCAGACCGACCCGCTGTGCGCTGCCGTGCGCAGCGCCGCCGCTGCTGGCATCACGGTGGTGGTCGCGGCCGGCAACTTCGGCCAGAACAGCCTCGGCCAGGAGCACTACGGCACGGTCAGCTCGCCCGGCAACGACCCGACGGTAATCACCGTGGGCGCGGTCAACTACCGCGACACCCTCGACCGCAGCGACGACACCGTCAACCTGTTCAGCTCGCGCGGCCCGACGCGCAGCGCCTGGACCGACCTGACCACCGGCACGCGCAATATCGACAACCTGCTCAAGCCCGACCTGGTGGCCCCCGGCAACAAGCTGATTGGCGCCGCGTCGACCAGGGACAACAGCGGAAGCGCGACCTGGAACTACCTGGCCGATAAATACTACACCGAGCTCGTTGCCTCGACGGGCATCACCCAGACCTTCCGCGAGACCGAGATGATGATGAGCGGCACCTCAATCTCGGCGCCGGTGGTGGCCGGTACGGTGGCGCTGATGCTGCAGGCCAACCCGGGCCTGACGCCGCCGCTGATCAAGGCGATCTTGCAGTACACGGCGCAGCCGATCCCGGGCGCCAACCTGCTGCAGCAGGGTGCTGGGCTGCTCAATGTCAGCGGCGCCGTGGCGCTGTCCCAGGTGCTGCGCACCGACATCGCCACAGCGATCAATGCCGGCACCCTCACGGCCGGTGCGCCGTTGCTGGCCGCGGGCAAGGCGATGCCGGAGAAGTCGTCAACGATCAATGGTGCCACCTTCAACTGGTCGCGCATGGCCTTTGTCGGCGGCAACATGGTCGTCAGCGGCGACACCCTGTTCACCAGCTTCCAGCCGATCTACGACCCGCGCCTGGCCTGGGCCAACGGCGTGGTGCGCAAGCGCCAGGTGGCCTACTGGTCGGGTACGGGCTACGCGGCCAACACCTGGGCCAAGTCGGTCAGCGACCTGGCTTCCGCCAACACCACGCTGGTCACCGCGGGTGTGGTCAACGGCGCCGCGCTGGTGGGCAGCAGTTCACTGCTGGGCAAGACCGGCACCTTCATCCCGACGGCCACCTTGTCGGGCTGGTTTGCGGCCGGCAGCGGCACGCTGCTGGGCACCGGCCTGATCCTGAGCGAGGGGCTGATCCTGAGCGAAGGCCTGATCTTGAGCGAGGGGCTGATCTTGAGCGAAGGCCTGATCCTGAGCGAAGGGCTGATCCTGAGTGAGGGCCTGATCCTGAGCGAAGGCCTGATCCTCAGCGAGGGTGTCAAGCTGGGCGAGCGCTGAAGCCTGCGCTTGCCGCCCCGACACCTTTGCCCCTGCCGGGCCGCCGGCACGCGCCCTGCGCGCATGCCGGCCCGCCACAACCTGAGTACCCCCATGATGAATCTTAAACACCGGGCGCCGCCCGCCTGGCCCAGCGCCAGGCGCAGGCCGCGCACGCTGGGCGCCACGCTGTCCCTGTTGGGCCTGACGCTGGCCTGCCTGGCGCCAGGCAGCGCGCTGGCCAAGGGCAAGCTGGCCGACGACCTGCAGGCCGTGGTCGATACCGGCGGCAAAGGCACGGCCGTCAGCTGGGTCAGCAGCGGCTCTGCCACCGCCACCGCGCTGGTCAAGGCAGTGGTGGTGAGCAACAGCAGCGACCCGGAGATGACCGACTTGCGTGCGGCCGTGTTGGCCCACGGCGGATCGGTGTACGCACGCTATTACGCGGTGTCCGCGCTGCTGGTGCTGCTGCCGGTGGACAAGGTGTCGGCCATCGCCAGCCGGGCCGATGTCACCAGCCTGTCGCCCAACCGCCAGACCCGGCGCACGGTCAGCCTGCTGGAGTACAGCACGGGCACGGTCAACGGCTCGTCGCTGCCACGCGAGTACCGCGGCAGCGGCTACACCGGTTATGACGGGTCCGGCGTGGGCATTGCGGTGCTCGACTCCGGCGTGAGCATGGGCCACTGGTCGCTGCTCAACCCGGTGGGCAACAGGATGCGGATACCGATGTCGGTCAATACCCAGTCGGCGGGCGACGGCATGGCCACCACCGGTGACAAGGCCTTGCGCAACTGGGCCGTGGGTGTCGACCTGTCCAGTTCCCTGCGGCCGGGCAGTGCGGCGAGCACCAGCTACGAGATGAAGATCAACAACCAGGCTGGCCAGCGGCAAGACGTCTACGGGCACGGCACCCACGTGGCCAGCATCGCCGCCGGCCGCGCCAGCTACCGCAGCGGGATGGAGAGCAGCGGCATCGCCCCCGGCGCGCTGGTCTATGACGTCAAGGTGCTCGACGGCAGCGGCCAGGGCCAACTGGCCGACACCTTGGCCGGCATCGACTGGGTGCTGTACCACGCCAAGGAATACAACATCCGCGTGCTCAACGTGAGCCTGGCGGCCAACTCCACCGAAACCTTCGTCACCGACCCGCTGTGCCGTGCGGTGCGGGCGGCCACCGCCGCCGGCATCACGGTGGTCGTGGCAGGCGGCAACTTTGGCAAAAACGCTGACGGCGTCGAGACCTTCGGCACCATCTCGTCGCCCGGCAACGACCCGACGGTGATCACCGTGGGCGCGGCCAATCTGAAAGCCAGCGTGGCCCGCGCAGACGACGCCGTCAACGGCTTCAGCTCGCGCGGGCCCACCCGGGGCAGCTTTGTGGACGCGATGGGTGTGCGCCGCACCGACAACCTGCTCAAGCCCGACCTGGTAGCGCCGGGCAACAGGGTGCTGGGTGCCGCCGCCACGCTGGGCAGCACGCTGGACGCGCTGGCCGCCAACAACCCGCCGCTGGTGGACGGGCTGGGCGGCACGTCGCAGCCGGCCAACCAGGCGCTGAAGTACCTGTCGGGCACCTCGGTGGCCGCGCCGGTGGTGTCGGGCACCGTGGCGTTGATGCTGCACGCCAACCCCGGCCTGACGCCGCCGTTGATCAAGGCCATGCTGCAGTACAGCGCCCAGCCGATCGCCGGTGCCAGCCTGGTGCAACAAGGCGCCGGCCTGCTCAACGTCAACGGTGCGGTGGCTTTGGCCCGTCTGGTGCGCAACGATCTGTCCAGTGCCATTGCCGCGGGCAGCATCGGCCCCGGCAGCTCGATGTTGGCGCCCGGCAGGGCCCTGCCAGCCAGCCTGCACTCGACGATCAACGGCGTGGTTGCGCCCTGGGGCCGCGTGGTCACCGCCGGTGGCGGCCACCTGCTCAGCGGCACCGCGCTGATGACCCAGTACCAGCCGATCTACGACCCGCGGGTGTGGTGGGTGCGTGGCAGCGCGCGGCGGACCACGGTGACCTACTGGCCCGCAGCGTTGGGCGTGGCGGGCAACACCTACGTCAAATCGGTCAGTGAGGCGCCACTGGGCAACCAGACGCTGGTCGCTGCTGGTGTGGTGCTGGTGGACCTGCTGGCGGGGTCAAGCTCCTGGCTGGGGCGCACCGGTGCGTTCATGCCGACATTGACCCTGTCGAACTGGCTGATCGCCGGCAGCGGCATCACGATGGCCGAGGGCATCACCATGGCCGAGGGCATCACGATGGCTGAAGGCATCACGATGGCCGAGGGCATCACGATGGCTGAGGGCATCACGATGGCCGAGGGCATCACGATGGCTGAGTCGACCGCGCTGGGCGAACCCTGAGCGTTGACCGGCTGGGGCACCGGCTGGGGCACCGGCGTGTCCCAGCGGGCCCAACGGGCCCAACGGCCCGCGACCGTGTGACCGCGTGACCACGGGAGCGCTTGACCGGCCAACGCCCGGCAAGCGCTTGGCGCCGCCTGCCGAGCCCACCCCGGGGCCACCCCCGGCCCGACCCAGGCCCGACGCAGGCCCCACCGGCGGTAAACGCCGCCCACTGCCCGTTACCCGTTACCCGTTGCCCGCCGCCCGAGGATCTGCGCCGGCGGGCCCGGCACAGCACCTCACCGTGAACTATTTGTCTGCCGCCGCCTGCTTGCCGCGCAAAACCGGGGTCAGGTTGGACGGCGCAGCGCCGATACCCTGTTGAGCGAGGGAGATGCCGGGCAAGGCGCTGGTGCCAGACCGGGGGCGATTGGACTGTGGCCCAGCCTGTACCGCTGATAGAACCCCGACACCCGCGGATTGACCCAGTGGCCGTGGCCAGTGGGTGGCTGTAGCCAAGGAGACTGGATGTTCGACAACGCGAAAGCTGGCCGGCCGATGCGCCCACCGCCGTGGTGGCAGCGTCTGCATGGCCGGCTGATGCCCGACTACAACGCCAAGGCAACGGCGTGCTGGTGGGCGATGGTCGGCCTGGGGGCTGCGGCGTTCGCCGGGTCCGCCGTCCAGGTGACGGCGTTGTCCGGAGTCGACTTGTTGCAGCTGGCCGCGGGCATCCTGCTGGCCATGCTGATGGCGATGTTCCCGCTGAAGATCCCGCGCACCAACCAGGCGTTCTCGCTGGGCGACGTCTTCATCGTCCTGCTGCTGCTGATGTACGGTGCGGCGGCGGGCTGCGTGGCCGCTGCGCTCGAGGGGCTGGTGTCGTCGTGGCGCAGCTCCAAGCGCTGGACCACACGCCTGGGCACTGCCGCCATCGCGGCCGGCACGATGCGGGTGTGTGGCGAGTTGCTGCATGCCGCCACCGTGCGGCTGGGTACCGGTGCTGCCGACCATGCCGCGGCGCTGGTGATGTGCGCGATGGCCTTCGGCATGGTCTATGCCGCGGGCAATGTGGTGCTGATGTCCACCGTGGCGCGGCTCAAGCGGGGCGAACCGGTGTCCCTGTCCAACGTGTTCAGCGTCTTCGGCTGGGTGGGTGCGGCCAGCGCTGTGGCGTCCGCCCTGGCGGCCTTGCTGTTCATCACCCAGCGGTTGGTGGGCATGGGCGTGATGCTGACCGTGCTGCCGGTCGTCGGCCTGATGTTGACGACACTGCATTTTTTCTCGCGCCAGCAAGAGGCTGACGAAGCGGCACGCCAAGCGGCGACCAGGGCCCTGAAAAACGAGGCCGAGCTGGAAATCAGCCGGGTGCGCCAGCGTGAGGCCGAGCAGGCTGCCCAGCACCTGCGCGAGCTGGAAAGCTCCGAGATGCGCTTCCAGAGCGCCTTCACCCATGCCTCGATCGGTATGGCGCTGGTGGCGCAGGACGGGCGCATGCACCAGGCCAATCCGGCGCTGTGCGCGCTGCTGGGCTACGGCGACCAGGCGATCGAAGGCCGCAGCCTCAACGACCATGCCGACATCACCGACCGGCTGCGACTCGACGTGACCCTGGCCCGTGTCAGCGCGGGTGTCGGTGATGTGATGCCGCTGCAGATCTGCTGCCACCGCCTGGACGGCAGCGAGATCTGGGTCAGCATCAGCTGCAGCCTGTTCTCGAATGTGCCCAGCGAAGGCCCGACGGTGATCATGCAGATCCAGGACGTCACGGCGCGGCACCGCGCCGAGCTTGAATTGCACCACCGCGCCTTCCACGACAAGCTCACCGGGCTGGCCAACCGCGAGCGCTTCCACGAGGTGCTGGGTGGCGCGATCGAGCTGGCCAACGAAGTGGCCGGGCCAGCGTTTGCGGTGCTGTTCCTGGATTTCGATCGCTTCAAGCTCATCAATGACAGCAAGGGCCACTCGGTGGGTGACGAGTTCCTGATCAAGGTGTCCAAGCGGCTGCAACGCTGCCTTCGCAAGTTGGATCTGTTGGCCCGGCTCGGCGGCGACGAGTTTGCGATCCTGGCGGTCGGCCTGCAAAGTGAGGCCGAAGCGCTGGACCTGGCCAAGCGGCTGCTGGCCACGCTGCGCGAGCCGGTGCGGCTGGGTTCGCTGGAGATCAGTGCATCGGCCAGCATCGGCATCACCTTCAGCTCGATGGGCTATTCGCGGCCCGAGGACGTTTTGCGCGACGCCGACATCGCGATGTACCGCGCCAAGTTTGAAGGCAAAGGGCGGTATGCCCTGTTCGACGCCCACCTGCACACCGAAGTGGCCAGCCGGGTGCGCCTGGAAAGCGACCTGCGCCAGACCTTGAACCAGCATGCGCTGGGGGTGGCGTACCAGCCGCTGTACCGCTTGAAGACGGGCGCGCTGATGGGTTTCGAGGCCCTGTCACGCTGGACCCATGACGAGCTGGGCCCGATCAGCCCGGCCACCTTCATCCCGATCGCCGAAGAATCCGGCCTGATCACCCAGCTCACCGCCTTCGTTTTGCAGGACGCCTGCTGCCACTTGCGGCAATGGATGAGCGAACACCCCGGCTGCGACGACCTGAGCGTGCACGTGAACATTGCCGCGCGCGACCTGGCCGACAGCCAATTTGTTGCGCGCGTGCAGCATGCGCTGAGCAGCAGTGGATTGGCGCCGCAGCACCTGGTGATCGAGCTCACCGAGAACATCCTGATGGCACAACTGGCCGCCGCAATGACCACCTTGACGGCATTGCGCGAGCTCGGCGTGGGCCTGAGCGTGGACGACTTCGGCACGGGTTACTCGTCGCTCAGCCACCTGGCGGTGCTGCCCATCGACAGCTTGAAGATCGACATGTCTTTCGTGCGCAACCTGCGTGCCGGCACCAACGAGGAGGCGGTGATCCGCGCCATCGTGCTGCTGGCCAGTTCGCTGGGCAAGCACACCATTGCCGAAGGCATCGAGACGCAAGGCCAGTTGGACTTGCTGCGCGATCTGGGTTGCGATTTTGGGCAGGGCTTTTTCTTGTCGCGCCCGCTGCTGCCGGCGGCGGTGTCCAGCCTGCTGCAGGCGCGCAGCGCCGCGGCGGCAGTGCCCACGGCGCTGGGCGCCCCGGCGGCACCCGCTCAGCCTTTGCGCACGGCGCTGGTGCACTGAATGGCTGAGCGGGTGCCGCCGGGGCGCCCAGCGCCGTGGGCACTGCCGCCGCGGCGCTGCGCGCCTGCAGCAGGCTGGACACCGCCGCCG
>JBKJKU010000061.1:0-4226 GCA_046597355.1 Aquabacterium sp.
CCAGTGTCAGCCGGCACGCCCCACCCGCCCCAGTCCCAGCCCCAGCCCCAGCCCCAGCCCCTGCCCCAGCCCCAGCCCAAACCCGACCATGATCGACCTGTATTACTGGCCCACGCCCAACGGCTGGAAAATCAGCATCGCGCTCGAAGAACTGGGCCTGGCATACGCCGTCAAGCCCGTCAATATCGGCCGCGGCGAGCAGTTTTTGCCCGACTTTCTGGCGATCAGCCCGAACAACCGCATCCCGGCGCTGGTGGACCACGCGCCGCCGGGGGGCGGTGCGCCGTTCAGCAGTTTCGAGACCGGCGCGATGCTGGTCTACCTGGCCGAGAAGACCGGCCGCCTGTTGCAGGCCGACCCGGCCGACGGGCCCCTGGACTGGCGCGCCCGCCATGCCGTGTTGCCCTGGCTGATGTGGCAAATGGGCGGGCTGGGGCCGATGCTCGGCCAGCACGGCCACTTCAAGCTGTACGCGACCGAGCAGATCCCCTATGCCATCGACCGTTACGGGCGCGAGACACGCCGGCTGTATGGCGTGCTGGACACCCAGCTAGGGCTGACCGGTGCGTTTGTCGCCGGACCGGCCTACAGCATCGCCGACATCGCGATATTTCCGTGGATCCTGACCCACAAGGCGCAGGGTCTGACGTTGGATGACTGGCCTCATGTCAAACGCTGGTATGCCGTGGTGCGGGCGCGCGACGCGGTGCAGCGTGGCTTGGCGCTCGGCAAGCCCTTGAAGCCCGCCACCGCCATGGACGAGGAAACCCGACGCAACCTGTTCGGCACGGCCCCCGCAGCCCCCACAGCCTCCGCAGCACCCGCTGCCGCCACGACCCCCGGCGCAACACCGGACACCACACCATGATCGAATGCTTTTTCGACTGCTCCAGCCCCTGGACCTGGCTGGCTTTCCGCAAGCTGCGCGCCTTGTCCGTCGAGTTGGACGTGGCGGTGGACTGGAAGCCGGTGCTGGTGGGCGGCATCTTCAATGCCGTCAACCCCAGCGTCTACGCGTTCCGCGACAACGGTGTGCCGGCCAAGCAGGCCTACCACCGCAAGGACCTGATGGACTGGGCGCGGCACGATGGGGTGACGATCCTGTTTCCGCCCAGCGTGTTTCCGGTCAACAGCGTCAAGGCGATGCGGGCCTGCTGCTGGCTCAAGGATTCGGGCCGCTTGGCGCCGTTTGCCGAAGCGGTGTTTCACGCCTACTGGACCGACGACCGCGACATCGCCCAAGACGTCGTGCTGGCCGACATCGCCAGCCGCCTGGACATCGACGCCACCGCGCTGCTGGCGGCCATCGCCACGCCCGAAATCAAGGCCAGGCTCAAGGCCAACACCGACGAGGTGATCGCCCGCGGCGGCTTTGGCTCGCCGACGCTTTTTGTCGGCGGCGACGACATGTACTTTGGCCGCGACCGGCTGCCGCTGGTGCGCGAGGCCGTGTTGCGTCGCCGCGCCGCTTGAGACCGCCCGCCGGCGTGCCGCCTGCCGGCCCACCGCCATGAGCCGATCCCGCCAGCGCAGGCCAGACAGCCTGCCCGCACCCGGGGCGCCGCGCCTGATGCCGCTGGCCGCACCGCTGTTTGCCGAGATGCTGCTGGGCCTGGGCATGGGGCTGGTGGGCACCGTGCTGGCGGCCCGGCTGGGGGATGCGCATGGTGCGGCGTTTGCGCTGTGCAGCCAGGTGCTGGCCATGTTGTTTGTCTTTTTCCGCATCGTCGGCGCCGGGGTCAGCGTGGTGGTGTCGCAGGCGCTGGGCGGGCGCCGGCGCGACGACGCCGACCGCACCGCCCTGGCCACGCTGGGCGCCAGCAGCTGGTTTGGTGCGGTCTGCGTGCTGCTGGCGGTGGCCGGCGCCGATCCGCTGCTGCGCCTGCTGAACGCACCGCCCGAGGTGATGCCGCTGGCCGTGCCCTTGCTGCGCTGGCTGGCGCCGGCGTTGCTGCTGGACGCCTGGAACGCCACGCTGTCCAGCGTGTTGCGCGCCCACCTGCAGTCGCGGCCGACGATGGTGGTGAACATCACGATGCAGGTGTTGCACCTGGCGCTGGCGGTGCCGTTGATGGGCGGTCTGGGTCTGCTGGGCGCCAGCGTGGGCCTGGCCGATTGGCCGGGCCTGGGGTTGACCGGTTACGCCGCGGCGCTGCTGCTGGCGCGCGGCCTGGGTCTGGTGCTGTTTCTGCAGACCTGGCGCGACCGGCTGGGCCTGGTGCCGCGGTGGCCTGACTGGTGGCAGTGGCGCCGCGCTGCATTGCGCCCGGTGCTGCACATCGGCCTGCCCGGCGCTGCCGAGAATATCGCCTGGCGCGCCGGCTTTGTCTTCAGCCTGTCGGTGGTGGGGCAAATGGGCACGGCCGCGCTGGCCACCCACGCCTACACCATGCAGATCATCCACATGATCCTGCTGTTCGGCATCACGCTGGGGCTGTCGGCCGAGATCATGGTGGGGCACCTGGTGGGCGCAGGCCGGCTGCACGATGCCCACCGCCTGGTGCGGCGTTTGCTGTCACGCGGTCTGGTGTTGGCGGCGTTGGTGTCGGTGGCCGTGGCGCTGGCCGGGCCGCAGCTGATGGGCTGGTTCACGCGGGACGCGCACATCATCGCGGCCGGCGCCACCCTGCTGTGGCTCACGGTCGCGCTGGAGACCGGCCGCATCTTCAATCTGGTGTTGGTCAACGCCCTGCGCGCCGCGGGCGATGCGCGCTACCCGATGACCGCGGGTGCTGCGTCGTTTTTGCTCGTGATGGCGGGCGGCAGCTGGTGGTTGGGCGCGTACCTGGGCTGGGGCCTGGTAGGCGTGTGGATCGCCTACGCGGCCGACGAATGGTTGCGCGGCCTGTTGATGTGGCGGCGCTGGGCCGGCCACGGCTGGGTGCCGGCGGCGCGCCAGATGCACCGGCGGCTGCGGCGCAGCAACCGGCCAGGTGGCTGATACCGGCGGCGCAGCCGATACCGGCTGCGCCGCTGACGCCGCGACCTAGAATTCCTGCAGGCTGCAATGGGCAGCCCACCACAGGATCGGGGCCGCGTTTGCAACACTTCTGGACTCTCGTGCTGGCCGGCGTGGTGTCGGCCCTGCCGCTGCTGGGCAACGCCGCGGCGCCGCCGCTGGCGCCACCCGCTGCCGTGCTGACAGCGTCCTGGGTGCGGGCCTTGGCCTCGGCCGCAAAACCCGAGGCCGATGCTGCCCTGCGCAGCCGCTTGCGCAGCGCCGTGTTGGGCGCTGCTGCTGGCACGGCCTGGGACGGCGAATGCGAGCAGGACAACCTGGCCAGCGGCGCCGCGGCCGGCGTGGCGCGACAGCGTCTGCCGGACGGCAGCTGGTTGCTGCGCCTGGATTGCGGTGCCGGCGCCTACCAGGGCAGCTTCTGGGCCGCACAGGTCTGGCGCCAGGCGGGGCAGTGGCGTGCTGGGGTGTTGGTCTGGCCGGTGGCCCAGGCCCAGGCCCGGGCCGGGGCCGGGGCCACCGGCCAGCCGTTCACGCTGACGCAGGAGGTGGTGCTCTCGGGTGACCTGGCGTTGCTGCCTGGCGGCAAGGTCGAGGTGCTGAACCGGTTTCGGGGCCTGGGGGATTGCGGTACCCGAAGCGCCTACGAGGTCAAGCAGGGGCGGGTTCGATTCATGGTGCTTGCGGCGGTGTGGGTCTGCCCCGACACTCCGGCCAGCGTGCCGATTGGCCCGCCGGACTGGCCGATCCTCAAGTCGTTTGGCCGCTGACATCACCACCCCAAGGAGCCGCCATGTTTTACAACCACCAGGTCTTTGCCACCGAGTACGAGAAGGTCTTCTCCAAGCTCAATGCGTCGCAGTACCAGGGCGTGGACCAGATCCTGGGCTTTGTGCAATTGGACCCGGACGTCGAGGACGACCGCTGGGTGGCCTACATGCTGGCCACCGTCAAGCACGAGTGCGCCAACACGTTCTTGCCGATCACCGAATATGGCAGCGAGTCCTACCTGGCCAAGTACAACGCCGGCACCCCCATCGGCGCCCGGTTGGGCAATACGCAAGAGGGCGACGGCGTCAAGTTCAAGGGCCGCGGCTATGTGCAGATCACCGGCCGCGCCAACTACGACAAGCTGGGCAAGGCGCTGGGCGTGGGCGACTTGTTTCTCAATCAGCCGGCGCTGGTGCTGGAGCCGGCCAATGCCTACCGCGTGATGTCGATCGGCATGCGCAAAGGCCTGTTCACAGGGCGCTCGTTCAGCAAGTTCATC
>JBKJKU010000081.1:0-32596 GCA_046597355.1 Aquabacterium sp.
CAGGCGGCAACGGTTCGGGCGGCCAAGGGCGTTGGGTGACTGGATCCCGCAAGTAAAGGAGGAGATGTCGGCCAGCCGGCCGGCATCGGAGGACATGGAGGGAGCCGGTTGCCCGACGGCCTTGGCTGCCTTGGCGCCGCACGCAGCACGCAGCACACCGCACGTGGAACATCGAACGACTGCATTCCCACAGAGGGGAAGACAGCAAAGAGCCGCAAGCCGCCCGCGCCCGCAGATCTGCACAGCGGCTGCGCCGCGCCGCGGTCATGCCACCGCCGCCTTCAGAAACAATTCGCGGTCGGGCGAAAAGTTGGCATGCAGGGGCAGCAGTGCGCCGCCCAGCGCCCGGGCGTCGGGGCCGATGGTGCCGGGCAGTACGGCGGGGCGGGTGACGCCCTGCCAGCTGTAGCCCTGCAGCGCGCGGTCCAGCGCGGCTTGCAGGGCGGCCAGCAACTGCCGGCTGAACGAGCCGTCGAGGATCACGCTGTCCAGGTCGAGCAGGCAGGCGGCGTTGTTGACGGCCAGCGCAATGGCTGCGGCCGACTCGGCCAGCCAGGCCTCGGTCTGCGGCCACCACGGCGCCTGCAGGGCCCGGGTGTCAGCCACCGCGGTGGTATCCAGGCCGGCGGCCTGGTACCGCAGCTCCAGCTTGAAGAGCGAGGCGACGCTGAGCAACTGCGGCGGCGCTGGCCCACCAGCGTTGCACGCGGCGCCGACCAGCGCCAGCGGCAATGAGCCGATCGCCCCGGCGTTGCCATGCAGGCCAGCGCGCAGGTGGCTGTCGAGCACCAGGCCGCCACCAATGAACGTATCGACAAACACATACAAAAAGCTCGGGATGCTGCGGCCACGCCCGGCCACCAGCTCGGCCACGCAGGCCGCGGCAGTGTCCTTGAGCTGGATCACCGGCAGGTCGGTGCAGGCGGCCACGCCGGCGCGCAGGTCGGTCAGCGGCCAGCGTGCGGCCACCTCGGGCGGCATGTCCAGCAGGGTCTGCCAACCGCCCAGGTTGAATGGCACGGCCATGCCCACACCCTGCACCCGGGCGTACTGCGCGGGGGTCAGCCGTTGGCGGATGTCGGCCAGGCGTGTGCTGATCTCGGCCAGCAGCTGCGCCGGATCGGGGAAGCGGTAATCCAGTTGGCTGCGCCAGCGCACCACGCCGGTGAAGTCGACCAGCAGCACATCCACACTGCGCCGCCCCACCTTGATGCCGATGGCAAAAGCGCCGTCCGGGTTGAGCGACAGCGGCACCGCCGGCTGCCCCACCTTGCCGCGCTGCGGCGCACCCCGCAACAGCAGGCCACCAGCCTCAAGCCGCTGGGCGATCATCGACACGGTCTGCGCCGTCAGCTGCGTCAGGCGCGCGATCTCGACGCCGGCCAGCGCGCCGTGCTGCCGGATCGCCTGCAGCACCACCCGCTCGTTGTACTGGCCCGGCCCGCCCTGGCTGGATCCACGGGGTTGCAGGCAGTCGATGTCGTTGTCGTTGTCGTTGTCGTTGTCGGGGGTCAGCATGTCAGCGCTCTACTTGTGGCCCGGTTGCGGCGGCGCCGGTTGTCACGACCGCTGCGTGGTTCGTGTTGTTTTGGCGCCCGACAAGGTCTCGACCCTCTGCGGCGTGGTGTTGTGGATGTCGGTGTCATCGCCGGCACCCCGGTCAATCACGGGGACGAGGCCGTTGTTGTGCCGCTGTAGCGGGCGCCGATCAGCCGTTGCTGGGAGGTGGCTTGGCCATGAGATCCGCCAGCGGCACTGCAATGGGATGCCATTGTGGCGTTTGTGTTTTAATAAATCAAGTTGATTGATTTATCCGGCAGCCTTCGGAGTGTCTTCATGTTCATCGTGTGTGGCGAAGCCTTGTTCGACGTGTTTGCCACCGGGCGCACCGCCACTGGCCTGGGGTTTGACGGCCGCATCGGCGGTTCGCCGTTCAACGTGGCGATGGGGCTGGCGCGGCTGGGCCAACCGGTGGGCTTTTGCGGTGGCATCGGACAGGGCTTTGCCGGCGAGCGGCTGATGCAGGCGTTGGCCGACGAGGGCATCCACAGCGCAGCGGTGGCGCGGGTGGACGCCCCCACCACGCTCAGCCTGATCGGGCTGGACGCTGCGGGTGTGCCGTCCTATGCCTTTTACGGCCACGGTGGCGCCGACCGGCAGCTGCGGCCCGAGCACCTGGCGGCGGTGCCCACGGCAGCACAGGCCTTTCACTTTGGCAGCTATGCGATGGTGGTGCAGCCGGTCGGTGCCACCCAACGGCGGCTGGTCGAGCGTGAGCACGGGCGCAGCCTGATCAGCTACGACCCGAACATCCGAACCAACGTCGAGCCCGACCTGGCGGTCTGGCGTGAGACGCTGCTGTGGATGCTGCCGCGCACCCACCTGCTCAAGGTCAGCGACGAAGACCTGGGCTTGCTGTTCCCCGGCCAACCCATTGAGCAGTTTGCCGCCGACGCGCTGGCCGCTGGCACGCCGCTGGTGGTGGTGACACGCGGTGCCGAGGGCGCCGTGGGCTTTACCGCCCGCGACACGGTGACTCTGCCGCCAGTGGCGACCGTGGTGGTGGACACGGTGGGTGCGGGCGACACCTTCCAGGCCGCGCTGCTGACCTGGCTGGCGGAGTCCGGCCGGCTGTCGCCAGCAGCCGTCCACGCGCTGGATGCGGCGGCCCTGAAGCAGGCGCTGGGTTTTGCGGCGCGCGCGGCAGCGATCACCTGCGGGCGGCGTGGCGCCGACCTGCCGCGGCGGGCTGAACTGGGCTGAACTGGCCTGAGCCCGGCATCAAACCCCGTAGCGCGCCTCCTGAAAATCCAGTTCGCGCACGATACGGCGCAGCGCCAGCTCGTCCAGCCCATGCAACCGGCCGTAGCGCCGTGCCTCGGCCCGCTCGGCGCGCAGTCCCAGCAGCCCCAGCTCGCGCTCGATCGCCTGCTCCTGCAGCCGAAGCACCGGGCCAGCTTCGGTATTGCGGGCGATACGCTGCTGATACATCGCCAGCAGACGGGCCTCGGCCTCGGCGTAACGCGGGTCCGGCGTCGGACCGCTGCGGCGCCGGCGGTGCGCGTGTTGCAGTGCCAGCAGCGCGGCCTCGGCCGCGGCGCGTCGGGTGGCGTGTTCAACAGGGCTGCGCACGGCCGCAGCCGGCCAGGGCAGCCCGCGCAGCACCGGCGGCAGCAGCAGCGTGGCCACCACCAACGACAGCACGATCACGCCGGCCGCCAGCAAGATGGCGAGGTCCCGCGCCGGAAACGGGGCGCCATTGGGCAGCAACAGCGGCAACGTCAGCACGCCGGCCAGTGTGACAGCGCCGCGCACGCCCCCCAGCGACGCCACCATCACCACGCGCCAGCCGTGCAACGGGGTGTCGTCGCCGCGCCGGCGAGCTGCTGCCGCACCCAGCCAGAACGACAACCCGACCCAGGCAAAGCGCAACGCGCCCAGCGCCAGCACGATCAAGCCGGCGGCGCCGGCCAGCCACCAGGGGTTGCTGTGGCCGGTGATCAGCACTGTCGTCGGTGTGGCCGACAACAGGGCCGGCAGTTGCTGGCCCAGCAGCACGAAGATCGCACCGTTGGTTGCCAGTTGCACCGTGTCCCAGACGGCGGTGCGTTGCAACCGGGTGGCTGCGCGCCACGGCCAGGCATCCGTCAGGTTCATCGTCAGGCCTGCGGCCACTGCCGCCAGGATGCCCGAGCAGTGCAGGCGTTCGGCCAACAGGTAAACGCCAAACGGCAACAGCAGCGTGGCCAGGATCTGCGACCCGCCGCCCTGCGTGCCCTGCTCGGTGGTGCGCGCGGCGATCCGGGCCACACCCCAGGTCACGCCTGCGCCGATCAGCAAACCGCCGGCCGCCACCCAGGCAAAACTGGCCAGGGCGCCGGTGAGTGAAAACGAGCCGGTCAGCGCCGCCGCGACGGCAATGCGCATGCACACCAGGCCGGACGCGTCGTTGAGCAGTGCCTCGCCCTGCAGCAGGTGCATCAGCCGGGCAGGGATCGGGTGGCGGGCGGCCACCGCGCGGACGGCGATCGGGTCGGTCGGGGCGATCACCCCCGCCAGCGCAAACGCCACCGCCAGCGGCATCGCCGGGATCAGCCAATGGATGAACCAGCCCATGCCCAGCACCGTGGCCAGCACCAGGCCCAGCGCCAGCGTCAGGATGGTGCCGGCGTCACGCCGCAGCGCATCTTGCGGGATGCGCCAGCCATCAATGAACAGCAGCGGCGGCAGGAACAGCAAGAAAAACAGCGCGGGGTCCAGCACACCGGCGGCCAGCCCTAAGCCGTAGATGGCTGCGCCCAGGGCCATTTGCACCAGCGGCAGTGGCAAGCGCGACAGGCGCGCCAACGTGCTGCTGACCACCACGGCCAGCAGCAAAGTGCCCGCAACGGCGGTTGCTTCCATCCCACCCTTTCAAGGCCCGGTGCGGCGCGCCATGGCGCCGCCTGCCGGGCTGGGTGTCAGCATCGCGCCGGCGCGCAAGCCGCGCCAGCAGCGCCCGGCCCGGCGGGCTGTAGTTGCTGTCCTACATCGGTGGGGGACGACCCCAAGCGGGCTTGCAAGGCCCAGCCGTACCGCTAGCGCACGCTGAACGGTGCCTGGTACGGCCGCCCGAAGGCCACCCCGGCGACGATGGTGCCGGCGGGCCGCAGGTGCAGTTGGCCGCTGCGCTTGTTGTTGCGGGTGTCGACAAACTCGACCGGGCCGTCGACCCGCTCCAGGATCGAAAGGTCTGCCGGCGCGCCGACCTGCAGCGTGCCGTGCTTGGGCAGCCGGTTGATCACCCGGGCCGGGGCCGACGTGGCCATGGCCACGACCTCAGGCAGGCTGAACCCCAGCCCGATCAGCTTGCTCATCACCCACGGCAGATAGGGCATGCCGGGGCTATTGCCCGAAAAAACGTGCATGTCCGACGAAATCGTGTCGGGCGGGCAGCCCTGGGCGATGGCAGCTTCGGCGATGGTGTAGTCGAAGCTGCCGCCGCCGTGGCCGATGTCGAAGATCACGCCGCGCCGCTTGGCGGCCAAGGCGGCCGGCAGCAGCTTGCCGTCCTGGACGATGTTGGTGGCGTCGCCGGCGACATTGGGCGCCCCGGAGTAGCAGTGCGTCAGCACATCACCGGGCCGCATCAGATCCAGAATCTGCGTCATCAGCGCCCGGTCGGCCACACCGCCAATGTGGCACATCACCCGCGCCGGCACGCCGGACAGCTCACACGCCCGGATCGCCCGCTTGAGCGGCTCCAGGCCGTGGCGGGCGATCACGTTTTCACTCATGCGCACCTTGACGCCCAGCACCATGTCGGCGTTCTCAGCCACCACCCGCGCTGCAGCCTCGGGCTGGGCGTAGTCGATGTTGAACAGCTCGGGCACAGGAAATCCAGCCAGCCCGGCCAGCGCGATGTGGACAAAGGCGTACTGGCGGGTGCGCGACGCCGGCGCGATGAATCGCCGGAAGCCGGCAAAGTTGTTGGCGCCGGCATCGCCCGCCGAGACCACCGTGGTGGTGCACTGGTGGGCCACCAGCTCATCGGCCGGGATGCCGATGGCCGAGCCAAACGGGTAGGTGTGGCAGTGCAGGTCGATCAGGCCGGGCGTGACCAGCTTGCCGCCGGCATCCATCACCCGGTGCGCACGCTCAGCCGGGATGCTGGGTGCGATCTGCTCGATCAGGCCGTAGCGCATGCCGATGTCGCGCTGGCCGGCCAGGCCCTGGCTGGGGTCGAGCACATTGGCGTTGCGCAACAGCAGGTCGAACTTGTCGGTCGGGCCCATCGCGGCCTGTGCGGCGGCTGGCCACAGGCCCACGGCGGCGGCGGACGCGCCCAGGCTCAAAAATTGACGGCGTGCGTAAGCTTCCATGTCGGGCCTCGATGGGTGAAAAGAGTTGACGGGCGGCCCACCGGGCTGGGCTGGGCTGGCGTGGCCGTGACGGTCGTCGGCCCGGCAAATACTAGCCACAGTGCGGGACGAGGCCCATGCGGTGCAACCCGGGGCCGCCGTCGGGACCGTCCCCGCCGTCAAAGCCGGCGGTGCGCCAGCGCCGGCAACTGCTGACGCACCGCGGCCAGGCGCTCCCGGCTCAGCTCGCCGGTCACCACCGCCTCACCCACGTCTTGCACCGCCAGCACCTCGCCCCAGGGGTCGGCCAGCAGGCTGTGGCCCCAGGTGCGGCGGCCGTTTTCATGCAGGCCGCCCTGGGCCGGCGCCAGCACATAGCACTGGTTCTCCACCGCCCGGGCGCGCAGCAGCAGCGTCCAGTGGGCGGCGCCGGTGGTGTGGGTGAAGGCCGACGGCACGACGATCAGGTCGCAGGGCGGCTGCATCAGGCGGCGGTAGAGCTCGGGGAAGCGCAGGTCGTAGCAGATCGACAGGCCCACTCGCCAGCCCTCGATGTCCAGCGCCACCGGCGTCTGGCCGGCTTCGAGCACCCGGCCCTCGTCGTAGCGCTCCTGGCCGTTGTCAAACGCGAACAAATGGATCTTGTCGTAGCGCGCCACTTGCTGGCCGGCGGGTGACCAGACCGCACAGCGGTTGCGCACCCGATCGGGGTCTGTCGTGCGCAGCGGCAGCGTGCCGCCGATCACCCACAGGCCCAGGCGCTGTGCGGCATCGGCCAGAAAATCCTGGATCGGGCCACTGCCCTCGGCCTCGGCAATGCCGAGCTTGTCGCGGTCGCTCCGGCCCAGCAGGCAGAAGTACTCGGGCAGCGCCACCAGCCGCACGCCGGCGTCGGCAGCCTCGGCCATCAGGCGGCCGGCGGCGGCCAGGTTGCGCTGCACATCGGGTGTGGAGACCATTTGCAGTGCGGCAACTTTCAGGGGCTTGGGCATGGCGGTCCTGGGGAGCTGGGTGATGTGGGGCGGGGCGGGGCGGTGTGGGGCGGGGCGGTGTGGGGCGGGGCGGTGTGGTGTGGTGTGGGGCGGTGTGGTGTGGAGCGGGGTGAGATGAGGTGGCGTGGGTCGCCTCAGGGTTTGACGGCCGGCGCCGTGGCGGCCGCTGCCGCGGTGGCCGCAGCGGACGCCGCGGCAGCAGCAGCCGCCCCCGCCGACAGCGACGACTGCGCGGTCTCGGCCGCGGCCAGCGGTGGCAGCGGGTCAAGCAGGCGGCGCTCCACCCGCTCGACCTTGGGGTCGTCCCACGGGCCGGTGATGCGGAACTCGCGGGCGCTGGCCTGCCGCAGCGGCTCGCTCAGCAGCCACTGGCCCAGGAACGCACCCAGCGCAATCGCCGGGTTGATCGCGGCGTAAGCCAGTGACGCACTGGCGGTGTTGAGTTCGGGCAGCACCACCACCTGCAAGTCCTGCGTCTCGCGGGCGATGTCGGCGCTGCCGTCCATCAGCACCACGGCCTGCACACCGCGCAGCCGCAGGTTGTCGGTGCTGGCCACGCCGCGGCTGATGCGCAGGTCGCCGGTGATGTTGTCAAAGGCAAACCCCTCCTGGAACACATCGCGGAAGTCCAGCAACAGTCGGCGTGGCAGCGCCTGCAGGCTGAGCACGCCCAGCAGCCGGGCGGCGCCGGCGTCGACCTTCAGGAACTGACCACCGGCCAGCGCCAGCCCCAGCGTGCCGCCCAGCGACGGCAGATCGAAGCCCAGTGGCGAGCCGTCCCAGCCCAGCGCGCCCTTCATCTGGCCGCGCACGCCCTTGAGCACAGGCCCCAGCCCAAAGCGCTGCAGCAGCGCACCGCCGTTGACGATGTCGAGCGTGAAATCCAGCGCCATCTGGCGCCGCGCCGCGCCGGCCTGCCAGCGGCCGGTCGCCGTCAGGCGGGCATCGGGGTTGATGAGTTGCAGCCGGGTCAGCCGCCATTCGCCGCGTGCGCCAGCATCCCCTGGCGCGCGGTTGACGGCCTCCACCGCCAGCCGGCCCAGCTTGTGGCCACGCAGCTCGAAGTCGTCGATCTCGATGTCCAGCGCAGGCACGCTGGCCGGCACCTGCTCCAGCAGGCCGGCAACCGATTCGGGCACGGCATCGGCTTCGGCCGGCGGCAGCGACAGGCGCGACAGCCGGGCCTTGACGCGGCCGGCGCTGTTGGCGCTGCGCGGCTCCAGGTATTCGATGCTGCCGGCGGTCTGGTCGGCCGCGCCTTGCACCCGCCAGCCCGGCTCGGCGGTTGCGGGCGCTGCGCCATTGGTGCTGGTGTTCGTGTTCGTGTTCGTGTTCGTGTTCGTGTTCGTGTTCGTGTTCGTGTTCGTGTTCGTGCTGGTGCTGGTGCTGGTGCTGGTGCTGGCGCTGGCGCTGGTGCTGGTGTTGTTGCTGGTGGCGCCGTTGGCCGGGGCTATGCCGTTGGCGCCGTTCACGCCCGGTGCGCCCAGGCGCTGCAAGTCCAGGCTGACGCCGGTCAGGCGCCGCCCCCCAACGAGCAATTCGGCGGTCTTGAGCTGCACGCTGCGCGGCAGCCACGCGCCCTCGACCGCCGCGCCGGGCCGGCCGCCGGCCCCGGCACCGGCGGCGGTCGCAGCTGCTGTTGGGCTGGTCGCGCCCGCTGGCGCACCGGCCGCGCCCGGCGCTGGCCACAGCACCGCCCGCCAGGCATCGAGGTCCAGCCGCGGCAGCGTCAGCACCGCACGGCCGCCGGCCACCGGGTCGGACAGCGGGCTGTTGAACGCCAGCGCGCTGCGCAGCACCCGCGGCTCGGGCTGGCTGCGGTCCAGCACCACGCTGGCCTGCAGCGGGCCCAGCTCCAGCCGCAGCCACTCGCGCAACGGCGCAAGGCCCGTCTCGGTGCCCGCTGCGGCACGCGGCTCGGCCTGCCAGGTGCTGCCCACACGCAGCGCCAGGTTGCTGTCAGCGGCCTTGCGCAGTGGCGCAGGCAGGTCGATGGCCATGCCGGCGAGGTTGCTGGCCAGCTGCCATTCGGTCTGCCCATGGTGCAGGCTGACCTGCGCACGGTAGGCCGCCTGGCCCTGCAGCCGCTGGGTCCAGCGGGCGGCGTTGCTGGCATCTGCCAGGCTCCGCAGGCCGTCGGCGCTGGCAGTACCGGCCAGTGTGAAACGCTGGCTGCCGTCGGGCTGGGTACCGCCGTCGATCTGCAGCTCGCCGCCCGCCAGCTGGCTGCGCAGCGCGCTGACCTGCACACCCGTCTGGCTGGCCTCGATCCGGCCGCGTGCATTGGGCAGCGGCGGCAAGTCGGGCCGCAGCCGCAGGTCGTTGCCCAGCAGTTGCACGCTGGCCTTGACCTGGGTGTCCGCCGTGCGGGCCAGCGGGATGGTCAGCGCCAGCTTCAACTCGGCCGGGCCGCTGGCACTGGCCTGGGCCAGGGTGTCGCCAGTCCAGCCGCCCACTGGCGTGGTGTTGACATAGCGCAGCAGGTCGGACAACGGGCCGCGGGCCTGGCCTTCGACCTCCAGCAGCGCATGGTCCGACAGCTCGCGGATGCGGCCCTGCACGTCCGCCAGATCGACCCCCCAGAGCCGGCCGCGAGCGCCCTGGAACTGCATCGCGTCACGCTCGAACACCAGCTCGCCGCTGACGGCCGTGAACGCCGGCCACACCGTGCCACGGGCTGCAGCGCCGGCCGCCGGCGTGGCCGCGCCCTCGGCCGTGCCGGGCACGGGCGACAGCGTCACGTCCTGAACCTTGCCGGCGATGCGGAACTCCCCGTCGCGCCGGTTGACGTACGGAAAGTCCCAGAGGTCGCCCTTGACGCGGTAGCTCACGTCGCGCAACTCGCCCGCCTGCACGGCCTGACGTACCCACGCCCGGGTCTCGGCGCCTATGCCCAGCGGCAGGTAGCGCGCCACCTGGGTTGCGCGGCCCTCGGACAGGCTGCCGCTGAGCTCCAGCACCCCCGGCAGCCGGCCGCCCTTGCCAAAACCGCTGCCCGCGCCGCTGTGCCAAGTGGCGTTGAGCGCGCCGCGGGCGTCGGCGTTGTCGAAGCGGGCATTGATCACCTTGAGTTCAATGCGCGGTCCGGCGTCGATTGCGCCAGCCGGCCGGGCCGGTTCGATGCGCCACTTCAGTTGGGTGGACAAATGCGCCAGCGGCACGCTGGCCTGCTCGAAGACACCCGGCAAATCGAGTGCGCCGTCGGTGAGCTTGAGGTCGGCCTGCCCGCCAGACGCCTCGGCCGTGATCTCCAGGTCGGCGCCGCGCCAACCGGGCCGGCCGATGCCGCCAGGCTCGGGCGACGGGGCGGCGGCAATCGCCAAGCCCCGCACGCTGGCCTGGACGTGGTAGTTGCGGGGCGCGTCCAGCGGGCCGTCCCAGCGCCCTTGCACCGGCTGTACCGTGCCCTCGGGGTTGAGCTGGTGCAACAGGCTGCGCAGGCCGGTGCCCACGGGCAAGCGCTCGCCCAGCTCGGCCAGCGTGCCCAGGTCGAGCCGGTCGGCGCTGAAGTCGCCGCCGGTCACCGGGTGGGAGGCGCCCACCGCCGCCAGCGTCATGGCCTGGGTCTGGCGCCAGTTCACGGCCAGCTGGCTGGTGGCCCAGGGCGGGCCACCGGCAACCGCAAATTGCAGGTTGTTGACCGCCAGCCTGACGCCCGCGGCCGAGCGCTCGGCGACAAAGCGGGCACTGAAGCGGTCAAACGCCAGCGGCTCCAGGCCGGGCGCCAGGCGTGCCGACACACCGCGCAGCGCCGCGTCCAGCGTCAGCGCGCGCGGCAGGCCCTGGTCCCAATCGACCCAGGCACGCAGCGCAGCCTCGCCATGTTGCAGGTCCACCGGCAGCGTGACATGGCGGCGCAGCTGTGCCACGTCGGCACGGGGCAGGTCGGCAAACACCGTGCCCTGCCAGCGCTGCCAGTCACCGGCGCGGCCCAGCAAGGGCGCACGCGCTTGTGCGCGCAACGAGAAGCGCTGGCCCCAATCGGGCGGCGGTGTGGCGTCCAGCCGCAGCGCATGGCGCCGGCCCTGGTTGCGCAGCACCAGCAGCACATCGGTGACCCGCAGCGGCGGTGCCGCGCGCTGCTCATCGACCCAGCGCAGCACGCCGCCCCGCACCACGATCTCATGCTGCTCAAACAGCCAGTCGGCCGACGCATCGCTGTCCAGTGCGGCATCGGTGGCCTCCACATCCAGCCCGGCCACGTGCCAGCGCCCGGCGGTGTCGCGCCGAATGTCCAGCCGCGCGCCCTCGATCAGCAGCTGCTCGAAGCGCAGACGAAGCGCCAGCAGCGACGGCACCGACAGCGCCGCCGAGACCCGCGGCAGGCGCAGCGCCTCGCGGCCGCGGGTGTCGCGCAGCACCACGTCGTGCAACACGAACGCCGGCACCCAGCCCGCGCTGTGCACAGCGATCTGACCGATCTGCACCGGGTGCCCCAAGGCCCGGCTGGCCTGCGCCTCGATGCGCGGGCGCCAATCGTCCAACCGGGGCAGAATCAGCCAGTGCAGGGTCAGCCAGGCCACCAGTGCAACGGTCCAGGCCAGCACCAAGGCGCGCAGACCCCAGCGCACGGTCAGCCCCAGCATCACGCCCCAACCCCGGCGCCCACCCCACCAGACCGGGTGGCGCGCAGCAGCGACAAACGACGAAAGGGACATGGATGAGGAGCAAACACCGGCAGGCAGCGACAGGCGCTGCAAAGGGATGGGCAGAGGCCACCGGCACCGAGGTTTGCCAATGCCGGCACGCCCTGCCGACCTGGCGCCGGGCCAGCGCTGTGCGCTGCACTTCAATCTAGCACACCGCCTGCCGCCCGCCATGCCGCCCGCAACCGCTGCCCGCGCCGAACACAGCCGCTTTGTGCAGCGCATCCGCCGGCGCTACGGTGCCGATCTGGCGCTGTTGCCGCCCGGCCTGCCCGGCACCCAGGTCATCGGGCAGCTGGTGCAGCGGCTGCAGGTCGATGGCCGGCCGCTGGCGTCGGCGCTGCGGGTGGCGCGCCAGCTGGTGCTGGAGCGGCTGGCGGTGCTGGATGTTGAATGCGCCGCACCGCTGGCCGGCATCACCGGGGCCATGACCGAGCTGGCCGAGGTGACGCTGGAGATCGCGCTGGCCGCCGCCCGCGCCGAGCAAGATGTGCGCTGTGGCCCGCCGCTGGACGCGCAAGGCCAGGTGATTGATTTCTGGATCGTCGGCATGGGCAAGCTGGGCGCGCGTGAGCTCAACGTCTCGTCCGACATCGACCTGATCTACCTCTACGAGGACGACGGCGAAACCACCGGGCCGCAAAAGACCAGCGCGCACGAGTACTTCACGGCGGTGGCCAAACGCCTGTATGCGCTGATCGGCGACAGTACCGACGATGGGTTTGTCTTCCGGGTCGACCTGGCGCTGCGGCCCAACGGCAATTCGGGTCCGCCGGTGGTCAGCCTGGCGATGCTGGAAGAGTATTTTTTGGTGCAGGGCCGCGAGTGGGAGCGTTTTGCCTGGCTCAAGAGCCGGGTGGTGGCGCCGCGGGCGGCGGTGGTCTCGGGCCGGGCGCTGCCCCTGCGCTCGCTGGTCAGCGCCTTTGTCTACCGGCGCTACCTGGATTACGGCATTTTTGAGGGCCTGCGCCAGCTGCACCGCAAGATCCGCGACGAGGCCCAGCGCCGTGCCGCCGGCCGGCCGGAGCGGGCGAACGACGTCAAGCTGTCCCGGGGTGGCATCCGCGAGATCGAGTTCATCGTGCAGCTGTTGCTGGTGGTGCGCGGCGGCCAATTCCCCGAGATCCGCACCCGGTCCACCCTGAAGAGCCTGCAGCAGCTGGCGGCGCGCGGGCTGATGAAGCCCGACACCGCCGTCAAACTGGCCGAGGCCTACGGCTTTTTGCGCCAGATCGAACACCGCATCCAGTACCTGGACGACCAGCAGACCCACTTGCTGCCGACCAACGACGCCGATCTGGCCTGGATCGCGCAATCCCTGGGCCTGGCGGTGTGCCGGCCTGAAGCCTCTGGGTGCGCTGACAGCGCCTGGCTGCGCCCGCCCCCCGAGGCGGACCGGCCGGCTTGGGGCGGGCCGGCGCCGGCCTGCGAGCTGCTGGACCGGCTGTGCGAGATCCGCGAGCTGGTGGCCACCGAGTTCGACGCGCTGCTGCATGAGGGCCAGGCGCCGCCGGCCAACGGCGGTGCGCGCAACGGCTGCAAGCAGTGCGGCGCGCCCCCCTTGGCGATCGACAGCGACGCGTTGCTCGACGGCCTGCCGCCCGGCCTGTCCAACCGGGTGCGCGAGTGGCGCGATCAGCCCCGGGTGCAGGCGCTGCGCGACGAGGGCAAGCTGCGGCTGGGCAAGCTGGTGCAGCGCACGGCCGCCTGCATTGCCGATGCCACCTGCACCGAAGCCGCCGCACTGCGCTTCATCGACTGGCTTGAGCCGCTGCTGCGCCGCGACAGCTACCTGGCGCTGCTGGTCGAGCGGCCCGAGGTGATGCGCCGGCTGCTGGGCCTGCTGGGATTGGCACGCTGGCCGATGCAGTACCTGATGCGCCACCCCGGTGTGATTGACGAGCTGTCCGACCGGCGCCAGTTGCATGAGCGCTTCGACGCGGCCGAGTACCTGTCCAGCCTGGAAGACCGCCACCGCGCCTGGGCCCGCGCCGGCGAGGACAACGAGGACGCGCTGCTCGACACCTTGCGCCATGCCCACCATGCCGAGGTCTTTCGCACGCTGGTGCGCGACGTCGAGGGCCTGATCACGGTCGAGCAAGTGGCCGACGATTTGTCGGCGCTGGCCGACGCCACGCTCGACTGCACCCTGCGCTGGGCCTGGCCGCGGCTGCGCCAGCACCACCGCGAGACGCCCGACTTCGCCGTCATCGCCTACGGCAAGCTGGGCGGCAAGGAACTGGGCTACGGCAGTGACCTGGACGTGGTGTTTTTGTACGACGACACCGGTGAGCCCGACCCGGACCGCGCGCAAGAGGTCTACGGCCACTTTGTGCGCAAACTGATCACCTGGCTGACGCTGCGCACCGCTGCTGGCGAATTGTTCGACATCGACACCGCGCTGCGGCCCAACGGCAACTCCGGCCTGCTGGTCACGTCGATCAACAGCTTCGAGCGCTACCAGGTCGGCCGCGGCAGCAACACCGCCTGGACCTGGGAGCACCAGGCGCTGACCCGGGCACGTTTTTGCGCCGGCTCGGCCGCGCTGGGGGCGCGTTTTGATGCGGTGCGGCGCCAGGTGCTGGCCGCCCCGCGCGACCCAGCCGCGCTGCAGCAGGAGGTCACCGGCATGCGCGACAAGGTGCGCGCAGCGCGCCCGGTGAAAAACGGCCTGTACGACGTCAAACACAGCCCGGGCGGCATGATGGACGCCGAGTTTGTGGTGCAGACCCTGGTGCTGACCCAGGCTGCGCAGCACCCCGAGTTGCTGGACAACGCCGGCAACATCGCGCTGCTGCAAAGGGCCGAGCGGGGCGGACTGCTGCCACCGGGTGTGGGCGAGGCCGCCGCCAATGCCTACCGCGAGCTGCGTCGGGCCCAGCACACCGCCCGGCTGGACGAGCGGCCGACCCAGTTCGACCCCGCCGGCCTGGCGCCTGAGCGGGCTGCGGTGCTGGCACTGTGGCAGTCGGTGTTCGGCTGAGCGCAAGCGGGGGCAGATTGGGTGCTGATGGCTTGGGTGCTGATGGCTTGGGTGCTGGCGGCTTGGGTGCTGACGGCTGGCGTACTGGCCGGCTGCGGCACAGTGCGGCCTGGTTGCTGCTGTGCGCCTTGGCCGTGGGCGGCGCGCTGGCGGTCGCTGCCGTGGCCGGCTGGCGCGGCGCCGACCCTGCGCTGCCCAACACCTTGCGCTGGCAGCCCGAACTGGCCTTCAGCGAGCCCTGGCGCTGCATCAGCGCGGCCTGGGTGCACCTCAGCCGCCAGCACCTGATCGCCAACCTGGGCGGCAGCGCGTTGGTGGCGGCGCTGGGCGTGGTGGCCGGCTGCGGCGGGCGCGCCACGCTGGCCTGGGCGCTGGCCTGGCCGCTCACCCACCTGGGTCTGCTGCTGCAGCCCACGCTGACCGCCTACGGCGGGCTGTCGGGGCTGATGCATGCCGGTGTCGCGGTGGCCTGCGTGCAAGTGATCCGCGCCGAGCGTGGCCAACGGCGCTGGACCGGCGCCGCGCTGCTGGCCGGCGTGCTGGTCAAGCTGTGGCTGGAAGCCGCCTGGACCGGCCCGTTGCGCCTGGTGGCCGGCTGGGACATCGCGATTGCGCCGGCGGCGCATGCCAGCGGCGTCGTGGCCGGCCTGCTTTGCGCCGGGGCCATCGGCGTTGGCCAAAACGCCGGCTGGGGCGGCCGACGCCGCCCGTAGCATCGGCGGCATGAGCGAGACAAAAACAAGTCTGGACGGCGTGGCGGTGGCCTCGTTGCTGTTGTGCTGCGCGCTGTGGGGCCTGAACCAGGTGGCCGCCAAGCTGGCGCTGGCCGATGTGCCGCCGCTGATCCAGGCCGGCACCCGGTCGCTGGGCGCGGGTTTGCTGGTGGCCCTGTGGGCCTGGCGCGGGGGTGTGTCGCTGTCTAGCCGCAACGGCACGCTGGGCGCGGGCCTGCTGGCCGGCGCGCTGTTTGCGGCCGAGTTCGCCTGCGTCTTCATTGGCCTGCAGTACACCAGCGCGTCGCGCATGATCGTCTTTCTCTACGCCTCGCCCTTTGTGGTGGCGCTGGGCCTGCCGCTGGTGGCGCACAGTGAGCGCCCGGGCGCCGTGCAATGGCTGGGCCTGGCGGCAGCCTTTGCCGGTGTGGCCTGGGCCTTCGCCGAGGGCTTTTCAGCCGGCTTCATCGCGCAGGGGCCGCACCAGTGGCTTGGCGATACGCTGGGCCTGGTGGCGGCTGTGCTGTGGGGTGCCACCACCCTGGTCATCCGCGGCAGCCGGCTGGCCAACGCGCCGCCCGAGCAGACGCTGTTCTACCAGTTGGGCGTCTCGGGCGTGCTGCTGACAGCGGCCTCGCTGCTGCTGGGCGAGGCCTGGCCGGCCTGGTCGACGTTGGGCTTGCAACCCTGGCTGCTGATGGGCTTCCAGACCGTGGTCGTCACCTTTGCCAGCTTTTTGCTGTGGTTCTGGCTGGTGCGCCACTACCCGGCCACCCGGGTCACCGCCTTCACCTTGCTGACACCGCTGTTCGGCCTGCTGGCCGGTGTGCTGCTGCTGGGTGAGCCGCTGACACTGCGCCTGCTGGTGGCCTGCGCGGCGGTGGTGGTCGGCATCGCGCTGGTCAACCGCACGCCGCAGGCACGGCAGACACCAAAGCTGGCTTGAACGGGCAGCGCCACGCCGGCACCCGCGCTGCGCGCGGCCAACTGCCGGTGATCTGAACGTGTCACCTGCGCGTCCGAAAGCACCCCGACCCGCCTCTAGACTGCGGGCCGCCCATCCCCTATCAGGAGACTTCCATGCTCACACTCTGCGGCTTCAGCGTTTCCAACTACTACAACAAGGTCAAGCTGGCCATGCTGGAAAAAGGCATCCCGTTCAACGAAGAACTGGTGATGACCGGCAGCAGCGACGAGTCGGTGCTCAGCAGCACGCCGCTGGCCAAAGTGCCGTTCCTGCGCACCGAGCAAGGCGCGCTGTGCGAGAGCCAGGTGATGGTGGACTACCTGGAAGCCGCCTACCCGGCACATCCGCTGGTGCCGGCTGACCCGTTTGCGGCCGCCAAGGTGCGCGAGCTGTGCACCTTCATCGAACTGCACCTGGAACTGGTGGCGCGTGAGCTGTACAAGCAAGCGTTTTTTGGCGGCACGGTCGACGACGCCACCAAGGACCGCGCGCGCAAGCTGCTGGCCAAAGGCATCCCGGCCTTCAAGCGCCTGGCCAAGTTTGGCCCGTATGTCGCGGGCGACACGTTCACGGTGGCCGACTGCGCCGCCTACGTCAGCCTGCCGCTGGTGGCGATGTCCAGCAAGAGCGTTCTGGGCGAGGACATGCTGGCAGCGGCCGGCATCGACTGGAAGGCCTACGCCGCGCTGATCGGCCAGCGCCCTGCGGCGCAGAAGGTGGCCGCCGATCGCAAGGCCGACAGCGAGCGCATGGCCGCTGCCGCCAAGAAGTGATGACGGCCTGACACCTGGGCGCCACTGGCCCGCCCAGCAAAAATCCGGCTTTTTAAGCCGGCTTTTTTGTTGTCCGCGCGCCAGTGGAGTGGCGCGGCCGGGGGGTCAGCCGGTCAAACCGGCTGCACGCCGCCAGGCCCGGCCTGCGCCGCTGCCGCCACCCGGGCGGTCACCTCCTTGCGGAAGCGGTTGAGCTCTTGCACGCTGGCAAAGCTGCGTTCCATCAGCAGGCTCATGTTGTGCAGGATGCGCTCGACGACCTTGTTCTCCCACACGCTGTCGAACTGGATCTGCTTGTCCAGCCAGTGCTCCAGCCAGGCCGGATCCGGCAGCCGGCTTTGCACCGTGTCGCGCGGAAACAGCGTCTCGTTGACGTGCAGGTTGGTCGGGTGCAATGCCTGCGCGGTGCGGCGGGCGCTGGCCATCAACACGCCCACCTTGGCAAAGGCGGCGCGTGCCTCGTCGCCAAACTTGACCATCGCCCGCTTCATGTAGCGCAGGTAGGCGCCGCCATGACGGGCCTCGTCGCGGGCCAGGGTTTCATAGATCTGGCGGATCACCGGCTCGGTGTGCCACTCGGCAGCGCGGCGATACCAGTGGTTCAGGCGGATCTCGCCGCAAAAATGCAACATCAGGGTCTCCAGCGCGGGCGCCGGGTCGAACTCGAAGCGCACCTCGTGCAGTTCGGCTTCGGTAGGCACCAGCGCGGGCCGGAAGCGGCGCAGGTATTCCATCAACACCAGCGAGTGCTTTTGCTCCTCGAAGAACCAGACGCTCATGAAGGCTGAAAAATCACTGTCATCGCGGTTGTCGCGCAAGAACATCTCGGTGGCCGGCAGTGCCGCCCACTCGGTGATGGCGTTCATCTTGATGGTCTGGGCCTGCGCGTCGGTCAGCTGGCTGGCATCAAAGCGGTCCCAGGCGATGTCGGTGTCCATGTTCCAACGCACGGCTTCGAGCTGCTTGAAGAGTTCGGGGTAGAGCATGGGGTTCTTTCTGAAGGCAGTCATACGATTCTAGGCCGGCACCTTTGCCAGCCCCAAGCGCAAACCCAGCAGCCCTGCGGGCTGTGCGGAACCCAAGCCACTTGCATCCGATCCACCCCAAACCACGTAAGGAATCCCCATGACTTCCACACCCTTCACACCCTCCCGGCGCAACGCACTGGCCGCCGGCCTGTGCCTGCTGGCCGCTGGCACGTCCCGTGCAGCGGACGCTTGTCCGGCCTGGCTCAACAGCACCCAACTGCGGCTGCAGGATGAAAAGCCGGTCAAGCTGTGCGACTACGCCGGCAAGGTGCTGCTGGTGGTCAACACCGCGAGCTACTGCGGCTTTACCGCGCAGTACAAATCGTTGGAAGCGCTGAACGAGCGCTACCGCGAACGGGGCCTGGTGGTGTTGGGCTTTCCGAGCAACGACTTCTCGCAAGAGCCCGGCAGCGACGCCGAGATCGCCCAGTTTTGCGAAAACACTTTCGGTGTTCGTTTCCCGATGTTCGCCAAATCCCATGTGGCGCCGGGCGGCGGGCGCAAGGTCAACCCGCTGTTCGTGGCGCTGCAGCAGCGCAGTGGCAAGGTGCCGCAGTGGAACTTCCACAAATACTTGGTCAGCCGGTCAGGCGACGGGGTGATCAGCCATGCGTCCGCCGTCGATCCCAAAGACCCGGCCTTTGTCAAGGACTTGGAGAAACTTTTGAAGGCAACTTGAGACTGACCAGTCATACTTGAACTGAGCAGTTCATTTGGCATAAAATCGGTCACGATGCCTGATCTGAGAATCGCCATGTTGGAACCAATTTTCACCGCCAAGCTCTATCCCGCAGTCGCTTTCAATGGCGCAGCAGACCGCCGCCACCCGGACCATCGGCTTCGGGCAGGCGCCCGCTGCAGCGTCACGGGCACTGCTCTTTTCTCGCCGTGCGGCCGCCTGCGTTGGCAGGCCGAAATCCTGGAGCCCCTCTACTCCTCCCTCCCTTCCTGGTTGGCTCCAGGGCGCCGCACGGCGCTTTACGCCCCGCTGGCTGTAGCCGGGGTTGCGGCATGACCGGCCCGCAGCGTCGCGTGGCGGTGGTCGGGTCGGGCATTTCGGGTTTGGCCATGGCCAGCCAGTTGGCGGCCGAAGCCAAGGTCGTCTTGTTCGAGGCCGACAGCCACTTTGGCGGCCACGCCCACACGGTGGACCTGACGCTGGACGGCGTGACCCACGGCGTTGACACCGGTTTTCTGGTGTTCAACCACGCCACCTACCCTGAACTGGTCAAGCTGTTTGCCGACCTGCAGGTGCCCACGGCCGAATCGGAGATGTCGTTTTCGGTGCAAGTGCCGCAGATCGGCCTGGAGTGGAGCGGTTGCAACCTCGATACCGTGTTTGCGCAGCGCCGTAACCTGGTTCGGCCTCGCTTCCTGCGCATGTTGCGTGATTTGATGCGCTTCAACCGGCTGACCACCCAGATCGCCGAGCGCCATGAAGAAGCCGCGCTGCAGCAGCCGATCGGCGATTGGCTCGCCAGCCACCGCTTCTCCGCGCCGTTCCGCGACTGGTACCTGCTGCCAATGCTCGGCTGCATCTGGAGCTGCCCGACCGACCAGATGCTGCGCTTTCCGGTGGCCACGATGATCCGGTTCTGCCACAACCACGGGCTGATCCGCGTCACCGACCGGCCGCAGTGGCACACCGTGCGCGGCGGTTCGCGCGAGTACGTGCGGCGTCTGCTGGCCACCATCCCCGACGCCCGGCTGAACACCCCCGTGACCGCACTGCGGCGGGTACCACCGCAAACCGCGCAAGCCGGCGTCTGGCTGGACACGCCGCAGGGCAGCGAGCATTTCGACGAGGTGGTGCTGGCCGGCCACAGCGATCAGAGCCTGGCCTTGCTGGCTGGCCAGGCCACGCCAGACGAGCGTGCCGTGCTGGGCGCCATCCGCTACCAGCGCAACCGCGCGCTGCTGCACACCGACGCCAGCCTGCTGCCACGCCGCCAAAAAGCCTGGGCGGCCTGGAACTACGTGCGCTCATCCGCGCCGGCGCAAGAGCAGTCGTCGGTCTGCCTGCACTACCTGATCAACCGGCTGCAGCCACTGCCCTGGCAACGGCCGGTGATCGTGTCGCTCAACCCGACCCAGGAGCCCGCCGCCGACACGCTGCACGGCAGTTTTGACTATGCGCATCCGGTGTTCGACACCGCGGCCATCGCGGCGCAACAGCGCCTGCCGCAGATCCAGGGCACCGCCCACGTCTGGTTTGCCGGCGCCTGGACGCGCTACGGCTTCCACGAGGACGGCCTGCGCTCGGGCCTGGCCGTGGCCCAGGCATTGCGCACGTGCTGGGCCGCCGAAGACGCCGGTGCGCCCGCCCGCGCCGCCGCCTGACCGGCGCACAGCCTGACAGCCCGCCCTGCCATGATTGCCGACCCGTCACCCCTGCCCGGCCCGCTGGCCGCGACGCTGCCCTGCCCGCAACTGGGCATCGGCCGGGTGCGGCATTTGCGCCTGCGCCCGGTGCGCCACGCGTTCGACTACCCGACCTGGTTCCTGCTGCTGCCGTTGCGCCGCCTGCGCGAGCAACCGGTGGCCACACTGCGGCGCAACCGCCGGGGCTGGGTCAGCTTCCATGACGCCGACCACGGCGACGGGCGCGGTGATTGCCTGGCCTGGGCCGATGCGCTGCTGCAGGCCGAAGGCATCACCGACGCCCTGGGCGAGGTCTGGCTGCACACCTATCCGCGCTTGTTCGGTTTTGCCTTCAAGCCGGTCAGCTTCTGGTACTGCCACCGCAACGACGGCTCGTTGGCCGCGGTGTTGGCCGAGGTCAACAACACCTTTGGCGGCCGCCACACCTACCTGCTGGCCGGCACCAGCCTGGCCTTTGGGCAAGAGGTGGTGGCGCGCAAGGTGTTCCAGGTGTCGCCGTTTTGCCAGATCGAGGGCCGCTACCGCTTCCGCTTCATGCGCACCGGCGTGGGTACCACCGGTCAGGTTGATGGCGGTGCAGGGCGCACCGTGGCCCGTATCGAACACGATGACGCGCAAGGGCCGCTGCTGCTGACCAGCGTCAGCGGCGATCTGGCGCCGCTCACGTCCGCACGGCTGCGCCAGGCCCTGTGGCGCATGCCGCTGCTGATGCTGGGCGTGGTGCTGCGCATCCACTGGCAGGCACTGCGCTTGCTGATCAAACGCGTGCCGTTTTACGGCCAGCAGGGCCAGCCGCCTGTTGCCGACGCTCCTTCCCTTCCCTCCCATTGAGGCATACGGCCGCCATGCAAAACGCCAGCACCCTGTCCAAGTCCACCGCCACACTGGCGCTGCCGCCCTCTGCCCCGGCCGCGGCGCGGGCATTGTTTGCCCTGCTGCGCCGGCTGCAAGTGGGCACGCTGGACGTGCAGCTGCCCGACGGTGGCCAGATCCGCTTTGGCACGGGTGCCGCCGGCGAACCGCATGCCGCCGTGCGGCTGCACAACTGGGATGTCTGCAGCGCAGCGCTGCGCGCTGGTGACATCGGCTTTGCCGAGTCCTTCATCGCCGGCGACTGGGCGGCCAATGACCTGGTGGCGCTGTTATCGCTGTTCATCGCCAACCGCGACGCGGTGGAGTCGGTGGTCTACGGCACCTGGTGGGGCAACCTGATCAACCGCTTCCGCCACCTGTTCAACCGCAATTCACGCGCCGGCAGCAAGCGCAATATCCACGCCCACTACGACCTGGGCAACCCGTTTTACCGGTTGTGGCTGGACGAGACCATGACCTACTCCAGCGCCTGGTTCAACGGCGATCTGCAGCAGTCCACCGCAACCGCCCAGCAAGCCAAGATGCGCCGCACGCTGGACGAATGCCAGGTCAGGCCGGGCGACAGGGTGCTGGAAATCGGCTGCGGCTGGGGCGGTCTGGCCGAATGCGCAGCGCGCGATTTTGGCGCCCGGGTCACCGGCGTCACCTTGTCTGCCGAGCAGCTGGCCTTCGGCCAGGACCGTCTGGCGCGCGCCGGGTTGGCGGCGCAAGCCGACCTGCGATTCCAGGACTACCGCGACATCACCGACGGACCGTTTGACGCGATCGTCTCGATCGAGATGTTCGAGGCGGTGGGCCGCGAGTACTGGGGCAGCTACTTCAAGACGCTGTTCGAGCAGCTCAAGCCGGGCGGACGGGCCTGTGTGCAGTCGATCACCATTGCCGACAACCTGTTCGAGCGCTATGTCGCCGGCACCGATTTCATCCAGCAATACATCTTCCCGGGCGGCTTGTTGCCCTGCCCGAAGGCCTTCCGCGCCGAGGCGGTCAAGGCCGGGCTGGTGGTCGAGAACGAGCTGGCCTTCGGCCTGGACTATGCCGAGACGCTGCGGCGCTGGCGCCAGGACTTCTTGCACCAGGACACGCAGGTGCGCGGCCTGGGCTTCGATACCCGGTTCATGCGCACCTGGGAGTTCTACCTGGCCTATTGCGAGGCGGCCTTTGCCGCCGGCAGCACCGACGTCATGCAGTTCACGCTGCGGCGGCCGGGATGACAGGGCTTGACCGGCGCCGTCTGCTGCGCACGGCGACGGTACTGGCGGCCTGGCCGCAGCGCCTGGCCACGCCCGGCCGGCTCGCGTTGGCTACGGCGTCTGCCGCGTCTGTGGCTGGCAGAGCGGCGGCTGCCGGGCTGGACGCATCGGCCAAGGCGCCGCCCGAACTCGATGCCGATTTGCCCGGCGCGCGCTGGCGGGGTACCGGCGTGATGCGGTTTTTCGGCCTGCATATCTACGATGTGCGGCTGTGGAGCGCTGCACCGCTGGCCGGTGATGGCGATCGCCAGCCGCTGGCGCTGGAGCTGGTCTATGCCCGCAAGCTGGTGGGCGAGATGATCGCCAGCCGGTCGCTGGACGAGATGCGCCGGATCGGCCCGTTCAGCGAAGCCCAGGGCGCGTCCTGGCTGGCGGCCATGACCCAGCTGTTTCCGGACGTGCAGGCGGGCGACCGCCTCACTGGCGTGCAACGGCCGGGGCAATCTGCGCGCTTCTTCTTCAACGGCCAGCGCCGGGGCGAGGTGGCGGACGCCGAGTTTGCGCGCCTGTTTTTTGGTATCTGGTTGTCGCCCCGCACCTCGGAGCCCAAGCTGCGCGCCCAGTTGCTGGGCGAGGCGCGGTGAGCGGACAAGCGCTGGCGGCCGCGCAGACCCTGCCGGCCGCCACGCCCGTGGCGCTGCCCTGGCACGCCGGTTTGCGCTACGGCGCGCTGGGCGCACCACTGGCGTTTGCGGCCTTGCCGCTGTACGTGCTGCTGCCCAACCACTACGCCGGGCAACTGGGCGTGCCGCTGGCCGCTTTGGGGCTGGTGTTGCTGGGCACACGGGCGCTGGATGCGGTGATCGATCCGTGGCTGGGCCGCTGGGTCGACCGCGGTCTGGCCCTGCCACGGCAGCGTGTGCTGGCCGCCGCCTGGGTTGCCGCGTTGCTGATGGCACTGGGCTTTGTCGCGCTGTTTTTTCCGCCGGCCGGCACCTCAAACGCGCTGCTGGCGTGGTGCGCGGTTGCGCTGGTCATCACCTGCCTGGGCTACAGCGCGCTCGGCGTGCTGCACCAGGCCTGGGGCGCCCGCCTGGGCGGCGGCGCGGCCACCCAGGCCCGTATCGTCAGCTGGCGTGAAGGCATGGCGCTGGCCGGCGTGCTGGGTGCCAGCATCCTGCCGGCACTGGCCGGCATCCCGGTGATGGTCGCCACCTGCCTGGTGTTGCTGGTGCTGGGGCTTTGGGCACTCGGCCGGGCACCGTTCCGGTCCCAGACCCCGCCGCCGGACGCACAACCCGGGGCGGCGCTCAGCCCGTCGGGCGAGCCGTCAACCCTGGCGTCGCCCTGGCGCAACCCGGCATTTCGCCGCTTGATGGCGGTGTTTGTGCTCAACGGCGTGGCCAGTGCGATTCCGGCCACGCTGGTGCTGTTTTTCATCCGCGACCGGCTGCAGGCGCCGGCCTGGGAGCCGCTGTTCCTGGGCAGCTACTTTGCTGCCGGCGCGCTGTCCATGCCGCTGTGGGTGCGCGGCGTCGCCCGCTTTGGCCTGCTGCGTTGCTGGCTGGCGGGCATGGGCCTGGCAGTGGCAGCGTTTGTCTGGGCGGCCCGGCTGGGCGCGGGCGACAGCGCCGCCTTCGTCGCCATCTGCCTGTTCAGCGGCGCGGCACTGGGCGCTGACCTGGCGATACCCGGCGCCCTGCTGACCGGCGTGATCCAACGCGCCGGCCACGCGCTGCGCTTCGAGGGCAGCTACTTCGGTTGGTGGACCTGCGCCAACAAGCTCAATCTGGCGCTGGCGGCGGGTCTGTCGCTGCCCGCACTACAGGCGCTGGGCTACGCGCCCGGTTCCACCAGCGAGCCCGCGCTGAGCGCGCTGGCGCTGGTCTATGCCGCGCTGCCCTGCGTACTCAAGCTGGCCGCGGCCGGACTGCTCTGGACTTACCGTCACCACCTGGACCGCCCATGACCGCCAACCCTCTTTCTCCACCGCGGCCCGGCATTCGCCGCCGGGCACGCAACGTCGCTCTGGCGCTGGCCTCGGCTTTTGCGCTTGCCGCACCGCTGCTGTTGACCGGCTGCGCCGGCCCGACGACGGCCGACTATGCCAGCCAGACCCCGGTGCTGGACCTGCGCCAGTACTTCAACGGCAAGCTGGTCGCCCACGGCATCGCAACCGACCGTGGCGGCAAGGTGGTGCAGCGCTTCACGGTGCAGATGACCGGCACCTGGCAGGGCGACGAGGGCACGTTGGACGAGCAGTTCAGCTATTCGGACGGCCGCCGCGAGCAGCGCATCTGGAAGCTCAGCCGCCAGGCCGACGGTCGCTACACCGGCCGCGCCGCCGATGTGCTGGGCGAGGCCCGCGGCCAGGCGGCGGGCAATGCGCTGAACTGGCGCTACACGCTGCTGCTGCCGGTGGACGGCCGAACCTGGGAGATCGATTTCGACGACTGGATGTTCCAAGTCGATGACCAGGTCATGCTCAACCGCGCGGTGATGAGCAAGTTCGGCATCCGCCTGGGCGAGGTCTTGCTGTCGTTCCGGCGCTTGCCGGGCTGACCCCGCCACTGTCATGCCGCACGTCCTGACCGCATTGCGGCCGTTTGTCTTCCACCTGACCCTCGGCCACCGAGACTTGCCGCCATGTCCTTGAACCCCCGCATCACCGACTGGCACGGCCAGCATGCCTGGCTGGTGGGTGCGTCCACCGGCATCGGCCGGGCCACGGCCAGTCACCTGCATGCGCTGGGTGCACAAGTCACCGTATCGGCCCGCAGCGCGCCGGCGCTGGCCTCATTTGTCGCCGATCACCCCGGCGCGCAGGCCCTGGCGCTGGATGCCACCGACGCCGACGCCGTGGCCGCCGCAGCCCAGACATTGCAACAGCGTCATGGCCAGATCAACCTGGTGATGTATTGCGCCGGCCACTACAACCCGATGCAGGCCGACAACTTCGACCTGGCGGACGCCGTGCGCCACCAACAGATCAACTACGTCGGTGCACTCAACCTGCTGGGCGCCGTGCTGCCGGTACTGCTGGCACAGGCGCAGGCCGGCCAGCCGGCCAACCTGAGCCTGGTGGCCAGCGTGGCCGGCTACCGGGGCCTGCCCAACGCGCTGGCCTACGGGCCGACCAAGGCCGCGCTGATCAACCTGGCGGAGGTGCTGTTTCTCGACCTGGCGCCACGCGGTGTGGGCATCTCGCTGATCAACCCGGGTTTTGTCGAGACCCCGTTGACCGCGCAAAACCAGTTCCACATGCCCGCGCTGATCACGCCCGAGGCCGCGGCCACGGCCATCGTGCAGGGTTGGGGCGCGGGCGAGTTCGAGATCCATTTCCCCAAGCGCTTCACGCGGTTCCTCAAAGCCCTGCGCGCGTTGCCGGACGCGCTCTACTTCGGCGCCATACGCCGGGCCGTGCGTGTCTGAGATCACCCGTCCCGGGCCGGCGCGCAGCCCATCGGCAGACCCGCGGGTGCAGCGGGTGGTCGGTCTGTATGAAGGCCTGTCCCCGGCCGACCTGCCGCTGTTGGGCCGGGTCTACAGCGAGCAGGCCAGCTTCAAGGACCCGTTCAACCATGTCCAGGGCCTGCCGGCCATCACCGCCATCTTCAGCCACATGTTCGCCACGCTGGACGCACCGCGCTTTGCGGTGGTCGATGCCGTGGCCGCTGGCGACGATGCCTTCCTGACCTGGGATTTCACTTTCCGCAGCCGCGGCGGCGACGCCCGGCCGTTGTGCATCCATGGCGCCAGCCATTTGCGCTTTGGTGCTGACGGCCGGGTGCTGATGCACCGCGACTACTGGGACGCGGCCGAAGAACTTTACGAGAAGTTGCCGGTCATCGGTGCGTTGATGCGCTGGCTCAAGCGCCGGGCCAGCCGCTGACGGGCGGTGCGGCCGCGGGGCGCGCCAGGCTCAGTTCTGGCCTTCGGTCAGGGTGTCGAGCTGGAAGTTGCCGCCCTTGTGCACCAGCCAGATGTCAACGTAGGTGGCTTTGCCCAGCTTGGCCGGCACCGGAAACGGCCCGGCCTTGCGGATCATCTGCACGATCCACGGCCCCACCTCGGCCGCGCCGGGCGGCCGGCGCAGCCGCACATCGGTCACCGAACCATCGGCCTCGACATCGGTCTCGACGATCGCCACGCCGTACAGCAGCGGCGGCATGCGGCCCTTGTAGATCCGCATCGGGTAGGTGACATACAGATGCTTGGCGGCGTCGCGCTTGTAGGTCAGCTCGGTATCGGCCTCGCTGGGCTGCGGTGCGGCGGCCAGCGGTGACGGCACCATCGCGAACTGCGCATGCGACGGGGCCGCAGCCATCCAGGTCGCCAGACACAAAGCCGGGCCAGCGGACCACCGGAACACACGGGACAGAGAGGGCATGGTGATCGAAGTTGGTGGCAACCACTCGCGAAGGCGCGCGGCATGCAAGCGCATTGCGTGCGGAACGGGTCTCAGGCTAGCACACGCCTGTACTTTGAAGCATCCGCAGGCCGCGTGACTGTTGTTTCATGAGAATTCTGACGCGCTCTGCGCGCCGACTCAACGCAACCAGCCCTTGCGGCGGAAGTAGATGAAAGGTGCTGCCACCGACGCCACCATCAGCGCCAGCGCAAACGGGTAGCCCCAGGGTTGTTCAAGCTCGGGCATGGACTTGAAGTTCATGCCGTAGATGCTGGCGATCAGGGTCGGCGGCAGCAGCGCGACGCTGGCCACCGAGAAGATCTTGATCACCTTGTTCTGGTTGATATTGATGAAACCCACCGTGGCGTCCATCAGGAAATTGATCTTGTCGAACACAAACGCGGTGTGCGAATCGAGCGAATCGATGTCGCGCAGGATCTGCCGTGCCTCCTCGAACTGCTCGGCATTGAGCATGCGGCTGCGCATCATGAAGCTCACCGCGCGCCGGGTGTCCATCACGTTGCGGCGGATACGGCCGTTCAGGTCTTCTTCCTTGGCGATCGCCCCCAGCGCAGCGCCGGCTGCCTGGTCGTCGATATCTTGCTTGAGCACCCGGGCGCTGACTTTCTCAAGGCTGTCGTAGATGCCTTCCAGCGCATCGGCCGAATATTCGGCGTCGGCGTCGTACAGCTTGAGCAGCACGTCCTTGGCATCGCCGATCAGGGCCGGCACGCGGCGCGCGCGCAACCGCAACAGGCGAAACACCGGCAGGTCCTCGGCGTGCACCGAAAACAGCACGTTGTCCTTGAGGATGAACGCCACCCGCACGTTGCGCGGCGTCACGTCGTCGTCGATCAGGAAGTCCGAGCGAATATGCAACTCGCCGTTGTCTTCCTCGTAGAAACGCGCCGACTCTTCCAGGTCGTCGTCGACGATGTCGTCGGGAATCTCGATGCCGTAGCGCTCGCGAACCCAGGCCTTTTCCTCGACCGTCGGCGATTGAAGGTCGACCCACACCGGGCGCATCGCGCTGCTGGGCGCCGCAGCGTTGTCGATCTCTTCCTGGACCAGGCGCCCGTTGACCAGGGTGAAGACGTTGAGCATGCGGTGCCGATGGGCGACGGGGACGGACGGCCACCGAGACGCACCCGGTACCCGGCGAAGCTCGTGCGACCGAGCCTGTCGATTATGGCATCGCCCATCGGACCCAAAAGCTGTCAGTATGGCCCTCATGCACGGCCGCAAAGCTGTTACCCGTCGAGCCTTCGAAAGTGCCGCGGATTGCCTTGCGGCACCCGGGGATCGACGGCACACTGGCCCGACACCCCGGCCCTGCCCCCGGCGCTCCGGCCGCGCTGTAGCACCCCCGTCCCCCACCGCAACCCTGCGCAACCCGACGCCCAAGGAGGCTCTGATGAACCTGACGATCAGCGGACACCATCTCGAAGTGACACCTGCACTGCGTGAGTACGTGATGACCAAACTCGACCGTGTCACCCGGCATTTCGATCAGGTGGTCGACATCAATGTCCTGCTGACCGTGGAGAAGCTGAAGGAGAAGGAGCGTCGACAGCGCGCCGAGGTCACGCTGCATGTCAAGGGGCGCGACATCTACGTCGAGCACTCGAGCGAAGACCTTTACGCGGCCATCGACACCCTGATGGACAAGCTCGACCGCCAGGTGGTGCGACACAAGGACCGGGTCCAGGACCACCACCACGAATCGCCGAAGCGGCTGGACGCGCCCCACTGAGAGGACGCTCCGCTTCCCGACCGGCGGCCCGCGGGCCGCTTTTTTTGAGTCCGGAGGCGGCCGGACGGTTGTAACGCGCGGCGTCTGCGCAACATCTCGCACAGCCCACCGCAGTCGGGCGTGTCGCTTTGGGGGTCGATTCCTATAATTCGCCGTCTTGTCACACTTGCCGCAGTCAGCCGCTTTGGCGCTCACGCGTTGTGCGTGGCGGAAGGAACGCCCCTCATGAACCGTCTCGCCAGCATCCTGCCTGCCACCAATGTCATCGTCGACGTGGAGGCGACCAGCAAGAAGCGTGCATTCGAACAGGCTGGCCTGCTGTTCGAGAACCAGCATTCGATCGCGCGGGCCACCGTGTCGGACAACCTGTTCGCGCGCGAACGACTCGGCTCCACCGGCCTGGGGCATGGCGTGGCGATCCCGCACGGCCGCATCAAGGGCCTGAAAAACCCGCTGGCCGCGGTCATGCGGGTGCAGCAGCCGATTGCCTTCGATGCCCCCGACGACGAGCCGGTGCAACTGCTGATCTTCCTGCTGGTGCCCGAGGCAGCCACGCAACGGCATCTGGACATCCTCTCCGAAATCGCGGAGATGCTGTCCGACCGCGACCTGCGCGATCGCCTGCGCGCCGCCCCCGACCAGGCCGCGCTGCACAAGCTGATCGCCGACTGGGAGCCGCTCAAGTCGGTGGCTTGATGGTGCGCTGCGTGGGCGCGCGCCCATGAAACCCACCTCCATCAGCGCCGAGGCGCTGTTCGAAGAGCATCGGGCTGCCCTGCACTGGGAATGGGTCGCCGGCCACGCCCACCCCGAACGGCGCTTCGACGAAGCGGCGGTGCGCGAGGCCCGCTCGGCTGCCGACCTGATCGGCTACCTGAACTACATCCACCCGTACCGGGTGCAGATCGTCGGCCGGCGCGAGGTGGCTTACCTCAGCGAGGACAGCGTCGAGGACATCGAACGGCGCGTCGCACGCATCGTCACGCTCGAGCCGCCGATGATCATCGTCGCCGACGACCAGGTGCCGCCGAACCGGCTGGTCGCGATGTGCGACCGGGCCGAGATCCCGCTGTTCGTCACCGCCGAGTCGGCCGGGCATGTCATCGACGTGGTCCGCGCCTACCTCAGCCAGCTCTTCGCAGAACGCACCACCCGGCACGGCGTCTTCATGGACATCCTGGGACTCGGCGTGCTGCTGACCGGCGAGTCGGGCCTGGGCAAGAGCGAACTGGGGCTGGAGCTGATCTCGCGCGGCCATGGCCTGGTGGCCGACGATGCGGTCGACCTCTACCGCATCTCGCAGACCGCCATCGAAGGTCGCTGTCCCGAACTGCTGCTCAACCTGCTGGAAGTGCGCGGCATCGGCCTGCTCGACATCAAGGCCATCTTCGGTGAAACCGCCGTGCGCCGGAAGATGCGCCTGAAGCTGCTGGTGCACTTGGTGCGCAAGGAGACGATGGAGCGCGAGTTCGAGCGCCTGCCCTACGAGCCCCTCTTCGAGGACATCCTCGACGTGCCGGTGCGCAAGGCCGTGATCGCGGTCGACGCCGGCCGCAACCTGGCGGTGCTGGTCGAGGCGGCGGTGCGCAACACCGTCTTGCAGCTGCGCGGCATCGACACCTACAGCGAATTCGTCGCGCGGCACCAGAAGGCGATGGAGCCGGGCGGGTCTTGAAGACGCTGCGCGCCTCCCGAGGCGCGCAGGCGGCTACTTCGGCCGATGTTCGCAGCCGGGCTTCGTGCAGGCGGCGTAGAGCGCCAGCGAATGGTCTTGCAACTCGAAGCCGCGGGTTTGGGCGATCGCACGCTGGCGGGCCTCGATCTCGGCGTCGAAGAACTCCTCGACGCGCCCGCAGGTCAGGCACACCAGGTGGTCGTGGTGCTGGCCCTCGTTGAGTTCGAACACCGACTTGCCGCTCTCGAAGTGGCTGCGCGCCAACAGGCCCGCCTGCTCGAACTGCATCAGCACGCGGTACACGGTCGCCAACCCGACATCGGCACCCTCGGCAAGCAGCGCCCGGTACACGTCTTCGGCCGTCATGTGCCGCTGCGCCGTGCGCTGGAACACTTCGAGGATCTTGATGCGCGGCAGGGTGGCCTTCAGGCCGCTGCTCTTGAGTTCGTCGGCGTGGCTCACGGGTGTACCTTGGTGCGACGCCCGCCGGCAGAGCCCGGCGTGCGGCCGGCCCGACGCAGGACGGTCGGGCCTAGAATGCACCGCATCATAGCCAGAGCGGCGCGGTCCAGCGCTGCGCCGACGTTGCCGATGCCCCGCATGCCCCGCCCTTCCTCTTTCGGCCGCATCGCGGCCGGCGCCGGCCTGGTGCTGTCGACCCTGCTCGGCACCGGTTGCGCCTGGTCGCCGTTCGACCGGGCGCTGGCCTCGGTGACGCCGTACCGCGTCGACGTCATGCAGGGCAACGTCATCACCCGCGAGCTGGCTGAGCGCGTCAAGCCCGGCATGACCCGCGAACAGGTCCGCGACGTGCTGGGTTCGCCGCTGCTGACCAGCCCCTTCCATGCCGACCGCTGGGACTATGTCTTCACGATGCGGCGCCAGGGCGTCGAGCCGCAGCGCCGCAGCGTGGTCGCCCTGTTCAAGGGCGATGCCCTCGAGCGCCTGGAGGCGCCGGACCTGCCGTCCGAAAAGGAGTTCGTCAGCTCGATCCGCAGCGCTCGCACGAGCGGACCCGAGCCGGTGCTCGAGTTGAGCGACGACCAGCGCCGTGCCCTGCCCCCGCCAGTCAAAGGCGAAACGAGCGCGATCGCGCAACCCCAGGGCGCCGTGCGCCCGTACCCGCCGCTCGAGCCGAAATGAGCGTCGGCGCGAGTGCGGCCCCGCTGCGCATCGCCGTCGCGGGCGCTTCGGGGCGGATGGGCCAGATGCTGATCGCGGCCGTGCATGCGGCCCCCGACACGGTGCTGGCCGGCACGCTCGACGTCGGCATCGACGTGCGCTCGGTGCTGCGCGCCGAGCAGTCGCAGGTGCTGATCGACTTCACCCGGCCCGAAGGCACGCTGGCTCACCTCGAGGCCTGCCGCGGGCTCGGCGTGAAGATGGTCATCGGCACCACCGGCCTGGACGCCGCGCAGAAAGAGACGATCGCCACGCACGCCGCGCAGCTCGCCATCGTGCTGGCGCCCAACATGAGTGTGGGCGTCAACGTGGTGCTCAAGCTGCTCGAAATGGCCGCGCGCGCACTGGGTGCGAGCCACGACATCGAGATCGTCGAAGCGCACCACCGCCACAAGGTCGACGCACCCAGCGGCACGGCCCTGCAGATGGGTGAAGTGATGGCCGCAGCCCAGGGCCGCGCATTGAAAGACTGCGCCGTCTACGCCCGCGAAGGCGTTACCGGCGAGCGGGTGCCCGGCAGCATCGGCTTTGCGACGGTGCGCGGCGGCGACATCGTCGGCGACCACAGCGTGTTGTTCTGCGGCACCGGCGAGCGCATCGAGATCACCCACCGCAGCAGCAGCCGCGCCACCTACGCCGAGGGCAGCCTGCGTGCCGCACGCTTCCTGGCCGGCCGCTCGCACGGCCTGTTCGGAATGGACGACGTGCTGGGCCTGAACTGATGGGCGGCTTCGGCAGCTTCTGGAGCGAGAGCGACGGCGTCGGCCGCGCGGTCACGCTGCTGCTGCTGGCGATGTCGGTGGGCGCCTGGGTCACCATCTTGTGGAAGGCGTGGGTGCTGCAGCGGGCCCGGCGCGACGTGGCCCGCGCGGTGCCAGCGTTCTGGGCCGCGCCGGCGCTCGATGAAGGGCGTCGCCGTCTGGAGCAGTTGGACCGCGAGCGCGTGCTGCTGCCGCTGCTCGATGCCGCCACCGCCCAGGCCCAGCCGGGCACGCTGGATGACGGGGCGCACCTCGACTCGCAATTGACGCGCCGGCTGCGCGACGCGCTGCACGGTGGCTTGGCCCACCTGCAGTTCGGCCAGGTGCTGCTGGCCTCGATCGGCAGCACGGCCCCCTTCATCGGACTGTTCGGCACGGTCTGGGGCATCTACCACGCGCTGGCGAGCATCGCCGCGGCCGGCAC
>JBKJKU010000398.1:0-3509 GCA_046597355.1 Aquabacterium sp.
GGATGCAAGCGCCTGGTCAGCCCGATCGGGGCCGGGCGCCATGCGCTTGCGGCACCAGTGTCGGCGCCAGCGCGGTCGGCTTCAGCGCGAAAAGTGGCGTAAAAACACCCCAAATCTGTGTCGGTTGCGGCACCTTGCACGCCCACCGCAGGGCGAGCATTCCGCAGGCACCTGGGTGCACGCCGATACAATCCGGTCGAGTTACAACGCAGTTTCATGGCCGGCCCCGTTGGCTGTCCGGCCTGCCGGAACAGGCGGCCAGAGCCCGCCCCACCACCACTCCAAACCAAGCAGGATCTGCCATGCCACTCGTCTCAATGCGCCAGTTGCTGGACCATGCCGCCGAAAATGGCTATGGCATCCCAGCCTTCAACGTCAACAACCTGGAACAGGTGCAAGCCGTGATGTCGGCCGCTGCCGAGGTCGGCGCGCCCGTGATCCTGCAAGCCAGCGCCGGCGCCCGCAAGTACGCCGGTGAGCCCTTTATCAAACACCTGATTCAGGCGGCTGTCGAATCCTGGCCCAGTGTGCCGTTGGTGATGCACCAGGACCACGGCCAAAGCCCGGCCATCTGCCAAGGCGCGATCGACCTGGGCTTCAGTTCGGTGATGATGGACGGCTCGCTGGAGGCGGACGGCAAGAGCATCGCGAGCTACGAGTACAACGTCGAGGTCACCCGCAATGTGGTGGACATGGCGCACAAGCTGGGCGTCACGGTCGAGGGCGAGTTGGGCTGCCTGGGCAGCCTGGAGACCATGAAGGGCGACAAGGAAGACGGCCACGGCACCGAGGCCACGATGACCCGAGAGCAGCTGTTGACCGACCCCGAGCAGGCCGCTGATTTTGTCAAGCGCACCCAGTTGGACGCGCTGGCCATCGCCATCGGCACCAGCCACGGCGCCTACAAGTTCACCCGCAAGCCCACCGGCGACATCCTGGCGATCGACCGCATCAAGGCGATCAACCGCCGCATCCCCAACACCCACTTGGTGATGCACGGCAGCTCCAGCGTGCCGCAAGATTTGCTGGCCGAAATCCGCAAGTACGGCGGCGACATGAAAGAGACCTACGGCGTGCCGGTCGAGGAGATCCAAGAGGCCATCAAGTATGGCGTGCGCAAGATCAACATCGACACCGACATCCGGCTGGCCATGACCGCCGCGATCCGGCGGTACCTGGCGCAGCACCCGGACAAGTTCGACCCGCGCGACTACCTCAAACCAGCGCGCGAGGCCGCAAAAGCGATTTGTCTGCAGCGCTATGTGCAGTTTGGCTGCGAGGGCCAGGGCGGCAAGATCAAGCCGATGACGCTGGTCACCGTGGCCCAGCAATACGCCAGCGGCACCTTGTCGCAAGTGGTGACCTGAGTCCAAGCCCCCGGGCGCCATGATGCCCAGGCGCCTGCGGGCGGCACGCGCCGCCGAAGCCTTCAGTGCCCCTGGCGCCTGCGCTCGCTATTTGCGGGCGTGGTCCAGCCCGGCAGGCGGCTGAAATCCCAGCGCCACGGCCCGGGCCTCGAATTGCGCAGCCAGCAAAGGCTGCGATGCCCGCCGGTAGTGCAACGACAGCGCATACGCCGCACGGTCATTGCCCAGCAGCGCGGCATATTGCAGCCAGCCCACGCGGCGCCTGGACACTGCCTCCGGCACCGGCAGTTGTTGGGCAAGCCTGAATGCAGCGTCGGCATCACCCAATGCCGCCCGCCGCAAGTCGTCAACATCAGACCCGTCGAGCGACTGCGGCACAAACGCTGCACGGAACAGTTCCACGTCGCTGCGCCGCAGGAACCCGGCGGTTGCAGCCGCCAGTTGGCGCTGCGCCAAAACGTCGGCAGCGCTGGCATGGTCGGGGTAGCGCCGCAGGTAGTCATCGGACCGCTGCACGATATCGGCCGGCCACAACGCGCGAAGTACAGCATCGAGTAGCGCGGGCTCGGTGGCGCCAGACACCGCCAGCCTCGACGCCGCGTCCGATGTTGGGGCGGCGTGCGCCACCCATCTGCTACTGGTCGCCAAGTCTGGCGCGACGGCACCTTGTGGCGCGGCCAGTGACAGGGCAGACAGCGTGGCCCCTTGACCCGGCGGTGCCGCCGCGTGGAGCGCCACCGTGTCCATCCGCAGTTGTGCCGCCACACCGGTTGGCGATGCCGCCACGATGCAGCCGATCAACCACCCGATCGCCTCGCTTGCCCTGCCGCTTGTCGGTTCCATGTCGCTCGCCACCTTTCTCGCTGATGCGGCCTCGCCCCCGACGGCCTGCATGGGGTTTCGGCCAGAAATGGAGGTGACTTGAGCGGCTTTTCGTGCGATCCAGAGAGCCTGCCGTGATGCAGGTCACACGGCCAGCGTGCGCAGGCCGACGGACGTTGCATCACCCCTCGAAAGGCACAATACCGCGATCCCATTTCAGCCCAAGCAGGCCGCCCATGAGCACCCACGCCCTTCTGCAATCCGACCTGCATTCGCTGCCCTTGCTGGCCCGCGGCAAGGTTCGAGACAACTACGCGGTCGGCGACGACCGCATCCTGATGGTGGCCTCGGACCGCATTTCGGCCTTTGACGTGGTGATGGGCGAACCGATACCGGGCAAAGGTGCGCTGCTGACCCAAATGGCGCTGTTCTGGTTCGACAAACTGGCCCATATCGTGCCCAACCACCTGACCGGCGAAGCGCCGGAGAGCGTTGTGTCTCCCGACGAAGTGGCCCAGGTCAGCGGCAGATCGATGCTGGTCAAACGGCTCAAACCCCTGCCGGTCGAAGCGGTGGTGCGCGGTTACCTGGCGGGATCTGGCTGGAAGGAATACCAGCACAACAGCGAAGTGTGTGGCGTGAAACTGCCGCCCGGACTGGTAAACGCCAGCCGCCTGCCCGAGCCCATCTTCACGCCTGCGACTAAAGCCGAAATGGGCGACCATGACGAAAACATCAGTTTCGACCGCATGGCTGAAATCATCGGCGCTGACCTAGCCCGTCAGGTTCGCACGATTTCACTGCAGTTGTACCAAGAAGCCGCCGCATATGCGTTGACGCGCGGCATCATCATCGCTGACACGAAATTTGAATTTGGCCTGGATCAAGACGGCAAACTGGTCTTGATGGACGAAATCCTGACCCCCGACTCATCCCGCTTCTGGCCTCTGGCGCAATACCAGGAAGGCACCAACCCTCCCAGCTACGACAAGCAGTTTCTACGGGATTGGCTGGAAAGCGTGCAAGTGGATGGGGAAGTGTGGAATAAACGGGCGCCGGCGCCGGCGATGCCTGACTCGATTGCTGAAAACACAGCTGACAGATACATGTTAGCGATATCGACTTTGCGTCAATAAGGCATCAAATGGACTCAAGATTGTTGGCAACCTTAAATGCACAGGCAAGCAGTACTCGCGATCCTGTACTGTGGGCGCGCGCAGTATGCCGAGCCGCATCGCACTTTGCTCGACATGGAATGACCAGGGAAGCACTCAAGTCGATTGGCGTAGTTCGAGCGCAATTCGGCAATGAGTTGCATCA
>JBKJKU010000093.1:0-10251 GCA_046597355.1 Aquabacterium sp.
GATCCGCGATGCCGTGATCGGCGCCGGGGCGGTGATCCAGCCGTTCAGCCACATCGACGGCGCCACGGTGGGCGCGGCCTGTCTGGTGGGCCCGTTTGCCCGCTTGCGGCCTGGGGCGGACCTGGCCGAGGAGGTGCACATCGGCAACTTTGTCGAGGTCAAGAACTCGACCCTGGCGCGTGGCGCCAAGGCCAACCACCTGGCCTACCTGGGCGACGCCACGGTGGGCGAGCGGGTCAACTTCGGCGCCGGCAGCATCACCGCCAACTACGACGGCGCCAACAAGCACCGAACGGTGATCGAGGCCGATGTGCACATCGGCAGCAATTGCGTGCTGATTGCGCCGCTGACGATAGGCGCCGGCGGCACGGTGGGCGGCGGCAGCACGATCAGCAAGAACACGCCGGCCGGGCAGCTCACGGTGGCGCGTGGCAAGCAGGTGTCACTGGCCGGCTGGACCCGGCCGGTCAAGGCGCCCAAGGCCGGGTAGACGCGGCCGGCGGCGGTGGTCAGCCGCCGTCGGTTGCCAGGCAAGACGCGGCCAGGCACAGGTCCTCCCAGGCGCGGGCTTTTTCCGCCGGCTGGCGCAACAGGTAGGCGGGGTGGTAGGTGACCACCAGCGGCACGCCACGCCAGTCATGCACGCGGCCCCGCAGGCGGCCCAGCGGCTCGCTGCTGCCCAGCAGCGCCTGCACCGCAAAACGGCCCATCGCGAGGATCACGCGGGGCTGAACCAGCGTGACTTGCCGCTCCAGGTAGGGCTGGCAGGCGGCCAGCTCCTGCGCTGTCGGGTTGCGGTTGCCGGGCGGCCGGCATTTCAGCGTGTTGGCAATAAAGACCTGGCGTGCCGGGTCGGGCGCTTCGCCGGCCTCGCGCGCCAGGCCCAGCGCCCGCAGCATGCGGTCCAGCAACTGGCCGGACTCGCCGACAAACGGTTCGCCCAGCGCGTCCTCTTGCTCGCCTGGCGCCTCGCCAACGATCAGCCAGTGGGCGCGCGGGTGGCCGGTGCCGAACACGGTCTGGCGCCGGCCGTCGCACAACGTGCAGGCGCGGCAGGCGGTGACGGCATGGCGCAGAGCCGGCCAGTCCATGCCGGCCACGCCGCTGGCCGGCGCGCGCGGGACGGACCCGGCCTGCAGTGACTGGCCCGGGCGGCCAGCCGGGCCCGGCGACGGCAGGGCCGGACGGGCGGATGCCTGCGTGGCGGTGGGGGCGGCGTCAGGCGGGCTGGCAACAACGGCGGCAGGGACCGCGGCTACATGAACCACGGCTGCAGGGACCGCGGCACCGGGGGTAGTCATGGGCAGTCCCTGGCGCAGCCCCATTTCGCGCAGCATCGCCTGCTGGGCTTCAGACCACCGCATCGGGGCCTCCCGCTGGGGGTTCGGTCGTGCGTCCGGCGAGGGCCGGCCGGGCGGCATCCAACCCGGACAAACCCAGGCGCATGACCAGCGCGTCCTCGCGCCGGTTGCTGCTGGCCGGGTAGTAGTTGCGCCGGTTGCCCATCTCGACAAACCCGAAACGGTGGTAGAGCGCCCGCGCCGCCAGGTTGCTGGGCCGGACCTCCAGCCACAGCGCCTGGTCGCCGCGCTGCTGGCACAGGCGCAGCAGGTGATCCAGCATCGCGCTGCCCTGTCCGGCACGTTGCCGGTCAGGCGCTACCGTCAAATTGAGCAGGTGGGTCTCCTCGAAACCCGGCAGGGCGACGAAGTAGCCCAACAGGTCACCGCTGATGTCCAGCCGCAGTTCGGCGGTGTAGCCGGCGGCCAGGGAGTCGATGAAGTTGCCACGCGACCAGGGGTGGCTGTAGGCAGTTTGCTCCAGCAGTAGCACGCGGTCCAAGTCGGCCACGCCCATCGGCTGGTGCCATGCAGCGGGGGCCGGCCGCAGCACGGCGTTCACGGGCCTACCGCCGCGCCGGTCACACGGCCGGCGCCTGGCACGGCGATGTGGTCTTGCGCGGTTGGTGGCTTGGCCAGGGCCAGGCGCTCGGCGCTGGTGAAGGCCACCTTGTCGCGCAGGTAGAGCGGCAGTGCCTGGTCTGCCGGCACGCTGCGTCCCTGCGCCCAGGCGGCCTGCGCCAGGCGCAGCAAGGCCGCAGCGCGGTCCTGGGTCTGGGGCCACAGGGCGGCACTGCCCCAGGGCAGGCGCCCGGCAAAAGCACCGATGGCGCTGCCGGCCAGGTGCTGCGGCGGCGCGTCGTGCCACCGCGCGGCCAGCGCGGGCAAGGTCCATAACTGCGGCGCCACCCGGGTTTGCCAGCCTTGCGGGCCGTGGTGGTAGGCCGCGGCATAGACCTCGTCCATGCGGGCATCCATCGCCACCCACCAGTCTTGCGCAGGTGCCGGGTCGGGCGCCGCGCCGGGCGGCGCGCCGGCCGCGGCCTGTGCGCGGGCGTCTTCGGCCACGATCAACAGGCTGTCGATCGGCAGCACCGGCGTGTCGTGGGCCAGCGCCAGACCCTGGGTGACGGCGCAGGCGGTGCGCAAGCCGGTGAAAGCGCCGGGCCCCTGGCCGTAGGCGATGGCCTGCAGCCCGGCCAGGGTCGTGCCGGCGTCAGCCAGCAACTGCATCAGGGCCGGGATCAGCCGGGCTGACGCCAGCGGCCCGCCGGGCTCGACCGCACAGCGCGCACCGCCGGGTGTGAGCAGCGCCACGCACAGCAGGTCGGTCGAGGTGTCCAGCGCCAGCAGGCTGGGGGTGCTCATCGTGCCGCCAGTCCGCAGGCCGTTGCGCGCGCTTGCCCGGCTGCGTCGCTCAGAACGGGTTGTTGGCCGCGCGCGATGCGGCCTGGGCCCCGATGCGCTGGTGGGCGTTGGGACCGATGTGGCGGTCGCTGGCCCACAGGTGACTGGTCGATGTAGCGTTGGCCACCAGGGTGGTGGTGGTGCAGGCCAGCACCTGCGTGGCGACGTCAGTGTTGGTGCCGCCGTCGACGACGCCGCTGCACGCTGTGGCGGTGGCGTTCGCGGGTGCGGTCAGGTAGGACGTTGGCAGGCGTTGCATCGCGGCGATGACGTCGTCGGCCAGCACCAGGCCGTAGTTGCGGCCATCGAAAGCGGTGGCATCGATGGTGGTGCGCAGGTTTGCGTTGAACTCGTAGTTCATGCTGGCCAACAGCGCAGCCGAGCCGGGCAGGGTCTGGTTGGCCCGGACGGCATACGGCGACAGGCTGATGTCGGGCACGGTGAAGACCAGGCCGCGCGCCCCGGTGGCCAGCAATTTGTTGACGATGGCGGCGGCCTGTGCGCCACGGCGGCCGGCCTCGGCGATGGCGGCTTTCTTGTTGGCATCGGTCAGTCCGGCCAACTTGGGCATCTGCTCGTAAATCTCGATCAGGTCGTTGATGCCGACCATGATGGTGGCGATGTCACCGGCGTTCAGGTCACGCTGGTTGGCCACTTGCAAGGCCACGTCTGCAACCTTGGCGAGGGGTGCGGCCCGGACGAACGCCTTGGGCGTGACGGCCAGCGGGTTGCACTGCTCGAAGACAAAGCCGTACAGCAGCCCAACGCTCTGGACGAAGGTCGGCAGCACCAGACACTTGCCGGCGGTGGCCAGGCTGCGGTCGTTGACGGTGTACTTGAAGCCGTCGTTGCTGCCGTCGTTCACGATCACGCTGTTGTCGTCGCCAAACACAAACAGGCGGTTCGGCTTGAACTTCACCACCTGTTCCGTGCCACCGCCACAGGCCGCCAGCAGCGCGGCCGTCAAGAGCAGCGGTGCCAGCACCAGGGCGCCCAGGCGCCGAACATTAAAAGAGAGAGTCATCGGTCAGGGTTCCATCAATCAGTCAAGGCGCCGGCGGACAAGGTGTTGTTGGGCTGGCGCATCGGTTGCGGTGAATTTCGGGGCCGGTCGGGCCGGCGGTCAGGGTGTAGCGGCCCGGCGCAGCCGGTCGGCGACGCCTTCCCAGGCCGGACCGTCGTCGGGCTGCTCCACCCAGATCTCAGCCAGGCCGGCGTCGTCGAATTGGCGCAGCACGGCAAACAGTTCGTGCGCGGCCTGCACCGGATCGTTGGGCATGCACTGCCAATGCCTGCCCGGTCCGGCCCCGGCTGCGCGCCGTGAATATACCGCCAGGCCTGCGGGCAAGGTGTCTGGCCGGTGAAGTGCAGTGTCCAGCGCGGCCGCCGACCACAGCCGCAGCCGCGCCGCCGGTGCGTAGTGCGAGGCCAGCGTGCCGGGTGCGCGCGGCGATGCGGCGTCTGCTGACCGCAGCGGCTGGCCCAGCACCGCCTCGATCTGCGCCCGTGTCAGCACCCCCGGTCGCAGCAGCGCGGGTGCAGCGCGGCTCAGGTCGACGATGGCGGATTCGATGCCCAGCGCGCAGTCGCCGCCGTCCAGCACCCACAGGTCGGGCCCGAACTCCTGCTGCACATGGGCGGCGCGGGTCGGGCTGACATGGCCAAAGCGGTTGGCACTGGGCCCCGCCACGCCGGACACGCCCAGCAGGGCGGCCGCGCGCAGCAGCGCTTGCGCCACCGGATGCGCGGGACAGCGCAGGCCGATGCTGTCCTGCCCACCCGCGGCAGCGCTGGCCTGGCCTGGCGCGCGGCGAACGATCAGCGTCAGTGGTCCCGGCCAGAAGGCCTGCGCCAGGCGGCGGGCGGTGTCGGGCAGGTCGGCGGCGAATGTGGCGGCCTGCGCCAGGTCGGCCACATGCACGATCAGCGGGTGGTCGGCGGGCCGGCCCTTGGTCGCAAAAATGGCGGCCACCGCGGCGTCGCTGTCGGCGCGGGCGCCCAGGCCGTACACGGTTTCGGTCGGAAACGCCACCAAACCGCCGTCGGCCAGGCGCCGGGCTGCGGCGTCGATGTCCGCCGGCTGATCGCCCCGCAGCAAGGCCATGCCGGTCAAAAGCCCGGCAGGCCGAGCAACGCCGCCGCCTGCAGCGCCACCGCACGGGCGGCCGAGGGCGAGTCGGCGGTGACCGTCAGGTGGCCCATCTTGCGGCCGGGCCGGGCATTGGCCTTGCCGTACAGGTGCAGGTGCACACCCGGCAGGGCCAGCAACTCGGCCCAGGGCGGGGTTTGCTCGGTGGCCGGATTGCGCCACCACAGGTCGCCCAGCAGGTTGAGCATCACCGCGGCCGAATGCTGGCGCGGTGCAGCGAGCGGCAGGCCGGTGAGCGTGCGCACCTGCAACTCGAACTGGCTGGTATCGCTGCCGTCGATCGACCAGTGGCCCGAGTTGTGCGGGCGCGGCGCCATCTCGTTGGCCACCAGGCTGCCGTCGGCCAGCACGAAGAACTCGACGCACAGCACGCCGGTGTAGTCCATCGCGGTGGCCAGCGCCAGCGCCGCGTCGGTCGCGGCCTGCTGCTGGGCCGGCGTGGCGTCGGGCGAGGGCACCTGGGTCACCGCCAGGATGCCGTCGCGGTGCAGGTTTTGCTGCACGGGCAGCACGACACAGTCGCCCGACGCGCCGCGCGCCACCACGACGCTGAGCTCCAGCGCCAGCGGCAGCAGTTTTTCCAGCACGCACGGCACCTGGCCCAGCGTGTGCCAGGCAGCGGCCAGCGCGGCGCGGTCGGCCACGCGGGCCTGGCCCTTGCCGTCGTAGCCCAGCCGCGCGGTTTTCAGGATGCCGGGCAGCAGGTCGTCCGGCACGCTGTCCAGCCGCTCGGGTGTGTCGATCAGCGCAAACGGTGCGCAGGGCACGCCGCAGCGCAGGAACTCGGCCTTTTCAGCGGCGCGGTTCTGGCAGACGGCCACCGATTCGGCACCGGGTGCGACCCGGCGGTGGGCGCCGAGGGTGACCAGCGCGCCGGCCGGCACGTTCTCGAACTCGGTGGTGATGGCCTGACAACGCTGCATCAGCTGCGCCAGGCCCTGCTCGTCCAGGTAGTCAGCGGCGATGTGGTAGTGCGCCACCAGCCCGGCAGGCGAGGTGGCGTCGGCATCGAGCACGGCCGTGAAGTAGCCCAGCGACTGCGCCGCCTGCACAAACATGCGGCCCAGTTGGCCGCCGCCCATCACGCCCAGCGTGGCACCCGGAAGGATTGTCTTGCCGCTCATCGTGTTGTGCTCATGGCAAAGGGATCAGCGCCGGGGGGTCAGGTCAGGTCGGCGGTCATGGCCACAGCCGCGGCCGTCTGGCGCGCCCGGAAGGCGTCCAGCCGGGCGCGCAGTGCGTCGTCGCCGGTGGCCAGCATGGCCACTGCAAACAATGCGGCGTTGGCCGCACCGGCTGCGCCAATGGCAAAAGTGGCCACCGGGATGCCCTTGGGCATCATCACGATCGAGTGCAGCGAGTCCACGCCCGACAGGTGCTTGCTGGCCACCGGCACGCCCAGCACCGGCACGGTGGTCTTGGCGGCCAGCATGCCGGGCAGGTGGGCCGCGCCGCCCGCACCCGCGATGATGGCGCGCAGGCCGCGACCGGCAGCGGCCTCGGCGTAGGCGAACATCTGGTCGGGCATGCGGTGGGCCGAGACCACCAGGCATTCATGGGCCACGTCAAACTCGGCGAGAATCCGGGCAGCCTGCTGCATCGTGTCCCAGTCGCTGCTGGACCCCATCAACACGCCGACCACGGCCGGCACGGGGGCTGTGGCGCTGTCCTTGGGGTTGTCCTCGGGGCTGTTTTTGGGGATGACATCCCCAGGGCCGGACAGGTTGTTTTCCAGGTCTGGCAAGGCTTGGCTCCGGCAGGTCTGCGAAAACATTGAATTGTAGGCCGCGGCCCCTACCTGCTGGCCTGTGTGCTTTTCAACCCCATCCAACCTCCTGAGGCTCCGGCTGACACCATGAGCGACATCACGATCCAGAACTTCGAGGCCGAGCTGATCCAGGCCTCCTCCCTGCAGCCGGTGCTGCTCGACATCTGGGCGCCCTGGTGCGGGCCCTGCCGCACGCTGGGCCCGTTGTTGGAGAAAGTGGAGGCGGCCTACGCCGGCCGGTTCAAACTGGCCAAGCTCAACAGCGACGACCAGCCCGAGATCGCGGCCCAGCTGAGTCAGGCGTTTGGCGTGCGCTCGATCCCGTTTTGTGTGATGTTCAAGGACGGCCAGCCGGTGGACGGTTTTGTCGGGGCATTGCCCGAGGCCCAGATCCGCGAGTTTCTGGACCGCCATGTGCCCGGCGCCGACGCGCCGGGGGCCGAGCAGCAGGGTGAGCCGGCCGAGGTGCTGGACGACGACAGCGACCCGGACGCGGCGCTGGAGCGGCTGCAGCAGGCGGTGATGACCGACCCGGCCAATACCGGCGCCCGGGCGGACTACGTCAAGCTGCTGATCGAGACCGGCCAGACGGCACTGGCGCGCCGGGCCTGGTTGCCGGTGGCGCCGCAAGCCCTGGTGGACGCCCGGATCGCGGCGCTGGGCCTGTGGCTGGACGCGCTGGAAAAAGCCCCCGCCGCCCGGTCACCGCAGGTGCTGGCCGAGGCCATCGCGGCCAACCGACGCGATTTCGACGCCCGCCACGAGCTGGCACAAGGCCTGATGGCCGCCGGTCGGTTTACCGAGGCGATGGACGAACTGCTGGAAATCGTGATGCGCGACAAGGCTTGGAACGAGCAACTGGCCCGCAAGACTTACGTCGCCATCCTGGAGCTGATGAGCAAGCCCGTGCCCAAGGCCGCGCCCGGCGCTGAACCGGCCAAGGGCACGCTGGAGGTGGTGGGCCGTGCGGCCGTGACGCCCAACGACCCGGTGATCGACCAGTACCGCCGCAAGCTCAGCATGGCGCTGAACTGATCCCGCAGCGCGGCCTGGCCCGGCCTGTTGCGCCCAGCAGCCCGCGCCGGTAGCACCCGCTTCGCCGCCTACAATAATGAGTTGCATCGCCGCTGCGCGGGCACCCAGACAAGGATCTCTACCGTGCTCATATCTCAAGCTTTTGCCCAAGCCACCGCGCCCGCCGCCACCGGTGGTGGTGGTATCGAGTCGTTGTTCGGCTCACTCGGCCAGTTTTTGCCGCTGGTGCTGATGTTCGTGGTGCTGTACTTCATCATGATCCGGCCCCAGATGAAGCGCCAGAAAGAGCACAAGGCGATGATCGACGCGCTGGCCAAGGGCGACGAGATCGTCACCACCGGCGGCCTGATCGGCCGGGTCGCCAAGATGGGCGAAAGCCTGCTGCAGGTCGAAGTGGCCAACGGCGTCGAGTTGCAGGTGCAGCGCAGCGCCGTGGTGCAGGTGCTGCCCAAGGGCACTTTCGGCAAGTGATCGGTCGGTGGGTCCGGCCTGCGCCGCGGACCTTGCTGGCCCCCGCCTGCCGGCGCCCGCGCCCAGGCCACTCATTGGCCCTTCTTGTCGCCGTGCGCTCCGCCGGGTGACCTGCCAGTTGTCAAGCCACGGCGTCCCGCCGGGCTGAGGAATGCACCATGAACCGCTATCCCTGGTGGAAATACACGATCCTGGCGCTTGCGCTGCTGATCGGCCTGCTCTACACGCTGCCCAACCTGTACGGTGAGGCGCCGGCGGTGCAGGTGTCCAGCGGCAAGGCCACGCTCAAGGTCGATGCCAGTCTGGTGGCGCGCATCGAGAAGACGCTGGCCGCCGCCGGCATTCAGCCCGACTTTGTGCAGTACGAGGCCGGGTCGGTCAAGGCGCGGCTGCGCAGCACCGACGAGCAGATCAAGGCCAAGGACGCCATCGCCAAGGCGCTCAACCCTGATCCGGCGGATCCGGCCTACATCGTGGCGCTCAACCTGCTGAGCCGGTCGCCGCACTGGCTGACCGCGCTGCACGCGTTGCCGATGTATCTGGGGCTGGACCTGCGGGGCGGGGTGCACTTCCTGATGCAGGTCGACATGAAGGCCGCGCTGACCAAAAAGGCCGAGTCCACCGCCGGTGACCTGCGCACGCTGCTGCGCGACAAGAACATCCGCCACGCCGGCATTGCCCGCGACGGCAATCTGGTGGTGGTGCGTTTCCGCGAGCAAGCGCTGCTGGCCCAGGCGCAGAAGCTGTTGGCCGAGGTGATGCCCGACATGGACTGGACTAGCGCGCCCGACGGCGCGGAGTTCCGCCTGACCGGTGGACTGAAACCGGCGGCAGCCCGCGCCGTGCAGGACGGCGCGATCAAGCAAAACATCACCACGCTGCACAACCGCGTCAACGAGCTGGGCGTGGCCGAGCCGGTGATCCAGCAGCAGGGCAGCGACCGGGTGGTCGTGCAACTGCCGGGTGTGCAAGACACCGCCAAGGCCAAGGACATCATCGGCCGCACCGCCACGCTGGAGGTGCGCCTGGCCAACACCAGCGCCGAGGCGATGGAGGCATTGCGCGGCAGCGGCCCGGTGCCGTTTGGCAGCGAAAAATACCTGGAGCGTGACGGCTCGCCGATCATCGTCTTCCGCCAGGTCATCCTGACCGGCGAGAACCTGACCGACGCCCAGCCCGGCTTTGCCGGCGACACCCCGGGCGAGGCGGCTGTGCACCTGACGCTCGATGCCAAGGGCGCCCGCATCTTCCGGGACGTCACGCGCGAGAACATCAACAAGCGCATGGCGATCCTGCTGTTCGAAAAAGGCAAAGGCGAAGTGGTGACCGCGCCCGTGATCCGGCAGGAGATCGGCGGCGGACGCGTGCAGATCAGCGGCCGCATGACCACGCGCGAGGCGAGCGACGTGTCTCTGCTGCTGCGCGCCGGCGCGCTCGCGGCTCCGATGGAAATCATCGAAGAACGCACCGTGGGTCCGTCGCTCGGCGCGGACAACATCCGCCGGGGTTTCCATTCCATGTGGATCGGCTTCGCTGCGATTGCGGTCTTCATGATGCTGTACTACCGGCTTTTCGGCGTGATCTCGGTCATTTCGCTGGCGGTGAACCTGCTGCTGCTCATCTCGCTGCTCTCAATGCTGCAGGCGACGCTCACCCTGCCCGGTATCGCGGCTATCGCGCTGACGCTGGGCATGGCGATCGACGCGAACGTGCTCATCAACGAGCGCATACGGGAGGAGCTGCGAAACGGCAATACGCCCCAGGCGGCGATCGCCGCCGGCTACGAGCGGGCGTGGAACACGATTCTGGATTCGAACGTGACGACGCTCATTGCCGGCGTCGCACTGTTTGCCTTCGGATCCGGTCCGATCAAAGGCTTCGCCGTCGTGCACTGTCTCGGGATCATGACCTCCATGTTCAGTTCGGTCATGGTGTCGCGCGGTTTCGTGAACCTGATCTACGGCAGTCGCCGCCGCCTCGAAGCCGTTTCGATCGGCCAAGTGTGGCGGCCCGCGACCGAGGCCAAGTAAACGGGTGGATACTTTTCACTCGATAGGAGCATAGATGGAATTCTTCAGGAT
>JBKJKU010000116.1:0-4084 GCA_046597355.1 Aquabacterium sp.
CTTCGAGTTTGGCACCGAGGGCCAGCGCCAAAAGTACCTGCCCAAGCTGGCCAGCGGCGCGTGGGTGGGCTGCTTTGGCCTGACCGAGCCGAACCACGGCTCGGACCCGGGCAGCATGGTGACCCGCGCCAAGAAGGTGGCGGGCGGCTACAGCCTGTCGGGCAGCAAGATGTGGATCAGCAACTCGCCGATTGCCGACGTGTTTGTGGTCTGGGCCAAGGACGACGAAGGCGCGATCCGGGGTTTCATCCTGAACAAGGGGGCCAAGGGGCTGAGCGCACCGACCATCCACAGCAAGGTCGGCCTGCGCGCGTCGATCACCGGCGAGATCGTGATGGACGGCGTGTTCTGCCCCGAGGAAGACGCCTTCCCCGATGTGCGCGGCCTGAAAGGCCCGTTCACCTGCCTGAACAGCGCGCGCTACGGCATCGCCTGGGGCGCGCTGGGCGCGGCCGAGGATTGTTACCACCGTGCGCGCCAGTACGTGATGGACCGCCAGCAGTTTGGCCGGCCGCTGGCCGCCAACCAGCTGATCCAGAAAAAGCTGGCCGACATGCTGACCGAGATCTCGCTGGGCCTGCAAGGTTGTCTGCAACTGGGCCGGATGAAGGACGCCGGCACCGCGTCGGTCGAGGTCACCAGCATCGTCAAGCGCAACTCTTGCGGCAAGGCGCTGGACATTGCCCGCCTGGCCCGCGACATGCTGGGCGGCAACGGCATCTCGGACGAGTACGGCGTGATCCGCCACATGGTCAACCTGGAGGTGGTCAACACCTACGAGGGCACGCACGATGTGCATGCGCTGATCCTGGGCCGGGCCATCACTGGCATACAGGCATTTTCCTGACATCGGTATGAGCTCTCCCCAACTGCTGGCGGGCGTCCGCGTTCTCGATCTGTCCCGGGTGCTGGCCGGCCCGTGGTCCAGCCAGATCCTGGCCGACTACGGCGCCGACGTGATCAAGGTCGAGCGGCCCGAGGTGGGCGACGACACCCGAACCTGGGGTCCGCCCTGGTGGGGTGATGCCGCCGACCGGATGTCGGCGTATTACCTCAGCACGAACCGCGGCAAGCGGTCGATCGCGATCGACATCGCCACGCCTGAAGGGGTCGCTTTGGTGCGCCAGCTCGCAGCCGAGGCCGATGTGCTGCTGGAGAACTACAAGGTCGGGCAGCTGGCCAAATACGGCCTGGACTACGCCAGCATGTCGGCCCTGAACCCGAGGCTGGTGTACTGCTCGGTCACCGGTTACGGCCAGACCGGGCCGATGGCGGGTGCGGCGGGCTACGACTTTGCGATCCAGGCCACCGGCGGCCTGATGAGCGTGACCGGCGAAAAAGACGGCACGCCCGGCAGCCAGCCGCAAAAAGTGGGCGTGGCGGTGGCCGACCTGTTCACCGGCCTGTACGCCACCACCGCCATCCTGGCCGTGTTGTTTGAGCGTGGCCGCACCGGGCGCGGGCGGCACATCGACGCCGCGCTGCTCGACGTGCAGGTGGCGATGCTGGCCAACCAGGCCAGCAACTTTCTGGTCGGCGGGCTGGTGCCCAAGCGCATGGGCAACGCCCACATGAACGTGGTGCCCTACCAGGTGTTTGCCACGCAAGACGGCCACATCGTGCTGGCGGTGGGCAACGACGGCCAGTTCACCCGCTTTTGCGAGCTGGCGGGCGATGCCGCGCTGGCCCGGGATGAGCGTTACCTGACCAATGCCGGCCGCATCACGAACCGCGACACCTTGATTCCGGTGCTGGCCGGCTGGATGCTGCAGCGCACGACCCAAGACTGGATCGATTTGCTGGAGCCCAACGCCGTGCCCTGCGCGCCCATCCTGACTTTGCCGGGCGTGTTCCAGCATCCGCAGGTGGTGGCGCGGGGCGTGTTGTCGCCGATGGAGGTGGGCGCAGATCGGCCGATGCCGCTGGTGGCCAACCCGATGCGGTTCGACGGCCAGCGGGCCATCGCCGACCAGCCACCACCGGCGTTGGATGCGCAGGGTGATGCGATCCGCACAGCGCTGGCGCAGCAGGCCGGCTGGCCGGGCAGCGTGCCCAAAAACCCGCCCGACTGACGCGGGCTTGAACAAGATTTAAAGCCCAGGCAAGCGCCCGCGGGTGCGCGCCCTCCGGGTCAACCGGCGACACATCCTGGCCGGCGCTGGCCGATCTGTCGGTTCAGCTGCCCACACAGCATCGCCCCGCATACGCTGGGCGCCAGTGCAACCGACCCACCAAACCAAGCCCACCCATGGCCTACCAACTGCTGACTTTGGTCACCGAAGACCGCCTGGCGGTGGTGCAACTGAACCGGCCCGAGGCACGCAACGCACTGTCCCAGGCGCTGATGCGCGAGCTGATCGCCTGCGCGCATGAACTGACCGAGCGCAGCGACATCGACGTGGTGCTGCTCACCGGCGCCGGTGGCTGCTTCACTGCCGGCGCCGACCTCAAGGATGCCCGCGCCTGGGCCGACGACGCCTTGCCGCTGGTGGCCCGGCGTGAGGTGTCCGCGCTGGGCTACCGGATGTGCAAGGCCTGGGAAGAGATGCCGCAGATCAGCATCGCGGCCATCGAGGGCTACGCAGTGGGCGGTGGCCTGGCCTTGTCACTGGCCTGCGACTGGCGGGTGCTGGCCGACGACGCCTTTGTCTCGCTGCCCGAAATCGCCCTGGGCATCCCGCTGACCTGGGGCGCGATCCCCCGGCTGACCACCCTGGTAGGGCCGGCGCGCGCCAAACGAATGACGATCCTGTGCGAGCGCATTGGCGCTGCCGAGGCGCTGGCCATCGGCCTGGTGGACTACAGCGTGCCACCCGGCCAGGCCATGACCAAGGCCCGGGCCGTGGCAGCCGCCACGCTGGCCATGCCGGCCGCCGCCGTGCGCATGAGCAAGGAAACGGTGAACGCCGTGGCCAACGCGTTGCACCACATGGCCGGCCACATGGGGCATGACCAGATCGCGCTGGCCGCCAGCAGCGCCGAGGCCCGTTCCGCCCGCGCCACGGCGCTGAAACCCCGCGGCTGACTGGGGCCACCCGCCGGTTGTCCCTGGCGCCCTGCCTCAGCGCGCCCACGGTGCCGGTCTTGAACGTCGCCAATCCGCACCGTTTGAGCCGAACAAGCCGGCAGCGCGGCGCAGGCTCCAGCGGGCGTTGTCGCCCGGGCCGGGCCGGATGGAATGATCAACGCGCTCAGCCACGGCAAAGCGTTCTGCGACCGGGCCGCCGCCAGCCGTTGGCTGCACACTGGCATGCGCCCGCTGATCGGCACATTGGCGGTGGGTTTTGCCAAGGTGGCGGCCATCGACACCTTCAACGCCATCCGCCCGTTTGACAGCCGGCAGCTTCAAAACAACCTCAGCCTGGGGCGACCGCCCGGCCAACGCCGGGAGCGATCTTGGCCGTCCCGACCGGCTCAAATGTGTTGAGGATCAGGCCGGCACGGCCCGTACCCGCTGCAACTGCCGACGCCTAGACTTGCACCCTAGCACTGCCTGTCGGACCCCTCCATGCCGAGTACCACCGCTGCCCTCACCCGCACTGGCGAGGCCATCCGGGCCTTCCAGGACGCCGACGAAGCCGACGTCGCGGGCGTCTGGCACCGCTCGGGTCTGGCCGGTTACACCTACCTCCCCCTGTTTCAGGCGCTGACACGGGAGATGGCGGGCGCGGTTTTTCGCGACCATGTCCGCCCCGGCAACGACCTCTGGGTCGGCAGCTGCGACGGCCAGACCGTCGCTTTCATTGCGATGCGCGGCGCCTGGATTGATCGGCTCTACGTCGACCCGGCGCACTGGCGCCAGGGTTGGGGCACCCGCCTCATCGCGTTTGCCAGACAGCGCTGTCCCGACGGCTTGGACCTGGTGACGCATCAGCAGAATCTGGCCGCGCGCGCGCTCTACGAGCGCGAAGGATTTGTCGCGACCGCCTTCGGCGTCAGCCCGGCACCAGAGTCAGTGCCGGACGTGACCTACCGGGCCGCGTCCCAGCAAGTGGTGTAAGTTTTCCGTCGCGCGGCAAGACGCGTAGGGCGTAGCCCGAAGCGGATTGCCGCGTGGCGGCGGCCGCCCTTCACGGGGTGGTCA
>JBKJKU010000293.1:0-19878 GCA_046597355.1 Aquabacterium sp.
CTGGTCAAGACCATCGCCCATGCCCTGCAGCCGCTGGGCGGCGAGTTCACCGAGGGCAAGGGCCTGTCGGTCGGCTACTTTGCCCAGCAGGAACTGGACCTGCTGAGCGAGGACGACACGCCGATGCAGCGCATGATCCGGCTGGCGCGTGAGCTGGGCAGCAGTGGCCAGGAGTCACGCGAGCAGGACCTGCGCAACTTCCTGGGCCAGTTCCGCTTTGCCGGCGAGATGGTGCACCAGACCGTGGGCACCTTGTCGGGCGGTGAGCGGGCGCGGCTGGTGATGGCCACCATCGTCTGGCAAAAGCCCAACCTGCTGCTGCTCGACGAGCCGACCAACCACCTGGATCTGAACACCCGCGAGGCGCTGTCGATCGCGCTCAACGAGTTCGAGGGCTCGGTGATGCTGGTCAGCCATGACCGGTCGCTGCTGCGCGAGGTTTGCGACGAGTTCTGGCTGGTCACCTCGGGCGGTGTGCTGCCGTTTGACGGCGACCTGGACGACTACCAGAAGTGGCTGCTCGACGTGTCGCGCGCCAATGCGCGGGGCCAGCCGGCACCGCCCGTGCCCGGTTACCTGACCCCTGCGCCCGCCGCCGAGCCGGTGCGCGCCCCGTCAACACCGCACCCGACCAGCCCCAAGGCGGCGGCGCGGGCCACTGCCGACACGGCCACCAAACCCGGCACGTTCCGGCGCGACGACCGCAAGCAATCCGCCCAGACGCGGACCCAGGCCGCCAACCTGACCCGGCCGCTGCGCAACGAGGTGCAGCAGATCGATGCCCGGATGGAAACCCTGGGCGGCGAGCGCAAGGCCCTGGAGGCGACGCTGGCCAGCGGCAAGCTGGGCGGCGCCGACATTGCCGAAAACGGCCGCCGTCTCAACCACATCAGCGCCGAAGTGGCCAAGCTCGAAGAGCGCTGGCTGGCCTTGCAGACCGAGATCGAGACGATCACCGCCGACGGCGGCTGACCCGATCGCGGGCGCAGGCCAGGCCCGTCAGCTCAATACCCGTCGCCCAGCACCAGGCCCTCACGCCGCGGGTCCACACCACCCGCCCAGGCCGGCATGCCGTTGTCGCGGGTGATGCGCACGATGGTGCTGATACCGCTGCTCTGCGCGCCGAAGTTGACGGTGTGGCCCAGCGCCCGCAACCCGGTGATCAGTGCATCGTTGGCACCGTTGCTGGTGATGTCGATGTTGGGATGCTCGCCGCCAACGTTGGTGGTGACCGAATTCGGCGCACCAAAATCGACCATCGCGCTGGCCTGCTGGGCGTCCAGCCCCCAGTCCAGCACCCCCACCAGGGTTTTGGTCACGTACTGGATGATGTTGCTGCCGCCGGGCGAGCCGGTGCCCATCACAAAATCGCCGCGCGAGCCGTCGGTCGCGATCTTGAACACCAGCGTCGGCGACATCGAGCTGCGCGGGCGCTTGCCGGCGGTGATGCGGTTGGCCACCTTGATGCCCGCCGCGTCGGTGGGCGAGATCGAAAAGTCAGTCAGCTGGTTGTTCAGGATGAAGCCGTTGGTCATGTGCCAGGAGCCAAAACCGCTTTCCACCGTGGTCGTCATCACCACCACGTTGCCCTTCTTGTCGACGATGGTCATGTGGGTGGTGCCGGCCTCGGCCGGGCCGCTGCCTAGCCCCAACGGCACCGCGCCCAGGTTGCCCGGCTGGGCCGTGCCCATGCTCTTGCCGAAGCTGATCAGGTCGGCACGGCCGCGCAAATAAGCCTTGTCCAGCATGGCCGCCGTGCTACCGCCGGGCAACGCGACGAAGTCGGTGTCGGCGATGTACTTGTCGCGGTCGGCATAGGCCAGGCGGTTGGCCTCGCTGATCAGGTGCACGCCCATCACCGACGGCTTGCCGCCAAAGGCGTCAACCGCCGTGGGTGCGAGCGTGGACAGCGAGAAGTTCTCCAGCACGCCCAGCGTGCTGGCGATGGTGATGCCGCCCGACGACGGCGGCCCCATGCCGCACACCCAGTAGCTGCGGTAAGTGGTGCAGACCGGCTCGCGCTTCTTGGCCTGGTAACCGGCCAAATCAGCCAGCGTGGTCTTGCCCGGGGTGATGGGCACACCGTCGGCGCCCACGGTGGCGCCGATCTTGTTGACGATGGCCTGGGCCAGCGCGCCGGTGTAGAGCGCATCGGCACCGCCGGCGGCCAGCGCGTTGAGCGACGCGGCATAGGCCGGCAGCTTGAACACTGTGCCCAGCACTTTGGCCGTGCCGTCGGTGTTGAGGTAGGTTGCACTGGCCTCGGCATCGCGCAAGAAGTTGACGCGTGCCCCGGCGATCGCATCGGCCATGCGGCCGCTGATCGGGAAGCCGTCGGTGGCCAGCGCGATGGCGGGCTGGAACAAATCTTTCCAGGGCATGGACCCGTGTTCGCTGTGCGCCAGGCCCAGCATGCGCACGGCACCCGGCGTGCCGATCGAACGGCCGCTGGCGCGCACATTGAGCAGCGGCGCGGTCTGGCCGGTGGCGTCGTCGATCCAGCGCAGGTAGTTCTCGCTGGCGGCGGCGGGCGCGGTCTCGCGGCCGTCGTAGGACACCACCGCCTTGGTGGCCGCGTCGTAATGCAGCATGAAAGCACCTCCGCCCAGACCGCTGCTTTGCGGCTCGACCAGGCCCAGCACCATCTGCACCGCCACTGCCGCGTCCACCGCGCTGCCACCGGCCTTGAGCACGCTGCAGCCAGCCTTGCTGGCCTGCGGATTGGCGGTGACCACCATGTAGCTCTTGGCCTTGAGGCCCTGCTTGCCCTTGTTGTAGCCCGACGAGGGCTCAGGCGCGGCCGGATCACCCGGCAGGCCGGAGCCCACCGTGATGTTGCCGGTGGCGGTGGTCACGGCGCAGCTGATGTCTTCTGGCTCGGAATCACTGCCGCCGCAGCCCTGCAATACCACGGCCACGGCCGCCACCACCACGGCACCCGCGCCGGCCAGTGCCGTTCTCGGCCAGGCCTTGCGGCCGCTGTATCCACCCATGACTTGTTCCTTAAAAAGGGCGCCACGGCCCGGGCGTCGCTCGGATCACTGGGGTGCCATCAATCCACGATAGCGATTTGCGTGCCTGACCTGCCCCCGTATTTACGCGGGCTTGCGCGCAACCGGTACGGGCGGGGCGGGCTGGCAGCAGCGCCGCACGCTGGCTGCGGGTTCACCCCAGGACGATCGCCGACAATCAGCCATGACTGAATCTCCTGCCAAGCCCGCCCACGCCACTGCCACTGCCACCGCGGCCGCCGCCCCGGCCCACCGACCCGGGCTATCGTTCAGCACCTTGCCGCTGACGCCCGCCACGCTGGCCAACCTGCAGCAGCTGGGCTACCTGGCGATGACACCGATCCAGGCGGCGGCGCTGCCGCTGGCCCTGGCCGGCCATGACCTGATCGCGCAGGCCCAGACCGGCAGCGGCAAGACCGCCGCATTTGCACTGGCCCTGCTGGCCACGTTGAACCCGCGGCTCGTCGGCGGCGTGGCGCCCACCCAGGCCCTGGTGCTGTGCCCTACCCGCGAGCTGGCCGACCAGGTAACCCAGGAGATCCGCCGGCTGGCCCGTGCCGAGGACAACATCAAGGCCCTGACCTTGTGCGGCGGTGTGCCGATCCGCACCCAATTGGACAGCCTGGCGCACGGTGCACACATCGTCGTGGGCACACCCGGGCGCATCGTCGACCACCTGGACCGCGGCACGTTGCCGCTGGGCGCCCTCAAGACCCTGGTGCTGGACGAGGCCGACCGCATGCTCGACATGGGCTTCATGGACGACATCGCCAAGATCGCCGCGCTGTGTCCGCGCACCCGCCAGACCTTGCTGTTCTCGGCCACCTACCCTGAGGGTATCGCCCAGATCAGCCGAAAGTTCCTGCGCAATCCACGCGAGGTCAAGCTGGTCGAGCAACCCACCGCCACCCAGATCCGCCAACGTTTTTACGAGGTCACCGAGGCCCAGCGCCTGCACGCGGTCGGCCTGCTGCTCAACCACTACCGGCCCGAGCGCACGCTGGCGTTTTGCAACACCAAGGCGCAGTGCCGCGACCTGGTGGCCGTGCTGCAGGGCCAGGGCATTGCCGCACTGGCGCTGCACGGCGACCTGGAGCAGCGTGAGCGGGACCAGGTGCTGGTGCAGTTCACCAACCGCAGCTGCCCGGTGCTGGTGGCCACCGATGTGGCGGCACGCGGCTTGGACATCAGCGACCTGGAGGCGGTGATCAATGTCGACATCTGCCCCGAGGCCGAGTTGCACACCCACCGCGTCGGCCGCACCGGCCGCGCCGATGCCGAGGGTTGGGCCTTCAGCCTGGCCAGCCTGGACGAGATGGGCCGGGTGGGCCGGATCGAGGAGATGCAAGGCCGGCCTGCTGAGTTCCATCCGCTGGCCGGGCTCAAAGCCACCGGCAGCGGCCCATTGCTGGCGCCGATGGTGACGCTGCAGATCCTGGGCGGCAGGAAGGAAAAAATCCGCCCGGGCGACGTGATGGGCGCCCTGACTGGCACGGCAGGTTTTGCTGCGGCGCAGATCGGCAAGATCAATGTCAACGAGTTTTCGACCTATGTGGCGGTGGCCCGCGACATCGCCGACGCGGCCTTGCGGGCGCTCAATGCCGGCACGGTCAAGGGCCGTCGGGTCAAGGCACGGCCGATCGATGGCGCGTCCAACGGCGACTGAGCGCGTGCTTTTGGGCCTGGCGCCGGCAGACTGCGGCCCACCGCCCCGCGCTGTTCAGGCGATTCGGACAGCGGGTGGCGCCGCCCACTTGCGCAGCACCACATACAGCCCCTGGCTGCCCATCGCGGTCTCGGTCTCGCGCCAGCCGGTGCGGGCGTAAAAGGCCCGCGCTGCGGTATTGCCGAGCACGCACTTCAGGCGCCAGGGCTTGTCGGGCCGGCTGTCCACCACCGCAGCCAGAATCGCCCGGCCCACGCCCTGGCCCTGGTGCGCCGCGTCCACGTACAGGTGGTGCACAAACGAGCCGGGCTCGTAGACCGCAATGAAGCCCAGCAGCACGCCAGCGGCGTCGCTGCAGACATGCACCGTCTCGCCCGACGAGTTGCGCTTGAAGTCGATGTCGGGCTCGGCGCCCGGGGGCAGCCAGCTTGCGCCGGTCAGCGCACGCGCGAAGATGCCCTGCAGCGCGTCGTCGTCGCGCGGGTCAGCCAGGCGCACGGTGTGCATAGGGGTCCAGACAGGGGTTCAAAACAGGGCTCAAAACAGGGACTGAAAAGGCCGGTGCGGTCGGGCACCGATCGGGTCCGACGCGGTGCGGTACCGAGTGTCGGTGATCGGCGGTGATCGGCGGTTCGCGGCGGTTCGCGGCGGTTCGCGGCGGCGCAACTGCCGGGCTAGACCTTGATGTGCCGCGCAATCGCCCGGTCAAGCTGTTCGATGCTGGCGTCGTCCGGCAGGGCCTTCATGTCGGCCGAGATCTCGGACAGCTTGCCCTTGAGAAAGGCCTCGTCGACAAACGGCACGCCCATCTGCTCCCGAAACAGCAGTTGGCCGGCCGACATCGACCGGTCGGTCAGGTTGTCCGATGCCCAAGCGCCCGGTACCGCGGGATATCAAGCAAACAAGCCCTGCAAGTACCAGCCCGATGCCGCGGCTTGCCCGGGCTCGCCGCCCGGCAGCCGGTGGCGGTAGATCCAGGCCAGCGCGCCGGTGGCGGTCTGGGCAATGAAGTAGTCGCGCACGGCCGGGCCTTGGGCGTCCCACCAGCCGGACTCCAGCCGCTCGGGGCCGGCCAACAGTTGCAGCGGCTGGCCGTCCAGCAGCGGGCCTTGTGCGCGCTCGGCCAGGGCAATCGGTGCCGGCAGCAACCACAGCGGCTGCGCGGCCAGCCGGTGGGCGCCGGCCAGGGCGGTCGGGGCTGTCAGGGCAGCCGGCCGGCCGCCGGCCGGTGCCTCGGCAGGCGCGCCCAGCCGGGCGGCGTCGGCCGGCTGCCAGCGGGTGCTGTGTTCGGGGCGGTGGTCAGACACGGCGGCCAGGCATTGCACCTGGGCCGTGCCCAGGCGCGCCTGCAGGCGGTCGACCAGCCGGGCCAGGCCCTCACGCTCGCTGGCGCGGCTGGCAAACAGCTCACCATTGGGCGGCGCGCCCGCCGACAACTGGTCGCACAGCAGGCTGAGCTCCAGCGCGGGCGCTGCCAGCGGCAGCCGGCCCAGGTGCTCGGCCAGCAGGCTGTGCAGGTGCCGGGGGTCGGCGGCCGGCTCGGCCGGGGCGATGACCAGCGTGGTGTGCGTGGGTGGCTGCTCGGCGTCGGGGCTGTCGCGGCGACGCCGCACGTCGTGGTGCATCACCAGGCTGAACCGCACGACGCGGGCCTGCCGGGCACCGGCCCAGGCCAGCAGCCGTGCCAGCAGCACCTGCGCGCCGGCCAGCACCTGGGCGCTGGTGTCGGCCCGGCACAGCAGCTCGATGCGGCTGGCAAAAGACAGCGGCAGGGTCAGCCAGGCATGGACCTCGGGCGCGTGGCCGCGGGCGCGGTCGATATTGGCCAGCAGATCGGGCCCGAAGCGCCGCGCCAGCCCGGCCCGCGGCAGCGTGCGCAGGTCGGCCAGGGTGTGCAGGCCCATGCCCTGCAGGGCTTGCAGCTGCGGCACGCCCGGGCCCAGCAGTTGCAGCGGCACGGTGTCGAGCAGGCGCTGCAGCGCGTCGGCGGCGCTGGGGTGCGCGGCAGGGTGTGCGGCGGGGTGCGCGGCGGGGTGTCCGGCGGGGTGCGCGGTGGTGCGTCCGGCGGGGTGTGGGACGGTGTGCGGCCCCAGCGCCAGGTCGTCGCGCCAGGCGGCCAGCAGCGCCGCCCCCAGCGCGGTGGGGGCGCTGGCGATGCGCACGCTGTGGCCCAGCGGCGCCAGCGCGCTGCGCAGCCGGTCCAGCAACGCAGGCAGGCCGCCAAAGTAGCGCAGGCAGGACTGCACCTCCAGCCGCACGCCCACCAGCGCCGGGCTGGGCGCGGGGTTGGCGTCGCTGGCCAGGCCGCTGCTGCGGGGGCGGGCCGCCAGGCCGGCCGGCGTGGCCCAGGTGACGGACGGGCTGAAGGCCAGCGCCACATGGGCCACGGCGCGCAGGGCCTGGGTGTCGCGATGGGCGTCGGCTGCGGCCAGCAGCAGATCGGGCGCCAACGCCAGCGCGGTGGCGCGCTTCATGCCGGGGCGCACGCCACGCTCGATGGCCAGCGCATCGGCATGCTGCACCTGGTGGTCGTGCAGCAACGCCAAGGGCCGCCCGGCGTGCTCAGGGCTGCGCGTGGCCGCCCCGGATTCGAGCGACAACGCAGGCAGGTGCAGGGCCAGCCACAGCATGGTTTTTTGAGGCGTTGGGGGGGCCAGCGGCCGGGCGGTGTGAAAACGGTGCGCGGCGCGGCGCGGGGCTCAGTGCGCGGAAAAGCGGTGACGCCGGCGCTCAACCCCGGTGCCGATCGGCCTGGCCGACCTGCCGTGACAGCGGGTATGACGGCGGGTATGACGGCGGGTGCGGCAAGCTACCCGACCGGTCCGGCCCCGCCGCGACCCGGCCAGCGGCCTGCGCGCTGGCCGCCACCTGGCGGGTCAGCTCACGCGCCTGGGCCTGGGCCTGCTGGCGCGGCGTCAGCGGTGACGGCAACGCCAGGCGCAGCGCCTGGGCCAGCGGTGGGCCGCGCCGCTTGAGCAGACGCAGCGACAGCCCGTCCACCCCCGCCGGCTGCAGCAGCAGGCGCAGCGGCGCGGGGCTGGGTTTGCTGCGGGCCAGCGCATCCCGAAAGACAAATACCGGCCCGTCGTGCGCCTGGGCGGCGATCTGAAGGCGGCGCAAGGTATCGGCGCCCAGGTTGAGCGGCAACCAGGCCAGGATGGCGCTGACATGGCCGCTCTTGAGCGCCTGCTCCAGCGCCCACAGCAGGTCGGCGCTGGCCAGCAGCGGCGCCAGCCGGTTGGCGCTGCGCGGCACGCCGGCCGCCGCCACCCGCCCCGGGCCGGTGCGGGACTGCACCACCAGCCAGTGCCGGCTGTCGATGCCGCACTGCAGCAGCGCCCAGGCGCTGAGCACGGCGGGGGGATCGAACAGCATCACGCAGCGGCCCTCGGCGGCCAGCGCCGGCGCCAGCAGGCGCAGCTCACCCACGCCGGGCTGGGGCAGCAGCAACTCGGTCAGCACGCCGTGCGGCCAGCCGCCGCCGGGCAACTGGGCGTCCAGCACGTCGAACCCGCTGGCGGTGGTGCGACCGGGGGCGCCGCCGATCTGGCTGGCGCGCCACAAGCCCGGGTGCAACTGGCTGAGCCGGGTGGCGCGGTTGACGGCGTCCGGCGGCTGTGCCGGGATCAGCCGCGGCCCCAGCGGCGGGATCAGCGGCGGCCCGGCATCCAACGCCCCGCCGTGGCCAGCCTGCGGCGGCCGGGGCACGTCGTCCGGCAGATCAAACAGGGGCAGCGACAGGTTCACGCCAATACTGTACGTTCATACAGTATTTCTGGCAAGCGACCGGCAAGCAACCTGCAAGCAACCTGCAAGCAACCTGCAAGCGGCTGGCAAGCCGTCCGACAAATCCAGGTGTGTCGGCCGGCCGCCACACCCGGGCCGCGGCATGGCGGGCGCGCCGGATAATCCCCCACCCGACGGGCTTGCCAGGGCTTGGCAGACCGTTCGACCTGGCGCCGCTGTCCCGGCGCCAGGCCCGCCGCGCCCGCCCCTCCCCGCCCATGCCCACCCTGCTGCAGCGTTTTGCCCGCATCACCCCGTACTTCCGCCAGGGCCGGATCGGCATCGTCGTGGCCTTCATCGGCTCGCTGATCGGTGCCGCCACCGAGCCGCTGATCCCCGAGATGATGAAGCCGCTGCTCGACCAGGGTTTTACCGGCGGCAAGCTCGCGTTGTGGATGGTGCCGGTGGCCATCGTCGGCATCTTTGCGGTGCGCGGGGTGGCCGGTTTTGTCGCGCAGTACGCGCTGTCCTGGGCCGCCTACCGCGGCGTGCAAGACCTGCGCGAGGCCCTGTTCCAACGCATCCTGACCGGCCAGCCGGCGATGTTTGGCCTGCGCACCGCCAGCAGCCTGACCAACACCCTGGTCTACGAGGTGCAAAACGGCGCCACCCAGCTGGTCAACTCGATCCTCACGTTGGTCAAGGACTCGCTCACGCTGCTGGCGCTGCTGGGCTATTTGTTCTGGCTGAACTGGAAGCTGACGCTGTTTGTCGGCGTGCTGTTCCCGGCGGTGGCGCTGCTGATGCGCACCGTGAGCAAACGCCTGCACCGGCTGGCGCGCGAGGGCCAGGACGCCACCGACTCGCTGGCCTACGTGGTCGAGGAGAACGTGCTGGCCTGGCGCATCGTGCGGCTGCACGGTGCCGCCGCGCGCCAGGCCCGGCGCTTTGATCAGCATGCGCTGACGCTGCGCCGGGTGCTGCTCAAGATCGTCATCGCCAGCGGCGCGATGACGCCGGTGACCCAGATCTTGACGGCGCTGGCCTTGTCGGCAGTGATCGTGGTGGCGCTGTGGCAGAGCAGCGCCACTGGCACGACGGTGGGCGGTTTTGTGGCTTTTATTACCGCGATGCTGATGCTGGTGGCGCCGGTCAAGCATTTGTCGGACGTGATCGCGCCCATCACCCGCGGCCTGGCGGCGATCGAGCGCGGGCTGGAGCTGCTGGACGACAGCCCGGCCGAGCAAGGCGGCAGCTACCAGACCACCGGCCGCGCCCAGGGCCACCTGGTGCTGAGCGACGTGGTGCTGCGCTACCGCGACGACCAGGCACCGGCGCTGGCCGGCTTGTCACTCGACATCGCCGCCGGCCAGACGGTGGCGCTGGTCGGGCCGTCGGGTGCCGGCAAGTCCTCGCTGATCAACCTGCTGCCGCGGTTTGTCGATCCCACGGCCGGCCGCATCACGCTCGACGGCGTGGCCCTGACGGATTGGCAACTGGACGCGCTGCGGCGCCAGTTTGCGCTGGTCAGCCAGGACGTGGTGATGTTCAACGACAGCATCGCCGCCAACGTGGCACTGGGCGACGAGCTGGACCCGGCGCGGGTGCGTGCCGCGTTGGCCGGCGCCCACCTGCTCGACCATGTCGATGCCCAGCCGCAAGGCATCCACAGCCTGATCGGCCACAACGGCAGCCAGTTGTCGGGTGGACAGCGCCAGCGCCTGGCGATTGCCCGGGCGCTGTACAAGGACGCGCCGATCTTGATCCTGGACGAGGCCACCTCGGCGCTCGACAGCGAATCCGAGCGTGCGGTGCAGGCTGCGCTGGACACCCTGATGCGCGGCCGCACCACGCTGATCATTGCCCACCGCCTGTCCACCATCGAGCATGCCGACCGCATCGTGGTGATGGACGCCGGCCGGGTGGTCGAGCAAGGTCCGCATGCCACCTTGCTGGCGGCGGGCGGGCTGTACGCAAGGCTGCATGCGCTGCAGTTCCGCAGCTGAGCCCTTGCGCAAAGTAGGCTGTGCGCGAGCACGTATTCACCGCGTAACCGCGCCCAAACTAAATACCTGAGCCCCACGCTGCGTTTCACCACGCCGCGCACGGCGCTGGTCTACGTTCGGCCGTGGCGCAGCTTGACTGCTCAGGCCGCGACAGCCGCGAGCCTGCCGGGTTTGGCGCGACTCAAGCGCTCGCCGATCACGGTGCTCGACAGCTCGTCGTGGAAAAGCTTTTTGGTCTTCCCAAAACGCCACCACTGGATCAGCAAGGGGACGATGAAGATGTAGAGGTAGAACACGACCGACCGCAGCACGTTGCGAAAGAAGGCGCGAAAAAAACCGATGCGGTGGCCCTCGCGGTCCGTGATCTGCAACTTCATGATCCGCTTGCCGGGCGTGGCTTGCCAGGAGGACGACTCGAACAGCGGCACGGCCAGGTAGAAGAAGAGGAAGAAAACAAAGCCAACCAGGTCGTCTTCGTGTCGGGCCTCGCTCACCAGGCCTGTTCCAGACAGACTGGCAAGGACGAGCACCGCAGCGACGAACGCGATCACATAGTCGAGCACCAGTGCCGCACCGCGCTTCCAGACCACGCCGCGGTAGTACTTCTGCCGCCAGTTGGCGTCGACTTGCGTCGCGTCAGTGCCAAATTTTCCGGCCCGCTCCGAGGCGGAGTCGGGTGCTGCGGTAAACGCTGGGGCAAAGGCTGCGGCCATGACCGGCGCGGGTACCGCAGCGGGCTCGGACAGTGGTGTACTCACTGCGGCGGCCGGCCCGGTGTCGGCGGTGGTCTGCGGCATCGCATCCACTGCACGCAGCGGCACGGCTGGTGGCGGCGGCACGGCAACGGCGGCGGGGGGCGGTGCCAGCGGCACGTCGCCGCGCTGCGCCAGGTCGTTGAGCGACGCGTAGATGTCCTCGATGACAACGGTGAGCGCATCGTCGGGCGTGGGCCACGCCTGGCGGCTGTTCATCGGCTGCTGGTTGCGCGGCAGCACGTTCAGGCGGGCGAAAGGCGTCGCCTTCCACATGCAGTTGCGCACCAGCAGCGGCACCATCACCGCATGGCCGGTGTTGTGCCGCTCGGTGACCTGGCGCACCCGGTCGTAGACCTCGTCGTTGCCGATGAAGTCGGCGCTGATGAGCACCAGCACGATGTCGGCATTGAGCAGGCGTTTGCGGTAGGCCGCAACGTCGGCGCCGCTAGGGATATCGAAGTCGCTGTTGACCTCGATCGGTATCCTGAAGTCGCGCACCACAGGGCGCAGGTGCTTGCCGATCGCCTGGCAGACCTCGCGGTCTTCGGGCGCTGCCAGCAGGTAGACCAGGATCTTGCGTTGGGTGATCTCGTTCGCGTTGGCACTCATGCGTCGCTCCTTCGGTGTTGTGCGGGCACGCCCTGCTTCAAGCAGCAGGCAGCGGCTGCGCGAGCAGTTGATCGACCAGCTTCTCGATCTCGACCGCAATCTCGGTGAAGGCGTCGTCCCGGTTGTCGTAGTCCATCACTGGCGCCCCGTTGCGCGGCAGTGCCTGCAGCTTGGCGTAAGGCATGCTGCTCCACTGGCAGCGGCGCAGGATGATCGGCACCACGCGCGCGCTGCCGGCCTCGTGCCGCTGCATCGCCGAGGCGAGCTCCTTGTCCCAGATGAAGTCGGAGGCGTTGAAGTCGACGCTGACGAGCAGCAAGATCACACCGGCCGCCGCCAGCTCGGCCATGATCGCGGCGTCCCACTCCTGGCCGGCGATCAGCTCGCGGTCGTTCCAGACCTGGATCTTCGACGAGCGCTTGAGCACCTTCAGGTACTTGTCGAGCTCCTTCTTGAGCGCCTCATCCTCGTGCGCATAAGAGATGAAAATCCGCACCCCGGCTTGTGACCTCTCTGCCATCGACGTCTCCCTTTGAGATGCAACGCGAACGGCAAGACGGCTGGCAGGCAGCGGAGCCCGCAGACGACATTCGCCACGTCCTGAATGAGGATACGCGGGCCACTGTGGTCCGTCACGGCTTTCCAGGACAGCGAGTCCAAGCGTTGTTTTTTCGGCCCATGGCCGGGCTGCGCAAGGCGATCACGTCCCAGCGCGTGGTGCAAGTCCGCGATCCCGGAAGGGGTGGGATGTGCGGTACTCAGCGCTGTCGCTGCGCCCAGCTGCGACCGGCGACCTGCGCTGCGGCTCGTCACCTCAGGCGTGCCCCATGGCACGCCACACCAGCCGGCACCGTTTTGTCGCTTTGGGATGGCCACTGGCAGTGGCGCGCGCTACGCTGGCCTCTGTTTCACACCCACTTTGGCCCAGGCGATCCCCACCATGCACCCGCTTGCCCACCCCGGCCAACCGGCCCTGAACCCGAGACCCGACCGCACCCTGATCGTCGTGACCCGCGCACTGCTCAGCGCGCTGCTAGCCGCCTTGCTGGGCGCCTGCGCTGCGCTGCCGCCGCGCGGCCCGGTCGAGCCGTCCCAGGCTTTGCCCGCCAGCCAGGCCACGCTGACCACCCTGGCCCGCATTGCCGCCGCCAGCCTGCCGCCCGGCGCCGATGCGCCGAACCCGCCATCGGGGTTTCAACTGCTGCCCACCGGTGAATTTGCCTACGGCGCGCGCATCACGCTGGCCCGCCAGGCCGAGCAGTCACTCGACCTGCAGCTCTACCACCTGCACCGTGACCAAGCCGGCCTGACGCTGCTGCGCGAGCTGCGCGACGCTGCGGCCCGGGGTGTGCGGGTGCGCTTGCTGGTGGACGATTTGTATGCCGCCGAGATCGACGACCTGCTGCGCGACCTGGCCGCCCATGCCGGCGTGCAGGTGCGGTTGTTCAACCCGCTGCCGCTGCGCTGGGGCGCGCCGGTGTGGCGGCTGCTGGCCTCGTCCGGCGACTTTGAGCGGCACAACCACCGCATGCACAACAAGCTGTTCCTGGCAGACAGCACGGTGGCGGTCTTTGGCGGACGCAACATCGCCGATGAATACTTCATGGGCCATGCCGAGGCCAACTTCATCGACATGGACCTGCTGGCCACCGGGGCCGTGGTGCAGGACCTGGCAGCGGTGTTTGACCGGTTCTGGAACAGCGACGCCGCCTGGCCGGCGCAGGCGCTGCTGGGCGCACCCGCTGCGGCCCCGGCCCAGGCCCGACTGGCCGCCGCGGTGCAGCACGCCAAGCCGGTGATCCCCGCCTACCGCACCGACCCGCTAGGCCAGACCGCCGTGCAGGCCCAGCTCGACCAGGGCCGGTTGGCGCTGCACTACGCCAGCGCCAGTGTTTTTGCCGATTCACCGGCCAAGGCCAGCCTGCCGGCGGGCAAGGCGCCCACCGAGGCCATGCGCGGCCTGCTGGCCACCATTGCCACCGCGCGGCACGAGGTGCGCATCGTCTCGCCCTACTTCGTGCCCGGCGAGGTCGGCATGCCGATGATGCGCGAGGCCGCCCGCCACGGTGTGCAGACCGTGCTGATCACCAACTCGCTGGGCTCCACCGACGAGCCGCTGGTGCACGACAAGTACAGCGCCTACCGGGTCGAGATGCTGCGCATCGGCGTGCAAATCCACGAGTTCAGCCCGGCGCTCACCCGCGGGTCGCAAGGGTTTGGCAACTTCGGCCGCTCGACGCCCCGGCTGCATGCCAAAGTGGCGCTGGTCGATCAGCGGTGGGTGCTGGTGGGCTCGGTCAACCTGGACGGCCGCTCGGCGGTGAGCAATACCGAGATAGGCGTGGTGATCGACAGCCCGGCACTGGCTGCCGAGATGAAGCAACTGGTCAGCGGCGAGCGCCTCGGCAACCTGTACCGGCTGAGCCTGCTGGCCGACGGCAACACCGTGCAATGGTCCTGGCCCGACGGCCAGGGCGGCAGCCTCAGCACGACTGACGAGCCCGAGTCCAGCCCGGCCTTGCGCTTCAAGCTGTGGCTGCAGTCGTTGCTGGTGGAAGAACGCCTGCTGTGACGCCCTGGGCCGCCCCGCCGCCCCGCCACCCCACCGCGCCGCGCCGCGCAGGCTATGCTGCCAGCCTCTTCGGCCACCCCCAGGACACCGCATGACCGCCATCAGCCGCTACCCCGTGCCCGACCTCAAAGACCTGCCCGACGACCTGCGCGAGCGCATCCTGGCCGTGCAGGAGAAAGCCGGCTTCGTGCCGAATGTGTTTTTGGCGCTGGCGCACCGGCCGGCCGAGTGGCGCGCCTTCATGGCCTATCACGATGCGCTGCTGGTCAAGGACACCGGCAGCCTGAGCAAGGGCGAACGCGAGATGATCATCGTCGCCACCTCGGCCGCCAACCACTGCCTTTACTGTGTGGTGGCGCACGGCGCGATCCTGCGGGTCTACGAGAAAAAGCCGCTCATCGCCGACCAGCTGGCGGTCAATCCGCAGAAGGCCGACATCACGCCGCGCCAGCGCGCGATGCTGGCCTTTGCGGTGAAGGTCTGCCAGCGCTCCCACGAGGTCGATGACGCCGACTACGCCGCGCTGCACGCCCACGGTTTTGATGACGAAGACATCTGGGACATCGGGGCGATCACCGCGTTTTTTGGGCTCAGCAACCGCATGGCCAACTTGACCGGCATGCGGCCGAACGACGAGTTCTTCTTGATGGGGCGCTTGCCCAAGGCCGCCAAGGCGCCAGCGGCGTGAGGCAAATCTGATGGCCGCGATGCACAACCCCGCCGGCCTGTCGCCCATCATCGCCGGTGCCTGGCGCCTGGCCGAGTGGGGCTGGACAGCACAGCAACGCCTGGCCTGGGTCGAGGGCAACCTGGATCTGGGCGTGACCAGCTTTGACCATGCCGACATCTACGGCGGCTACAGCGTCGAGGCGCTGTTTGGCGAGGCACTGGCTTTGCGCCCGGCGCTGCGCAGCCGGATGCAACTGGTCAGCAAGTGCGGTATCCAGCTGGTGGCGCCGGCGCGCCCCGGTTTTGGTGCCCAGACCCAGGTCAAGCACTACAACACCGCCGCGGCGCACGTGCGGGCGTCGGTCGAGCATTCGCTGCAAGCCCTGCGCAGCGACCACCTCGACCTGCTGCTGATCCACCGGCCCGACGCGCTGACCGATTTCGACGAGTTGGCCGAGACCTTCGAGGCTTTGCGCCGCGAGGGCAAGGTGCGCTGTTTTGGCGTCAGCAACTTTGCACCGCACCAGCTGGCGCCGCTGCACCGCCGCATCAACCTGGCGACCCACCAGGTCGAGCTGTCGCCGCTGCACCGGGATGCGCTGCACGACGGCGTGCTCGACCAGTGCCAGGACCTGGGGCTGCGGCCGATGATCTGGTCGCCGCTGGCCGGCGGGCGAATCTTCACCGGCGACGGTGAGCCCGAGCGCCGCGTGCGCCAGACGCTGGACCGGATGGCCGGCGAGCTGGGCGTGTCGGTCACCACACTGGTGATCGCCTGGGTGCTGCGCCACCCCAGCCAGCCGCTGCCGATCCTGGGATCCCGCCGTATCGAGTTGGCCCGCGACGCGCTGGCCGCGCTGGACTTGCGGCTGGACGCGCAGCAATGGTGGCAGATCTGGACGGCGGCCGCGGGGCATGAGGTGCCCTGACCACCCCCCGACCACACCCTGACGAGGAGACTGGCGTGAAACGACTTTTGGCGGTCTTGGCTGCCGCGCTGTTGGGCCTGTCACTGCCGATTTTTGCTGCCGACTACCCGGCGCCCAAAGAGGCCGACTGGGTGGCGCGCGACTTCCGCTTCCACACGGGTGAGGTGGCAGCGGCGCTTCGCATCCACTACACCACCGTGGGCAATCCGGGCGGTGAGCCGGTGCTGGTCTTGCATGGCACCGCAGGTTCTGGCACCGGCATGCTGAGCCCGGCCTTTGCGGGTGAGCTGTTCGGACCGGGCCAGCCGCTGGACGCCAGCCGGTACTTCATCATCCTGCCCGACGCGATCGGGGCGGGCCAATCCGCCAAGCCGTCGGACGGCCTGCGCGCCAAGTTTCCGCGCTACAACTACGACGACATGGTGCAGGCCCAGATGCGGCTGGTGACCGAGGGCCTGGGGCTCAAGCGCCTGCGCCTGGTGATCGGCAACTCGATGGGCGGCATGCACACCTGGCTGTGGGCCGTGAAATACCCCGAGATGGCCGATGTGTGGGTGCCGATGGCCTGCCAGCCCACCGAGATGGCCGGCCGCAACTGGCTGCTGCGCCGCATGCTGACCGAGTCGATCCGCCAGGACCCTGACTGGCTGGGCGGCAACTACACGGCGCAGCCGCGCAGCCTCAAGTTCAACAACCTGTTCTACGGGCTGGGCACGATCGGCGGCAACCAGGCGCTGTACCAGGCCGCGCCCACCCGTGCTGCGGCCGACAAGCTGTTTGACGGGCGCCTGGCCGCCCCCTTTACCGCCGATGCCAACGACTATCTCTACCAGTGGGAATCGTCGCGCGACTACAACCCCGCGCCGGGACTGGAGCGCATCCGGGGCAGCGTGCTGGCGATCAATTCCGCCGACGATGAACGCAACCCGCCGGAGCTGGGCATCCTGGAGCGCGAGTTGCCCCGGGTAAAAAATGCCAGGTTGTTGCTGATTCCGGCCAGTGCTGAAACCCGCGGGCACGGCACCACCGCGTTCGCCAAGTTCTACAAGCAGGCCCTGCAAGACCTGCTGCAATCGGCGCCGCGGCTGGCCCCCTGACCCCTGTCAAAAGCCTGCCTGCGGCACCCTGCCCGCGGCCGGTCAGCCCCGGTCTGCTCAGAACCGCATCTTCAGGCTGCTGCCAAAGGCCCAGGCACGGGTGCGCGGGCTGGCGGCGTCCCGGCGTGGCCAGAAGTGACCGCCCAGCACTTCAACCAGCAACCACTCGCGGTACACCGGCTGCTGCCATTTGACCTGCGTGCCGTAGTCTGACAAGCCGACGCCCGCGCCCTGCGTGCCGTCCATCAGCAACTCCCAGGTCAGCAGCCGCTGGCCGCTGAACGACTGGTAAGCACCCACGCTGCTGTTCATCGCAAACCTGGGCGACTTCTGGGTGATGGTGGCAGACGCCAGCCAGCGCAAGGCCAGGGACGACGACAGGGGGTGTTCCAGCGACATCGACGAGGTCGAGCCGAAGCGGTCGTCCGGCGCCCAGAACACCGTCTCGCGAAAGTCGGCCGAGGTGCCCGACGGCCAGACCCAGGCCTGCAGGTAGCGGGCCTGGGCAAAGGGCTTGAGGCCGCCCCGAAAGCCCAGGCGCAGCGCCACCGAGTTGGGCAGGTTCAGCCCGAGGCCCGCCACAAACGACGGCGGTTCGCTGCGGTCGCGCGTAATCCGCTGCTGGCGTGAAAATTCGGTCGGCTTGTCGGTGATCACGTCGCGCGGGTCGTCCCGGCCCAGAAATACATAAGAAAACTTCTCGACGTTGGGCAGGCGCAGATGCACGTTGAAGCGCAGCGCGGTGTCTGGCGACTCGCCCTGCCGCTTCAGCAGGGACAGGCTGATCTGGCCGTTGGTGATCTCGCCGCCGTCCTCAAACGGTTGGTCGCCAAACCAGCTGTCAACGCCCCGCGCCATCCACACGGTGGCCGATCGCACCGACCGGCGCGCGGATTCGGCGAGTTCGTGGGTGTCAGCCTGGGCAGGTTCGGGCGCCGACGGGGCGACTTCAGGTGTTGGCGTGGGCGTGAGCGATGGCGCTGGCGACGAAGCCTCGGTCGCCGCGGTCGCCATGGGCGCACCGAGCGCCAGCCACAGGGCGATGCACAGGCACCCGCGCTGTCGGTTGCGCGCTGCGGCGGGGTGGATTAGCGGGTGTGGCGTGCTGCTCGTCATCACGGCGATGGCCTTGCGCCCGGCGGCGCCATGGCCTGTATGGTGACCCGTTGTTGCACCGCTGTCTGTGCGATGGCGCACGCCGCCCGCCCCTGCCGGTGCCGCATTGCAGCCAGCACCGCCGGCCGTCCGCTGTGCCGCGGCTACCGGCGGCCGGTCCGCGGGCGCCACTGAAATACCACCCAGATACCGCCGAGACGTCGCCGAGACGTCACCGAGACGCCGCTCAGGCGCCGACGCCCGCGGCCGCCAAGCGCTCGGCCAGCGCCACCAGCCCCCGGTCGCTGCCCCTGGGGCCGAGCAGCGACAGGCCCATCGGCGCGCCACCCCGCTGCAGCAGCGGCAGGCTGAGCTGCGGCATGCCGGTGAAGCCTGCGATGCACAGCATCCGGATCGCCTGATTGCGGTAGTCGTCCAGCAGGCTGGCGGGCGCACTGCGCAGCGGCGCCACGTCGGGCATGGTCGGCATCAGCAGCACGCCGTCATCACCCAGCAGCGCATCGAGCTGCGCCCGGTAGGCCGTGCGGAACCCCTGACCCGCCGCGACCTGCGCATCGCTGACCTGACGCGACCAGGCGAAGCGCTCGGCCACGCCGGGGCCCAGCGTGGGGGCATGGCGCTCGATCAGCGGCCCGTCGGTGGTCCAGGCCTCTCGGCCCTGCAGGTGGCGGAAGTGCCAGTACATCGCGTCCCAGCTGTCGCGCACCACCGCGACCGGCGCGGCTGGCCCCAGCACCGCCTGCACCTGCGCGGCCACCGCCAACGCGGCGTCGGCCACCTCGGGCGCCAGCAGCGCCCAGACCTCGGTCGGCCAGAGCAGCCTCGGCACGGCCGGCAAGGGCTGCGGGTCGGGGCCCAGCAGCACGTTGGCGACGCGGGCGAAGGTGGGGGTGTCGCGCGCAAAGAAGCCGCAGGTATCAAAACTCGGTGCCAGGTCGAGCGCACCGGCCAGGCTGATCCGGCCGTGCGTGGGCCGCAGGCCGAGCAGACCGCAGTGGCTGGCCGGCGCGCGCACCGAGCCGCCGGTGTCGGTGCCGATCGCAAAGTCGCACAGCCGGTTCGACACCGCCGAGGCCGAGCCGGACGAAGAGCCGCCGCTGATGCGGTCCGGTGCGGCGCCGTTGATCGGCGCGCCGAAGTGGGCGTTGTTGCCGTTCATCGAGAAGGCCAGCTCGTCGGTGACCGTCTTGCCGACAAATGCGGCACCGGCGGCCAGCAACCGGGCCACGGTGGGTGCGTGGGCGGTCTTGATGCCCGACATCGCCAGCACCGTGGGCGAGCCGCCGCCGGTGGGGTAGCCGGCAACGTCGAACAAGTCCTTGACGCCAAAGCACAGGCCAGCCAATGGACCACTGCCGGCGCGCGGCACTGGCACATCGGGATACGGCACAAAAGCGTGGGCAGGATCGTGCAGTGGCATGGTATTGGCACCCAGGTTGGGGTTGAGGTGGGTCGCGGCCAGGCGGTAAATCCCGGCGGCCAGCAGGCAGCATTTGGCAACGGTGCAGCCGGCCGCCGGGCTGGGTTCAGGCCAGTGTGCCGCGCATGTTCAAGAAGCTGGCAATGCGGGTGTCCATGTCCGGGCCACGGCCCTGGCTGCGGTGGATCTCGTGCGACAGCCCGGCGCGCAGCGGCAGGCCCTCGGTCTCGCGGTAAAGCCGCTGGTTGGCGCGCGGGCTGAACCAGGAATTGGCCAGGATCGCCTGGGTGAATGCGGCCAGC
>JBKJKU010000321.1:0-21220 GCA_046597355.1 Aquabacterium sp.
GCAGCCATTGATTCGGGATGCGGTGGTAGGCCGTGTAGGACTTGAACCTACGACCAAAGGATTATGAGTCCTCTGCTCTAACCAACTGAGCTAACGGCCCGCTGCAAAACCAGCAGAGGCCCGATTGTAGAAGCGAGGCCGGCGGGCATTGACGCGCTGCCAGGTCAGCGGCGTGCGGCCGGCCACTGACACGCAGGTACTGCCCCGCACCCCATCGTTGCCGCCGCGCAGTGCGGAAACGTTCAGCGCGCCGTCGTGCGCGACGCGGTGGCAATCGCCCGGCGCCAGCAGGATGTCGTTGAGCATGCCGTCCTCGGTGATCCACACCGTGCCGCGCTCACCACGCAGTTGGTCACCGGCCCGCAGTTGCACCGACAGCATGTCATGTGCGCCGAGTTGCAGGGTGGTGCGCACCGGCTGGGTAGCGCCGCAGTCTGGCTTGGGTTGCGTGATGTTCATGGTTCAGCTCCGATCTGGGTTGACGATGGGGCAATTTCAGCCCAGCATCGGTCGCTTGTCGAACGATAAATCCGCCCAGTTCGCATGCGCTGCAAGAATGCATGAAACACCCGGCATCTGCCATGGACAACGCCCTCGCCCGTCTGCCTTCACTTGATCTGCTGCGCGGTTTTGTGGCGGTGGCCCGGCGTTTGTCGGTCACCCAGGCCGCTGCCGACCTGTTTCTGACGCAATCGGCGGTCAGCCGGCAAATCCGCGCACTCGAAGACCACCTGGGCCGGCCGCTGTTCATCCGCCAGCACCGGGCGCTGGCGTTGACGGCCGACGGCGACCGGCTGTACCGCCTGAGCGACGCCTGGCTGACGCAGCTGGGCGCGCAGCTTGATGCGCTGCGCCAGCGCACCGGCCTGCCGCCGGTCACCTTGACTGCCACCATCGGCGCGGTGTCTTTGTGGCTGCTGCCGCGGCTGGGGGAGTTTCAGGCGGCGCACCCAGGCATCGACGTGCGGGTGTCAGCCGGCAACCGGCTGGTTGATCTGGAGCGCGAGGGCGTGGATCTGGCGCTGCGCTACGGCGCCGCCGCCAGCCAGCCGCCGGGCGCGCTGCGCCTGTTCGACGAGCAGATGCTGGTGGTGGCCAGCCCGGCGCTGGGCCTGCAACCCGAGCTGGAGGCCAATGACTTTGCCCAGATCACGCTGCTGGAATACGACGAGGCCGCGCGCCCCTGGTTGGACTGGACCGATTGGCTGGCCTCGCTGGGCCTGTCGGCGGCCCAGTCCAAACCGCGTGCCCGGCTGGCGTTCAGCCAGTACGACCAGGTGATCTATGCCGCGCTGGCCGGCCACGGTGTGGCACTGGGCCGGGCGCCGCTGGTGGCGGCCATGCTGGCCGATGGCCGGCTGACCGCCTTGCGGCCGCGCACCGCGCCGCTGGCGCCCGACTTTGCCTACTGGTTGATCCCGCGGCAGGGGGCTGATACCGCATCACGGCAGCAACTGGTGGCTTGGCTGGTTGAAGAGGCTGAGTGCACCCGGGCGCTGGTAGCGCGTTGGTGTTGACGCCAACCGGGTGACGCGCCGCAGGTGAAGCGGATGGCGCCTACTTCGGCCCCGACAGTGCGTTACCCACCAGCCGCGCAGTGATGTCCACCAGCTGGATCATGCGCTCGTAGGCCATCCGCGTCGGGCCGATCACGCCCAGCGTGCCGACGATGCGGCCGTCCACCTCGTAGGGCGCCGATACGATCGACAGATCCTCGTAAGGCACCACCCCCGACTCGCCACCGATGTAGATACGCACACCCTCGGCCCTGCTGGAGTTTTCGAGCAGCCGCATCAGCTCGGTTTTTTGCTCGAACAGGTCAAACATCTTGCGCAGCGAGCCCAGGTCGTTGCCAAAGTCCTGCACCCCCAGCAGGTTGCGCTCGCCAGCCACCACCAGCTGCTCGGTGTTGTCGGCCAGCGCGTCGGTACCGGCCTGCACGGCGGCTTGCATCAAATGGGCGATCTCGCCGCGCAGGGTGTCGATCTCGTGGCGCAAGCGCTGCTGCACCTCGTCGATGGCCAACCCGGCGTAGTGGGTGTTGAGGTAGTTGCTGGCCTCGATCAGCTCACCCGACGTGTAGTCGCGGGCGGTAAAGATCACGCGGTTCTGCACATCGCCCTCGGGCGACACCAGGATTACCAGCAAGCGCCGGTCGCCCAGCCGCATGAACTCGATGTGGTGGAACACGCTGGCCCGCTTGGGCGACGTCACCACGCCGACAAAGTGCGACAGGTTGGACAGCAACTGCGCCGCCTGGGCGATCACCCGCTGGGGTTGGTCGGGCTGCAATTGGCCGCGCACGCCGGCCATCTCGGGCGAGGGGTGCAGCAGGTCTGCCGCGCGCGCTGTCAACATGGTGTCGACAAACAGCCGGTAGCCGCGTGCCGTGGGGATACGCCCGGCGCTGGTGTGCGGGCTGGCGATCAGGCCCAGCTCTTCCAGGTCGGCCATCACGTTGCGGATGGTGGCCGGCGACAGCTCCAGCCCCGAGGCCTTGGACAGCGTGCGTGAGCCCACCGGCTGGCCGTCGACGATATAGCGTTCGACCAGGGTTTTCAGCAGGGTGCGGGAGCGCTCGTCCATGGGCTTTTCAAGTGCGATTTCATTGTACGGACAGCGCCCCGGCCAGCCGCAGTCGCCGGGGGGGCTGTGGTGTAATTCGACGCATGTCCCGTCGATTCCATCATGCAGCGCTGGTTGGCAAGTACCAGGCCGATGGCATCCGGCCGCTGCTCGAAGAGATCGCACACTTTCTGGTGCGGCTCGGTCTGGAGGTGTCGTTTGAGCACCAGACCGCCCTCAATACCGGCGTGACCGATTTTGAGGCGTTGACACTGGCGCAGATCGGCGCCCAGTGCGACTTGGCGGTGGTGGTGGGGGGTGACGGCACGATGCTGGGCATCGCCCGAGAGCTGGCGCGCTTTGATTTGCCGGTGGTGGGCATCAACCAGGGTCGGCTGGGCTTCATCACCGATGTGCCGATCGGCCAATTCCGCGAAGCGCTGGCACCGATGATCGCGGGCGACTATGAAGAAGATTTTCGCGCCATGCTGGAGGGCGAGATCTGGCGCGATGGCGAGTGCATCTTCGAGGGCCTGTCGATGAACGACGTGGTCGTCAGCCGGGGTGCTACCGCCAGCATGGTCGAGTTGCGGGTCGACATCGGCGACGAGTTTGTCGCCAATATGCGGGCCGATGGCCTGATCGTGGCCTCGCCCACGGGGTCGACAGCCTACGCGCTGTCGGCCGGCGGCCCCATCCTGCACCCGGGCATCGCCGGCTGGGTGGTGGTGCCGATCGCCTCGCACACCTTGTCGAACCGGCCGATCGTGCTGCCCGACACCGGTGTGGTGCGCATCACCGTGGTGGCCGGGCGAGACGCCTCGGCCAATTTCGACATGCAAGGCCTGGCCAGTCTGCTGCACGGTGACCAGGTGCGGGTGCACCGTTCCGCCCACAAGGTGCGCTTTTTGCACCCGCGTGGCTGGAGCTACTACGCCACCTTGAGGCGCAAGCTGCGCTGGTACGAGGGCGTGGTGTGACCGCTGCTGCGCCTGGCTGCATGGCCCTAGCGGTGGTGCCCGCCCTGGCCCTGGGGCACTGAGGTGCTGCGCCGCCTCGCCCTGCGCGATTTTGTGATCGTGCCGGCCCTGGAGCTGGAGTTCCATGCCGGCTTTTCGGTGTTGACCGGCGAGACCGGCGCGGGCAAGTCGATCCTGGTCGACGCGCTGCAGCTGGCGTTGGGCAGCCGGGGCGATGCCGGCGTGGTGCGTGAAGGCGCCAGCCGGGCCGAGGTCTGCGTCGAGTTCGACAGCCCCGCCGCGCTGGCCGGTTGGCTGGACCAGGCGGGATTTGCCACCGACCCCAACACCGAGCCGCCCACGTTGCTGCTGCGCCGCACCATCGATACCCAGGGCAAGAGCCGCGCCTGGATCAACGGCGGCGCGGCCACGCTGGCGGAGTTGCGCCACGCGGCTGACCACCTGCTCGACATCCACGGCCAGCATGCCTGGCAAAGCCTGACCCGGGCGGCGGCCACCCGCGAGCTGGTCGATGCCCATGCCGGGCTGGACACCACCGACCTGGCCACCCGTTTTGCGCAGCGCAAGGCCGCCACCGACGCACTGGCCCGGGCCCGCGAACGCGGCGACGAGATTGCCCGCGAGCGTGACCGCCTGGCCTGGCAGATCGGCGAGCTGGACAAGCTGGCCCCCGGTGAGGGTGAGTGGCCCGAGTTGTCGGCCGAGCACCAGCGCCTGGCCCACGCCCAGGCCCTGATGGATGCAGCGCGCGGCGCGCTGGATGCGTTGGTCGGCAACGACGCCGATACCGACGCCGGCAGCGCCACCGCCGAGTCGCTGACCAGCCGGGCGGCCGACATCCTGTCCGGAGTGGCCCACCACGACCCGCGCATTGCTGCGGTGGTCGAAACCCTCAACAGTGCGTTGGCCCAGTTGCAGGATGCCTCGCACGCGCTCAACAGCTACCTGCGCCGGGCCGATCTGGACCCCGAACGACTGGCCGATCTGGACCAGCGCATGGCCGCCTGGATGGGGCTGGCACGGCGCTACCGCCGCCCGGCGGACCAGTTGCCCGCGCTGCTGGCGCAATGGCGCGACGAACTGGCTGCGCTGGACGCCGCCACCGACACCGCTGCGCTGCAGGCTGCGCTGGACCGGGCCGACCGCCACTACGGGGATGAAGCGCGGCGCATCAGCGCAGCCCGCCAGGCCGCCGCCGCACCACTGGCGCATGCCGTGACCGGGGCGATGCAGGGCCTGGGCTTGAGCGGCGGGCGTTTCGAGGTGGCGCTGGTGCCGCTGGCACAGCCCCAGTCGCAGGGCCTGGAGGCGGTGGAGTTCCTGGTGGCGGGCCATGCCGGCAGCACACCGCGTCCGCTGGGCCGGGTGGCCTCGGGCGGTGAGCTGTCGCGGCTGGCGCTGGCCATTGCCGTGACCACCTTGAGCCGGCCTGTTGCCCCGGCCGACGACGTGCACGGCCCGCTGGCGGTCGGCCCGGGCGCCGGCACGCTGATCTTCGACGAGATCGACGCCGGCATCGGCGGCGCGGTGGGCAACACCGTCGGTGTCCTGCTCAAGCAATTGGGCGGCCAGCACCAGGTGCTGGCCGTCACCCACCTGGCCCAGGTGGCCGCTTGTGCCGACCACCATTACGTCGTCAGCAAGGCGCTGCAGGCCGACGGCCGCACCACCAGCAGCGTGCTGCCCGTGCTGGGCGAAGCCCGTGTTGCCGAGGTTGCGCGCATGATGGGCGGCGAGCGCCTGGCCGGCACCAGCCTGGCCCATGCCCAGGCCATGCTGCAGCAGGCGCTGGCCCCGCAAGCCGCGCCCGACATGAGCACCAAGACCTTGCCCCAATCCACCCCGCGCAGGCGCAGCAAAGCATGACCGAATCGGCCACCCCCGTCACCAACACCTCGATGCGCGAGCTGGTGCTGATCACCGGCATTTCGGGCTCTGGCAAGTCGGTGGCGCTGCACGCGCTGGAGGACGCCGGCTATTTTTGCGTTGACAACCTGCCGCCCGAGCTGCTGGGTGAGTACATGCGGCTCAACCACCCGCGCTACACGCAACGCGTGGCGATTGCCGTGGATGTGCGTGCCGCCGGCTCGCTGCCGGCCCTGCTGCCGCTGATTGCCGACTTGCGCGGCGCGGGCGTCACGATCCGGCCGCTGTTTCTGGACGCCAGCACCGACACGCTGGTGCGTCGGTTCTCGGAGACCCGGCGTCCGCACCCGCTGAGCCACCCTGGTGCCGGTGGCAGCGTGCAGCACGCGCTGGTCGAGGCGATCGAGCTGGAGCGGCTGATGCTGGCCGAGTTGCGCGAGGTCTCCACCATCATCGACACCAGCACGCTGCGCCCGGCCGGCCTGCGCCACCATGTGCGCGAGCTGGTGGCCGCCAGCACCGGGCGCCTGACCCTGGTGTTCGAGAGTTTTGCGTTCAAGTACGGCGTGCCGCTGGACGCCGACTATGTGTTCGACGTGCGGGTGTTGCCCAACCCGTACTACATCCGTGAACTGCGGCCGCTGTCTGGCCGTGACGCGCCGGTGGCCCAGTTCCTGGACGAGCAGCCCGAGGCCGGCGAGTTGCTGGACCAGATCGAGGCCTTCATGCGGCGCTGGCTGCCCGCGCTGGCCACCGACCAGCGCGGCTACGTCACTGTGGCCATCGGCTGCACCGGTGGCCAGCACCGGTCGGTCTACATGGTCGAGCAGTTGGGCCAGCGTTTTGCCGACCACGGCGCCACTGTGATCCGTCACCGCGAACTGGATGCTTTCGATTGACGCCTGACCTGCCAAAACCGGGCGACGCTGCGGCGCCACCGACCACCGACCACTGGGCCGAGCTGCCGCTGTTTCCGCTGCAGACGGTGCTGTTCCCGGGCGGCTTGCTGCCGCTCAAGGTGTTCGAGGCCCGCTACCTCGACCTCATCAGCCACTGCCTGCGCAACCGCTCGCCGTTTGGCGTGGCCTGCATCGGTCAGGGCAGCGAGGTGCGGGGCGGCGGCGGCGACGCGGTCCGGCTGGAGCCGATCGCCGTGCTGGCCCATTTGCAGGATGTGGACGCCGAGCAGCCCGGCATCCTGAAGGTCCGCTGCATCGGCGGCCGCCGGGTGCAGCTGGGCACACCATGGCAGCGTCCGGACGGCCTGTGGCTGGCCGCGGCACAAGCGCTGGACGACGATCTGGCGGCCACCGTGCCACCCGAGCTTGACGCCACCGCCCGGGCGCTGGGCCAGGCGATTGGGTCGCTGGCCGCGCAAGACCAGCACCCCTTCGACCGGCCGTACCGGCTGGACGAGGCCGGCTGGGTGGCCAACCGCTGGTGCGAGATCCTGCCGATCTCGGTCGCCGCCAAATACCGATTGATGGTGCTGGACGAGCCGGTGCTGCGGCTCAAGCTGGTGGACGAGTACCTGCGCGGCAAGGGTGTGATCTAGCCGTGGCTTTGGGCCTCGCGGCTGCGGCCCGGCGTCGGCCCCGCCCGGCGGGGTCAGGTCGGCGGGCCGGCCTCGAGCAGCCGCCGGATCGGCGCCGGCAGGCCCATCGCCAGCGCCTCCTGGCGCAGTACCCAGCGGCCTACCGGCAGGCCGGTTTCGATGCGGCCCCGGGCCTCGGCGTCCAGCCCGGCCGGCAATGACCAGTGGCAAGGCCGCAAGGTCCAGTCGAAATGGGTCAGCGCATGTTGCACCAGGGGCAGCGGCCGGCCCTCGCCCGGCCAGTTGGCCGCCTGCGCCCACAGCGCGTCGTCACTGTTGAACTCGGGCAGCGTCCACAGCCCCGCCCAGACCCCGGTCTGTGGCCGCTGCACCAGCCACACCCGTTCAGCGTCCACCAGCCACAGCAGCGCATGTTCACGCTGGCCGCGCTTGAGCTTGCGGGTCTTGACCGGGTAGGCGGCTTGCCGGCCTTGGGCATGGGCCACACAGCGCGCAGCCAGCGGGCAGGCATCGCAAGCCGGCCGGCGCCGGCTGCACAGTGACGCCCCCAGGTCCATCAGGCCCTGGGTGTAGGCCTCGATGCCGCCGGGCACCGAGGGCGCCGGCAGCAGCGCCTCGGCTTTCAGCCACAGCGCCTTTTCTTGCCGGGTTTCGGCCAGGTCGCCGTCAAAACCCAGCGCCCGGGTCAGCACCCGCTTGACGTTGCCGTCCAGGATGGCGCAGCGCTCGCCAAAGCAAAAAGCGGCAATCGCCGCCGCGGTGGACCGGCCGATGCCGGGCAGCGTGGCCAGTGTGATGCTGTTGCCCGGAAACCGACCGCCGTGCGTTGCCACCACCACCTGGGCGCAGCGGTGCAGGTTGCGGGCGCGGCTGTAGTAGCCCAGGCCGCTCCACAGCGCCAGCACCTCATCCTGGTGGGCTGCCGCCAACGCGGCGACATCCGGAAAGCGCTGCAAAAAGCGGTCGTAGTAGCCCAGCACGGTGCTGACCTGGGTTTGCTGCAGCATGATTTCGGACAGCCACACCCGGTACGGGTCGCGGCTGCCCACCCACGGCAGGCCATGGCGGCCGTGCTGGCGCTGCCAGGTGATCAGCAGGTTGGCCAGATCCGGTGTGCGGGTCGGGTCGGGTTCGGTACTCAAGAAGGCGTGCATGTCGCCATCATGGCGCACAGCCGCAGGCGGTCGCCCGGGCAACCCTTGGCGGGACGGCCCGCGCTGCCCGCAGCGCCAATCAGGCGGCGCCGCGCACCAGTTGCAGGTGCTGCGTCCGGTCGGCGCCAGCGCTGGCGGGCGGCGTGGCCGCCAGGATGCGCAGGCCGTCGGCATCGGCCGCCATGCGGTCGGCCAGCGATGCCAGCCGGGCTTCCTCAGCCAGCAGGTCGGCGATGCCCTGCGTCAGGCCGTGCTCGGCGCTGAGGATGCGGTGGTGCGCGTCACGCCGATGCTTCAGCGCGGCCCGGCGTTCGCGCAGCTGGTCGTCGATCTGGTGGCTGGCGGTGCGAACCCAGTGTTCAATATGGTTGGCCGCGCCCTCGAACACCACCCGCAGCCGCGACAACAGCATGTGCGCAAAGCGTTCGGCAAAGCCCGGCTGGGCCAGCCGCCAGACCTGCGTCACGCCGACGTAGCGGCTGTAGCTGTCCTCGATGCGGCGCAGCTCGCGCTCGAAGGTGGCCAGCGACGGGCAGGCACCGCAGCCCAGCGTAAAACCAAACTCGGCGTTCAGCGCCCGCTGGCTGGCGCGCAGCATTTGTTCGATCTCGCCAGCGCGCTTTTCGGCCTGGTGCAGCAGCGCCTGCAGCCGCTGGCCCAGCGCGGCGTAGGCGTTGGCGGCGCCCAGCCCAAGCAGGCTGTGAGCGCCGTCGTTTTGCATGCGCTGCACTTCGGCCCGCAGTTGCTCGCTGGCCAGGCCGTCCAGCACCTCCTGCAATTGGCGCATCAGCACCGACCGCAGAGCGGCCAGCTTGGGCCCGCAGCGCTCGAAGTCGACGCCCTCGGCATCCAGCCTGCCACCCACCAGCCGGAGGCGGGCAGCGCTTTTGCCGCTCAGGCCGCGCAGCTCCTGCAATTGTTCGGCGGTCTGGCGTTGGCGGTCGCTCAGCCGGCGCAACGCGGATTGCTGCAACGCCAGCACGCTGTCCTCGACCATGTGGCCAATCACCTGGCTGCGCTGCGGCAGCAGTTGCGACAGCAGCGCGGCCTCAAGCGCCGGCAGGCGGCTGGCGGCCAGCGCCGCGTCGTCCCCTTGCACCCGCGCTGTCAAGGCCTGGCGTGCTGACAGTGGAAACACCCGGCCCGGCTCGATGCCCAAAGTTTGTGCGGCCTGCTCGCACTGGCGCTGGACCTGGGCGTCGATCTGTGCGGCATCCAGCAGCGGATCGGCCAGCGTGTCGATCTTGTTGAGCACCACAAAACGCTCGATGCCCCGGTCGCCCAGGTGGTCGCGCCACACCGCCAGGTCGGACCGGGTGACGCCGGCATCGGCCGCCAGCAAGAACACCGCGGCGTGGGCTGAGGGCAGCAGCGCCAGTGTCAATTCGGGCTCTGCGCCGATGGCATTCAGACCGGGGGTGTCCAGCACCACCAGCCCCCGCTTGAGCAAGGGGTGCGGATAGTTGATCAGCGCATGGCGCCAGGCCGGCACGTCAACCCGGTCCTGCGCGTCACGCGGTGGGTTGTCGTCGGGATGATCGTCGCTCCAGAAACCCAGCGTCCGGGCTTCGTCGGTCGAGACCTGGACGGTGCGTACCACCTGCTGCAGAGTCTGCGCCATGGCCTGGGCGTCGCCCACCGGCAAGGGCAGGACGCGCCAGGCGTCCGGCTGCTCGCGCAGCGCAGCCAGCGTCTGGCTGCTGGCACGGGTGCTGATGGGCAGCAGCGCCAGCGTCGGGGCCTGCTGGTTGTCCCAGGCCAGCTCGACCGGGCACATCGTGGTGCGGCCAGGCGTGGCCGGCAGCACGCGACGGCCGGTGTCGGCAAAAAACAGCGCGTTGATCAACTCGGACTTGCCGCGTGAAAACTCGGCAACAAAGGCCAGTACCAGCTTGTCCGTGGCCAGCCGCTGGTGCACCGACGCGGCCAACGCCAGTGCCGTGTCGTCGAGCAGGCGGCTGTCGCTGAGTTGTGCGGTCAACTTGGACATGCCCCGGTCAAGCGCCAACCGCCAGGCGGCAAAGGCGTCGAGGTGGCTGTGCAGGGCGGTAGGCATGGAGGGAATGCGACGGGCGGCCCGCGCCGGGTTGGGGTCAACTGCACATCTGCAAACCTGCACGGCATCAAGAAAACCGGACGGGGTGTGAATTGATCCTAGCGTGGCCTTGCCCCGGGCGCTAGCGAAGTACACAACTGCTGACAAGTTGGCCATGGCCCCCGTGAACAACTCAACGTCGTTGGCAACCGGCGCAAAAGTAGCTGGCGCGCTGGCCCTGAACGATGCGCCGGATGGTGCCGCCGCAGCGGGCGCAGGCCTGGCCCTCGCGGCCGTAGACCAGCGCCTCGGTCTGGAAGGCGCCGCTCATGCCATGGGCATCGCGGAAGTCACGCAGCGTCGAGCCGCCCAACTCGATTGCACGCGCCAGCGTCAGGCGCAGCGCCGCCAGCAGGCGTTCGCAGCGCGGCCGGCTCAGTTGATCACACCGGGTGCGGGGGTCGATGGCGGCGCGGTGCAGGGCTTCACTGGCGTAGATGTTGCCGGCGCCGACAACGATGTCGCCCGCCAGCAGTGCGGCCTTGACCGTGGTCTTGCGGCTGTGCAGTGCCGCGTGCAGCAGCGCCGGGGTGAAGCGGCTGTCGAACGGCTCGGCACCCAGCCGGGCCAGCAGCCGGGCGGCCGGGTCCAGGGTCAATGCAGGCGACCACACCACGGCGCCAAAGCGCCGCGGGTCGGTCAGGCGCAGCAGGCCGCGGCTGGTCAGCAAATCAAAATGGTCATGGGGGCCGGGCTCACCGGCCAGCGCGGTCAATTCGGCCGGATCTGTCAGTTTCAACGACCCGGACATGCCCAGGTGCAGCAGCAGCCCACCCTGGTCACCGACCTCGCTGACGTTTGACGGTCCGGCGCCCGACGTGGTTTGCACAGCGGGCATCAAGGGGGCGACGTTGCCCAGCGGCATCCACAGGTATTTGCCGCGCCGCTGCAACGCACCGATACGCCGGCCGTGCAGGCTGTCCGGGGCAACCCCCAAGGGCCAGCGCAACGGTTTGCCCAGGCGGGCAGACTGCACCTCGGCACCTAAAAGGCGGTCGGCCAGGCCGGCGCGTGTGACTTCGACTTCGGGCAGTTCTGGCATCGAAGGGAATTATGGGTGACGCCTAGAATCCACCTTGTTTTCAGGAGTCTTCATGACCGGCAAAGTTGCCCGCCCGAGTTGGCCCGTGCTGGGCGCTAGGCTTTCCCCGATCAGGGCTGCGGCTCTGGCGGCAGCATTGTGCTGCGGCGTGGTGACGGCGCAGCCAGCAAGCCCTGGCGCGGCCACCAAGCCTGGCGTGGCCAAGGGTGCGGTGGGCGGCCCTGCGACGCTGGCCAATTCGTCGCTGGACACGTTGCTGTTCTACCAGGTGTTGATCGGCGAGCTCGAACTCAACGCCGGCCGTGCCGGCAACGCCTTCGGTGTGATCCTGGACGCCGCCCGGCGCAACGGCGATGAGGCGCTGTACCAGCGGGCGGTCGAAATTGCACTGCAGGCACGCGCCGGTGACCAGGCGCTGGAGGCCGCCCGCGCCTGGCGCAACGCCAAGCCTGGCGCGGTTGCGCCGCTGCGCTACCAAGCCCAGATCCTGGTGGCCCTGAATAAGCCCGAAGAAGCCGCCGAGCCGATGGCCGCCTGGCTGGCTGGCGTGCCGCTGATGGAGCAGCCCGGCCTGATCGCCGGCTTGCCGCGGGTGTTGCAGGGCGTGGCCGACCGCCAGCGCGCGTTGTCCATCATCGAAAAGCTGGTGCTGCCCTACCTGGACAGGCCCGGCACCCGCACCGCCAGCCGGGTGACGCTGGGCCGTTCGCACCTGGCTGCTGGCAACCTGCCGCAAGCGCTGGGCCTGGCGCGTGCAGCACAGGCCGACGATCTGGCGGCCCCGGGCCCGGCACTGCTGGCGCTGGAGATGCTGCCCGCGACACCCGCTGCCGAGACGGTGGTTACCGACTACCTGGCCCGCCCCGAGGCCGAGCCTGCCGTGCGCATGGCCTATGTGCGCCAGCTGACGCAATCGCAGCGCTACGCCGACGCCGGCCGGCAACTCGAAAGCCTGACCACCGAGCGGCCGCAGATCCCCGAGCCGTGGCTGATGCTGGGCGCCCTGCGCCTGGAACTCAAGCAGCCGCGGGACGCAGAGACAGCGTTGCTGAAATACGTTGAGCTGGCCTCCGCGACCACCGCCAGTGCGGCCCCCGGCGGTTCGCCGGACACCGCCGCAAAGCCAGGTGCGGCCGGTGCCGGCAAGGCAGCCTCCAAGCCTGTCGCCCCCGCAGCCGACAGTTCTGCTGCTGACGACGACGATGACGACGAGGCTCCGGCTGGCGGCAGCGGCGCTGCCCGCGACCTGACCCAGGCCTGGTTGCTGCTGTCCCAGGCCGCCGAGCAACGTGGCGACGTCAAGGCGGCCGAGGGCTGGTTGGCCAAGGTGGACAACCCGCAACGTGCGCTGGAGGTGCAGACCCGCCGAGCCAGCCTGCTGGCCCGCCAAGGCAAGATCAAAGAGGCCAGGGCGCTGATCCAGGCCGTGCCCGAGCGCACCGGCGACAACGCCCGTGCCAAGCTGATGGCCGAGGCCCAGATGCTGCGCGACGTCAAGCGCTGGCGTGAGGCAGCCGAGGTGTTGGGCATGGCCAGCCAGCGCTTTCCGGATGACGTCGACCTGATCTACGAGCAGGCGATGGTCGAGGAAAAGCTCGACCGCATGGTCGAAATGGAGCGCCTGCTGCGCCGGGTGATCGCGCTCAAGCCCGACCATCCCCATGCCCACAACGCGCTGGGCTACTCGCTGGCCGATCGTGGCGTGCGCCTGCCCGAGGCGCGCAGCCTGATTGCGCGTGCGCTCGAGCTGTCGCCCGGTGACCCGTTCATCACCGACAGCCTGGGATGGGTCGAGTTTCGCCTGGGCAACCGTGACGAGGCCTTGCGCCTGCTGCGTCAGGCCTACAGCGCACGGCCGGACACCGAGATCGCCGCCCACCTGGGCGAGGTGCTGTGGGCCGCCGGCCTGCAGGCTGAGGCGCGCACGGTCTGGCAGGACGCCCGTGGCCGCGACGCTGCCAACGAGGTGCTGCGCGAGACTCTGGCCCGGCTGAAAGTTGGTTTGTGACCTGGGGCGGGCGTGCGTCGGCGGCCGTCCGGGGCGGTGCCAGCGCGGCAGCGCGTTGGGCCACCATCGCTACGGCTGCCTGGATGCTGGCAGCCTGTGCCAGTGTCGGCTTGCCGGCGGGTGAGCCGGGGCAGACGGTCAGCGGCCGTCTGTCGGTCCGCGTTGCGGGCCAGCCCGAGCGTGGCATCAGCGCCGATTTTGAGCTGCAAGGCTCGGCCCGCGACGGCCAATTGCTGCTCAGCGGCCCGCTGGGCACCACGCTGGCGCGGGCGGTCTGGTCGCCCGGCCAGGCGGTGTTGGCCAGCGCCGGCAGCGAAACCCGTTTCCCTGATCTCGACAGCCTCACCACCGCCGCATTGGGCGAGGCGGTGCCGATGGCCGCGTTGTTCGACTGGCTGCGGGGCCGGCCCTGGGCCGGTGCCGCGTCCGCTGCGCGCGGCGACGGTGTGCCCGGGTTCGAGCAACTCGGTTGGCAGATCGATCTGGCGCGCTGGGCCGAGGGCTGGGTCGAGGCGCGCCGCGCCGCGCCGCCCGCGGTCACCGTGAGGGCGCGGCTGGAGCCGGCGGGATGAGCCTGGCGGCCATCTATGACGTGCTGGCGCCAGCCAAACTCAACCTGTTCCTGCATGTGGTGGGCCGCCGGCCGGATGGTTATCACCTGCTGCAGTCGGTGTTTGTGCTGATCGATTGGTGCGACACGCTGCACTTCGAGCGGCGCCAGGATGGCCTGCTGCAACGCCACGACCTTGGCCCGGTCTTGCCACCGGACGACCTGTGCCTGCGCGCGGCGCGGGCGCTGCAGCAGGCCAGTGGCTGCACGCTGGGCGCCGACCTGTCGGTGCACAAGCGTGTGCCTTGGGGCGCCGGGCTGGGCGGTGGCAGCTCGGACGCCGCCAGCACCTTGCTGGCGCTCAACCGGCTGTGGGGGCTGAACTGGCCTCGGGCCCGGCTGCAGCAGATTGCGCTGCTGCTGGGCGCTGACGTGCCGTTTTTTGTCGGCGGCCACAACGCCATTGTCGAGGGCATTGGCGAGCAGTTGCACCCGCTGCCGGCCGGTGCGCTGCCGCTGCAGGACTATGCCGTCGTCAAGCCGGCCCCAGCAGTGGCCACAGCGTCCATTTTTGGCAGCCCGCACTTGGCCAGAGATACAGAAGCTGCTATAGTCATGAGCTTTCTTGCAGACGCAGGGCTTAAGCAAAAACTCTCGGCCGGGTACGGCCGGAACGATTTGCAAGGCCCCGCACAGGCCAGTTGCCCCGAGATTGCCTTGGTGGGTGGCTGGCTTGAATCACGATTTGGCAACAGCCGAATGTCGGGTTCGGGCAGTGCAGTGTTTTCAAGAATCGCCAAGAATTTTGGCGCGATTGATTCGGTGGACGCGGTGGATTCTGGGGCGGACGTGATGTCGCCCTTGCCGCCAAGTTGGACCGGTCGGTTGTGCCGCAGTCTGGACCACCATCCGCTGGTTGGTTGGGCCGACTGAAAGTGTCGAGGGTGTGGCGCAAGCCTCATCCTGTGTAGGGGAGTCGCCAAGTTGGTCAAGGCATCGGATTTTGATTCCGACATGCGAGGGTTCGAGTCCTTCCTCCCCTGCCAAACAGCTGCTTATCCACCCCAGTTTGTGCAGGCCTGACGGAGAACGTACCGTGCTTTTCAACACCGTGCTGTTCACCGGCAACGCCAATCCTGCCCTTGCGCAGGAGATGGCCAAGAGCCTGGGGGTAGAGCTGGGCAAGGCCACCGTCGGCCGTTTCTCGGACGGCGAGGTCACGGTCGAGGTGCACCAAAACGTGCGCGCCCGTGATGTCTTCGTGGTGCAAAGCACCTGCGCGCCGACCAACGAGAACCTGATGGAACTCCTCATCATGGTCGATGCCTTGAAGCGCGCCAGCGCGCGCCGCATCACCGCGGTGATTCCGTATTACGGCTACGCCCGGCAAGACCGCCGGCCGCGTTCGATGCGCGTGCCGATCTCGGCCAAGGTCGTGGCCAATTTGCTGGAGACTGTGGGTGTCGAGCGGGTGCTCACGATGGACCTGCACGCCGACCAGATCCAGGGCTTTTTCGACATCCCGGTGGACAACATCTACGCCTCACCGGTGCTGCTGTCCGACCTGAAAAGCAAGGCCTACCCCGATCTGGTGGTGGTCAGTCCCGATGTGGGCGGTGTGGTGCGTGCGCGTGCGCTGGCCAAGCAGCTCGGCAGCGAGCTGGCCATCATCGACAAGCGTCGGCCCAAGGCCAATGTGTCCGAGGTGATGCACGTGATCGGCGAAATCGATGGCCGCAACTGCGTGATCATGGACGACATGATCGACACCGCCGGCACCCTGGTCAAAGCCGCCGAGGTGCTCAAAGAGCGGGGCGCCAAACGCGTGTTTGCCTACTGCACCCACCCGATCCTGTCGGGCCCGGCGGTCGAGCGCATCGCCAACAGCCAGCTCGACGAGGTGGTGATCACCAACACCATCCCGTTGTCCGATGCGGCAAAAGCCTGCAAGAAGATCCGCCAGTTGTCGGTGGCCTTCTTGTTTGCCGAGACGATCCGCCGCATCTCGGACGGTGAGTCGGTGACCTCGCTCTTTGCGGAGCAAAACAGCAATTTCTGACGCCGCAGGAGGCCGGGGCTTAACGCCCTTGCCGCCGGTGGTGCAGGGCCACCCGGCGCACGAGCCTGGCGGCTTTTCGGCAGCCGCAAGGCTGTTCAACCCCGGTGTCTGGTCGCGGACACCACCCATGGAGCAACCATGAACTTCACCGCTTTCGAGCGCAATCTGCAGGGGACCGGAGCGAGCCGCCGCCTGCGCATCTCGGGCAAGGTGCCTGGCATCGTTTTTGGCGCCGGCGAACCGCAGATGATCGAGCTGGACCACAACGCGCTGTACTTCGCGCTCAAGAAGGAAGCCTTCCACAGCTCCATCCTTGAGATGGACCTGGGCGAGACCAAGCAGCAAGTGCTGCTGCGCGACTACCAGATGCACCCCTGGAAGCAGCAAGTGCTGCACGTGGATTTCCAGCGTGTGGACCAAACCACCCGCATCCGCAAGAAGGTGCCGTTGCACTTCTCGGGCGAAGAAAACTCGGTGGCTGTCAAGACCGACAAGTGCCTGGTGGCGCACGTCTCGACCGAAGTCGAGATCGAGTGCCTGGCCACGGCGCTGCCCGAGTTCATCGCGGTGGACCTGGCCGGCCTGGTCAAGGGCCAGTCGCTGCATGCGTCTGACCTGGTGCTGCCTGAGGGCATCAAGTTCGTCAAGCATGGCAAGAACAACCCGGTGATCGTCGCCGCCACGGCGCCGAAGGTCGAAGAAGAAGTCGCACCGGTCGAGGCCGTGCCGGCCAAGAAGGCTGCTGCCAAGAAGGCCGCTGCCAAGACCCCGGCCGCCAAGAAGTAAGGCCTGGCCGCAGCCTGACACAGGTTGCGTCGGCTGCAAGCCCCGCCCCGGCGGGGCTTTTTTACGCCTGGCGGTTGCGCCTGGCGGTCGCGCCGGTATCGATGCCGAAGCGGTGCGGCTTGGCCGTGCGCCTGGCCTTACAGTCGGGCCGACCATGAACGCCTTCGACCCCGCTGCGCTGGAATGCCTGGCCGCTCTGGCGGATGCCGGCAGCTTCGACCGGGCGGCGCAGCAACTGGCGATCACGCAGTCCGCGGTGTCGCAGCGCCTGCGCGCGCTGGAGACCGGTCTGGGCCGGCTGCTGGTGGTGCGTTCCCGCCCGCTGCGCTTGACCGAACCTGGCAAGGTGCTGTTGCGCTATGCCCGCCAGATGCAGGCGATGCGGGCGGACATCTCCCGAGAGCTGGGTGCCACGCTGGCGCACGATGAGCGCCTGGCGATTGCCGTCAACGCCGACAGCCTGGCCACCTGGGTGCTGCCGGCGCTGGACCCGGTGGTGCACGACGGCCAGCGCCAGGGCTATGGCCTTGAACTGGTGGTCGATGACCAGGACTTCACCCACCAGAGCCTGCGCGAGGGCGCGGTGCTGGGCTGTGTCAGCACCGTGTCCGAGCCCCTGCGCGGCTGCAGCGCCACGGTGCTGGGCTGCATGCGCTACATCGCTGTCGCCAGCCCCGACTTCATCGCGCAGGCGTTGCCGCAGGGCTTGAACCGGGCCAACTTTGCCAAGTTGCCGTGGCTGGTTTTTAACCGCAGGGACGACATGGCGTCATCCTGGGTGGAGCAGGCGTTCGGCGTGGTGGACGCGCGGCTGGCCGAGCGCCATGTGCCGTCCACCGAGGCCCATGCCCGAGCAGCACAGATGGGCTGGGGCCTGGCTGTCCTGCCCGAGCAGATGGCGCTGGCCGCGCTGGCCACCGGCGCGCTGGCGGCTGTGCATGCCGAGGTGTTTGTCGACGTGCGGCTGCACTGGCACCAATGGCGGCTGCTGGGCAGTGAGGGCGCTGGCGCGCCGTTCCCGCTGCGTGCCAGCGCGCTGGACCGCATCGGCCGGGCGCTGGCCGATGGCGCGCGCACCAGCCTGCGGCCACCGGGATAATCGGCGCGATGATCCGTTTGATAGTCGGCCTGGGCAACCCGGGCCCCGAGTACGAGCACACCCGTCACAACGCCGGTTTCTGGTGGGTGGACGCTGCCGCGCGCCAGCTGGGCGCGTCGCTCAGCTTCGACCGCAACTACCACGGCCTGCTGGCGCGGCTGGCGCTGCCCGACGGGCCAGTCTGGTTGCTGCAGCCGATGACCTACATGAACCTGTCGGGCAAATCGGTCGGACCGCTGGCGCGTTTCTACAAGATGGCGCCCGCCGAAATCCTGGTGGTGCATGACGAGCTGGATTTGGCGCCGGGCCAGATGAAACTCAAGCAGGGCGGTGGGGCAGCCGGGCACAACGGCTTGAAGGACATCCTGACGCAACTGGGCGCGCCTGACTTTTGGCGTTTGCGCATCGGCATCGGCCATCCGGGTGACCGGGCGGAGGTGGCCAACTGGGTGCTGCGCCGTCCACCCATTGATGATCGGCTGGCCATCGACAAGTGTGTTGCCGATTCGGTCGAAACCCTGCCCCTGCTGCTGGCCGGCACCATGGACCGGGCGATGATGAAGATCCACGCCAAGCCGCCGCGGCCCAAGCCGCCACCGCGCCCGCCGGTTGAGCCCCCAACCGCGCAGGGCAATGAGCCGCCCGTCGGGCCACCGCCGCAACCCCAGGAGTAGCCCGCATGCGCTTGCACCCCGTATTGCCGTGTCCAGCATCTCCGCGGGCTGGCGCAGCGTTGTCGCGCGGGCTGACCGCATCGCTGCTGGTCTGCATGGTCAGCGCCGGTTCAGGCGCGCTGGCCGCCGATGCGCCGGTTTACCGCTGCGGCAGCAGCTATTCGGCCCAGCCGTGCCCGGGCAGCACGGCGCTGGACGTGGCCGACCCGCGCAGTGTGGCGCAGCAACGCGAGGCGCGTGAGGCCAGCGGGCGCGATGCCGCGTTGGCGCGCCAGATGCGGGCCCAGCGCATGGCCGACGAGCGGGCTGCGCCCAAGGGCGGCGCGGCCAACCTGGGTCCGGTGGCGGCGCACCCGCCTGCAAAGGCTGCGTCCAAGCCCCACCCGACTGCCCACAAGAAGCCAAAGAAGCCGGCCCAGCCGGCGTCGGCGCCGCGCTGACCCCGGTCTCAGGCTGCGGTGCCGGCGATCAGCCGCTGGTACTTGAACCACAACACCTCGCGGGTCTCCACCTGCTGCGGATCGACCGGAATGCACGCCACCGGGCAGACCTGCACACACTGCGGCTCGTCAAAATGCCCGACACATTCGGTGCACTTACCGGGGTCGATCTGGTAGATCTCCTCGCCCATGCTGATGGCCTGGTTAGGGCATTCGGGCTCGCAGACGTCGCAGTTGATGCATTCGTCGGTGATCATGAGTGCCATAGGCCCTCCTGAACTCCGACGAATACGCCCTCGGCTGGCAGGCCTCGGGCGCGTGCGGCGGGGCAACGCAGGCGTTGCCAATTCCCGCCGCCCGTGTCGGTGATCATCAGCGCCATCTGCACGCCCGACCGTTGCTGCCCAACGCCACCGTTGTCATGATCAAACATCGATGGGCTGGCGGGCCACGCGTTCTTTGAGGCGGTCCAGCACCAGCGGGGCGACAAACTTGGACACATCGCCGCCCAGCGTGGCAATTTCGCGCACAAACGTGCCGCTGACAAACTGGTACTGGTCGGACGGCGTCAGGAACAGGGTTTCGACTTCTGGCATCAGCTGGCGGTTCATGCCGGCCATCTGGAACTCGTACTCGAAGTCGCTGACCGCACGCAGGCCGCGTACCACCACGTTGCCGTTGTTGCCCACGACAAAATCGCGCAGCAGGCCGCGAAACGCCACCACCTCGATGTTGCGGTAGGGCTTGGCGATCTCGCGCGCGATGTCCAGCCGCTCGTCGATGGTGAACATGGTGCGCTTGTGGTGGCCCACCGCCACGGCGAGCAGCAGCTTGTCGAACAGCTGGGATGCCCGGCGCATCAGGTCTTCATGACCCAGCGTCATCGGGTCGAAGGTGCCGGGGTATACCGCAGTAATGAACTTGGCCTGGGTCAAGATCGTCTCCTAGCGCGCGCGTTATTCGGAGGTCGGACTGTTGCGCCGCAGCAAATGATAGTGCACCGAACCGGCGCGGCCGTGCTTGAAAACGGCGAGACCGGGAGGCAGGTCGGTGTCATTCAGCGGCGTGGCGGATTCGGCGTAGACCAGTCCGCCCTCGACCACCAGCGGCGCGGCCACAGCCAGCGCACGGGGCAGCAGGTCGGCATCAAAGGGCGGATCCAGCAGAATCAGTTCGAAGCAGGCGGGCGCGCAGCGCGCCATCCACACCAGCGCATCGAAGGCCTCGACCCGCAGGTTTTCAACTCTCAGGCGTTGCTGGCTGGCGCGCAGGCTGACCACCAGGCTGGTGTCGCGCTCCAGCAGCAGCACGTCGGCCGCGCCGCGGGATGCCGCCTCGAAACCCAGCGCGCCGCTGCCGGCAAATGCATCCAGGCAGCGCCAGCCCGACAGTTCCGCGCCGAGCCAGTTGAACAGGGTCTCGCGCACCCGGTCGGGCGTGGGCCGCAGACCGGGCCGGTTGGCCACCGGCAGCTTGCTGCGCCGCAACTGGCCACCGATCAGCCGCACTTCGTTGGGGGTCTTGCTGCGCGCAGGGGCCGGGGCGGCCACGGCCGGTTTGGCGATCGCCTTGCCGCGCGACTTGGGCTGGGTTGCCGGTGCAATGCGGGGTTTGGCGCTTTTGGGCGCGGACTTGCTCAGGGGCTGGCTCACGGCGGGGGGCGAGTAGGGGTGGGTGGTGGATTTACAGACGCACCGGGATGCCGTGCTGGGCCAGCACGGCCTTGGCCTGGCCGACGGTGAACTCGCCGTAGTGGAAGATGCTGGCCGCCAGCACCGCGTCGGCGCCGCCGATCTGGATGCCCTCGGCCAGGTGCGCCAGTGCGCCGACCCCGCCCGAGGCGATCACCGGTACCGGCACAGCGTCGCTGACAGCGCGGGTCAGGGCCAGGTCGAAGCCGATCTTGGTGCCGTCGCGGTCCATGCTGGTGAGCAAGATCTCGCCGGCACCAAACTCGGCCATCTGGCGGGCCCAGGCCACGGCGTCCAGCCCCATGTTCTTGCGGCCGCCGTGGCTGTAGACATCCCAGCCAGGGCCGCGCAGGGCCAGGTCGTCACCGGCGCGGCGTTTGGCGTCATCGGCGCTGCGGCGCTTCGCGTCGATCGCGACGACGATGCACTGAGCGCCGTATTTGGTGGAGGCGTCTTCGATCACCTGCGGGTTGGCCAGCGCAGCCGAATTGAAGCTGGTCTTGTCGGCACCGGCATTCAGCAATCGGCGCACGTCCTCGACCGTGCGCACGCCGCCGCCGACGGTGAGCGGAATAAAAACCTGGCTGGCCACCGCTTCAATGATGTGCAGGATCAGGTCGCGGCCGTCGCTGGTGGCGGTGATGTCCAGAAAAGTC
>JBKJKU010000396.1:0-15064 GCA_046597355.1 Aquabacterium sp.
TTGATCGACGTGGTGATGATCAGCAACCTGCTGATCATGGTGATCGTTGGCGGCTACGAGACCTTTGTGTCGCGCTTGCGGCTGGAGGGCCACCCCGACCAGCCCGAGTGGCTGAACCAGGTCAACGCCTCGGTGCTGAAGGTCAAGCTGGCCACGGCCATCATCGGCATCAGCTCGATCCACCTGCTCAAGACCTTCATCAACGCCGCCAACTACACCGACAAGGTGCTGATGTGGCAGACGCTGATCCATGTCACCTTCCTGATCTCGGCGTTGGCGATTGCGATGGCGGACCGGATCATGCACCCGGCCGGCAGCAGCGAGCACTGACGCGGCGACCTAGCGTGCCGTGGTGTGGCACCGTGTGCCCGGTCACAGCACCAGCCGGATCTCCCGTGTGCCGTCACCGGCCACGGCCGGTGCCAGCGTAAAACCCAGCTGGCGGGCCAGGTCCAGCATGCGGTGGTTTTCTGTCAGCACGGTGGCCACCAGACCGCGGGTGCCACGCTCGCGCAGCGTGCGCACCAGCTTGTCCATCAGCAGCGCGCCCAGGCCTTCGCCCTTCAGGGTCGAGCGCACGATGATGCCGAACTCGGCGTCCTGGTTGTCGGGATCGATCACGGCGCGGGCCGCGCCCAGCGTGCGCTCGTTGCCCAGCGGGTCGATCTCGGTGGCGACAAAGGCGATCTCGCGGGCGTAGTCCACCTGCGTCAGCCGCGCCAGTTCGCTGTGCTCGATGCTGCGCCGGCTGTAGAAGATGCGCAGCCGAACGTCCTCCGGGTCCAGGTCGGCCAGGAAGGCCAGGTGCTGGGCCTCGTCCTCGGGCCGGATCGGCCGCAGCGTCAGCTGCCGGCCGCGCCACTCGACGGACTGCACCCACTGCTGCGGATACGGCAGGATGGCAAAGTGCGCCGCGCCGCCCGGTGCGCTGGCGTCGAGCCGGATGCGCGCGTCCAGCGCCACCGCGCCCTGGGCGTCCAGCAGCAGCGGGTTGATGTCCAGCTCGGCCAGTTCGGGCAGCTCGGTCAGCAGGTCGGACACCGCGATCAGCACACGGTGCAGCGCGTCGGCGTTGGCTGCCGGCGTGTCGCGCCAGGCACCCAGCAGCCGCGCCACCCGGGTGCGGGCCACCAGCGCCCGGGCCAGCGGCTCGTTGAGCGGCGGCAGCGCGATGCTGCGGTCGGCCAGCAGCTCCACCGCTGTGCCCCCCTGGCCAAACAGGATCACCGGGCCGAACACCGGGTCGATGCTGGTGCCGACGATCAGCTCGCGGGCCTGGGCGCGGTGCACCATGGCCTGCACGCTGAAACCGGCCAGCACCGCAGCGGGCTGGCGCTGGGTGATGCGCGCCAACATGGCCAACACGGCCGCACGCAACGCGGGTTCGTCGGCGATGTCCAGTGCCACGCCACCGACGTCGGACTTGTGGTTGATGTCCGGCGAAACAATCTTCAGCGCCACCGGCCAGCCGATGGCCTGGGCCGCGGCCAGCGCGGCGTCGGCGTCCGGCGCGGTGAACCGGGTGGCCACCACCGGGATGCCGTAGGCGGCCAGCACCGCCTTGGCCTCGGGCTCGCTAAGCAGGGTGCGGCCCTGGGCCAGCACCTGGCGCACCTGGGCCGCCACCGCGGCGCGGGCCGCCTTGCGGTCATCGGCGCTGCAGCCGTCCGCCTCCAGCGCGGCCGGTGTCTCCAGCAACATCGCCTGGTTGCGGCGGTAGTCCACCAGCATTGAAAACGCCCGCACCGCCTCCTCGGGCGTGGGGTAGCAGGCGATGCCGGCATCAAAAAACTGCTGGTTGGCCTGCGCCACGGCCGGCCCGCCCAGCCAGCAGCCCAGCAGCCGAGGCGGCTGGCCGGGGCGCGGCTGCACCAGCGGCACCAGGGCGCGGGCAATGTCGGCGCTGGGCACGATCGCGGTGGGTGCGTGCACAAACAGCACGGCGTCGGCCGCCGGATCGCCCTCCAGCGCCTGCAGGGTTTGCACATAGCGCTCGACCGGCGCATCGCCAATGATGTCCACCGGGTTGGCGTGCGACCAGTGGGCCGGCAGCACCGCGTCCAGCCGGGCCAGCGTGGCGGGCGCCAGCACCGCCAGCTCGATGCCGACCCGGGCAGCGGCATCGGCTGCCATCACGCCGGCACCGCCGCCGTTGGTCAGCACCAGCAACTGCTCAGTGCGGTTGTCGCGCCAGCGGGACAGGGTTTCGGCCGCCAGGAACAGGTCTTGCAGCGTGTCCACCCGCAACATGCCGGCACGCCGGATGGCGGCGTCCACCACCCAGTCGGCGCCCGCCAGCGCGCCCGTGTGCGAGGCCGCGGCGCGCTGGCCCTGCTGCGACCGGCCCGACTTGACCACGATCACCGGCTTGTTGCGGGCCGCCGCCCGCGCGGCCGACATGAACTTGCGCGCCGCCGTGACCGACTCGATGTAGAGCAGGATCGCCCGGGTGCGGGCGTCGCTGGCCAGCCAATCCAGCATGTCGCCAAAGTCGATGTCGGCATGCTCGCCCAGCGACACCACCTGCGAAAACCCGATGCCGCGGCCCTGGGCCCAGTCCAGCATGGCGGTGACCAGCGCGCCGGATTGCGAGACAAACGCCAGCCCGCCCGGCACCGCACCGGTGTGGGCAAAAGTGGCGTTGATGCCCGTGGCCGGCACCAGCAGGCCGATGCCGTTGGGCCCCAGGATGCGCAGCAGGTACGGCCGGGCGGCGTCCAGCATGGCTTGGCGCTGGGCGGCGTCCAGCCCGGCCGTCAGCACCACCGCGGCGCGGGTGCCGCGCTCACCCAGTTGCTGTATCAGCTGCGGCACGCTGGCCGGTGGTGTGCAGATCACCGCCAGCTCGGGCACCTCGGGCAGGTCGGCCACGCGGCGCCAGGCGGGCGCTCCGTCCAGCACCAGCGCGCGGGCGTTGACGGCCATCAGCGGGCCCTTGAAGCCGCCTTGCCGCAGGTTGCGCCAGACCGTGGCGCCGACGCTGCCAGGGCGGTCTGACGCGCCAATCACGGCGATGGACGCGGGATCAAACAGCGAATCGAGGTTGCGGATGCTCATGGGTGTCCTCTGCACCGGCAGGATCTGCCAGGCCACCCCGATGATCGCCACCGGCGGACCGGTGCAGCTTGACTGCCGTCACGGCCCGCGCCGGTTGGCGCCCAAGAACTGCCACCCGCGTACCGGTCGGCCAGCGGCCAACGGCCGGCGGCGCGGCCCGACTTACCCCGCGTCAGCCAGCGCCCGGCCGGTGCCCCGCCGCGGCCACATCGCCCCCTGCCGAAATACGCACCGCGCAGTACTTGAACTCGGGGATGCGCGCTGTCGGGTCCAGGGCCGGGTTGGTCAGCAGGTTGGCGGCCGCCTCGGCATAGGCAAACGGGATGAACACTGCGCCGGTGGGCGTGCCGTCGTCACGCCGCACCGCCAGCGTGATTGCACCGCGCCGGCTGGCTACCGTCATCACATCGCCGGGCGCCAGGCCCAGGCGGGCCAGGTCGGCGCCGTGCAGGCTGGCGGTGGCCAGCGGCTCCAGCGCGTCCAGCACCGCGGTGCGGCGGGTCATGCTGCCGGTGTGCCAGTGTTCCAGCTGGCGGCCGGTGATCAGCACAAACGGGTAGTCGACGTCGGGCCGCTCGGCGGCCGGGATGATGTCGGCCGGCACCAGCTGCAACCGGCCATCCGGGGTGGGGAAGTGGTCGGTGAAGACGATCGGCTGGCCCGGGTCGTCTTCGCTCAGGCAGGGGTAGGTGACGCTGTGCTCACGCGCCAGCCGGTCCCAGCTGATGCCGGCGATCACGCCGTGCAGCGCCTGGCGCATTTCCTCAAAGACAGCCGCCACACCGCTGTCGGCGCCGTCATAGACCCAGTCCAGCCCCATGCCGCGGGCAATTTGCTGCACGATCCACAGGTCTTGGCGGGCATCGCCGGGCGGGTTCAATGCGCGCCGGCCCATTTGCAGCATGCGGTCGGTGTTGGTCACCGTGCCGGCTTTCTCGGGCCAGGCCGATGCCGGCAACACCACGTCGGCCAGCCAGGCGGTTTCGGTCATGAACAGGTCCTGCACCACCAAATGCTGCAGGCTGGCCAGGCCGGCGCGGGCGTGGTTCAGGTCGGGGTCGCTCATCGCCGGGTTTTCGCCCAGGATGTACATGCCGCGGATCTTTTGAGGGTCGCTTTCGGGTGCGTGCGCCTTGTGCAGGATCTCGACCACGGTCAGGCCGGGCCTGGGGTCGAGACGGGTCTGCCAGAAATCCTCGAACCAGGCGTGCACGCCGGGGTCGTCCACCCGCTGGTAGTTGGGGAACATCATCGGGATCAGGCCGGCGTCGCTGGCGCCTTGCACATTGTTCTGGCCGCGCAGCGGGTGCAGGCCACTGCCGGGCTTGCCGATCTGGCCGGTCACCGCCACCAGCGCAATCAGGCAGCGGGCGTTGTCGGTGCCGTGCACATGCTGGCTCACGCCCATGCCCCACAGCACCATCGCCGACTTGGCGGTGGCAAAGGCACGCGCCACCTCGCGGATCTGTGCGGCCGGGATGCCGCAGATCGGCGCCATCCGCTCGGGCGTGTAGCCCGCCACATTGGCCTTGAGCGCGTCGAAGTTGCGGGCCCGGTCGCGCAGGAACACCGGGTCGGTCAGGCCCTCGTCGATGACGGTGTGGATCATCGCGTTGAGCAGCGCCACGTCGGTATCGGGCTTGAACTGCAGCGTGCGCCAGGCGTGGCGCGACAGGTCGGTGCGGCGCGGGTCGCACATCACGATCCGGGTGCCGCGGGCGGCGGCGTTTTTCATCCAGGTCGCGGCCACCGGGTGGTTGGACGTCGGGTTGGCGCCGATCACCAGGATCAGCCCGGCATGCTGCACATCGTTGACCGGGTTGCTGACCGCGCCCGACCCCACACCCTCCAGTAGCGCGGCCACGCTGCTGGCGTGGCACAAGCGGGTGCAGTGGTCGACGTTGTTGTTGCCAAAGCCGGTGCGCACCAGCTTCTGGAACAGGTAAGCCTCCTCGTTGCTGCCCTTGGCCGACCCAAAGCCGGCCAGCGTGGCCGTACCAAACTGGTCGCGCAGCGCTTTGAGCCCACCGGCGGCCAGCGCCAGGGCTTCGTCCCAGCTGGCCTCGCGAAAGACCTCGCGCCAGCCGTTGGGCCGCGCCGTCGAGCCGGCCTCCTTGGCCACGCCGGCCTTGCGGATCAGCGGGCGCAGCAAGCGCTGCGGATGCTGCACATAGTCGAAGCCGAAGCGGCCCTTGACACACAACCGGCCGGCGTTGGCCGGGCCGTCGCGGCCTTGCACCGCGACGATCTTCTCGTCACGCACCTGGTAGGTCAGCAGGCAGCCCACGCCGCAGTAGGGGCAGACCGAATCGACGCTGCGGTCCACCCGCTGGTCGCCGATCAGGGTCTTGGCGCTGAGCGCGCCGGTGGGGCAAGCCTGCACACATTCACCACAGGCCACACACGAGCTGTCGCCCATGGCGTCCCCCAGGTCGAACATGACCTGCGTGGCGGCGCCGCGGTGCAGCAAGCCGATCACGTCGTTCATCTGGGTCTCGCGGCAGGCACGCACGCAGCGGGTGCACTGGATGCAGGCGTCCAGGTTGACGGCCATCGCCGGGTGGCTCAGGTCCGGCGCGGGTTGGGCGCGTTGCAGCGCGGCCAGGGCCGGCCGCGGTGTCACGCCCAGGCGCTGCGCCCAGTCGCTCAACTCACCGTGCGGCCGGCGGGCGTCACCGTCAACCCAGCGGCTGCCCTGCGCCGGCATGTCGGCCAACAGCAGCTCCAGCACCAGCTGCTGGCTCTTGCGGGCACGCGCGCTGCTGGCACGCACGGTCATGCCGGCGTGCACGCTGCGGCAGCAACTGGGCGCCAGCGTGCGTTCGCCCTCGACCTCGACCACGCAGGCGCGGCAGTTGCCGGCAGCGCGCAGGCCGTCGCTGTAGCACAGGCGAGGAATGGCCACACCGGCGCGGTCGGCCACCTGCAGGATGGTTTCGCCGGGCCGGGCGGCAACGGTCTGGCCGTCCAGCGTGATCTGAAAATCGGCAACTGTGGTCATGGTGGCGGCCCGGGCTCAGACTTCGTCGGCAAAGTAGCGCTGCACGCAGCGGATCGGGTTGGGTGCGGCCTGGCCCAGGCCGCAGATCGAGGCGTCGCCCATCACCTGCGCCAGGTCGTCCAGCGTGTCGTGGTCCCAGGCCGTTGCTGCCATCAGCGTCGCGGCCTTGTCGGTGCCCACCCGGCACGGGGTGCACTGGCCGCAGCTTTCGTGGGCAAAAAACCGCATCGTGTTGAGTGCCGCGTCGCGCGCCCGGTCGTGCTGGCCCAGCACCACGATGGCGGCCGAGCCGATGAAGCAGCCGTGCGCCTGCAGGGTGTCAAAGTCCAGCGGCAGGTCGGCCAGGTGGGCGGGCAGGATGCCGCCTGATGCACCGCCCGGCAAGTAGCCGTAGAGCTGCTGGCCGTCGGCCATGCCGCCGCAATATTCAGCCACCAGCTCACGCAGCGTGATGCCGGCCGGCGCCAGCTTGACGCCGGGCAGCCGCACCCGGCCGCTGACCGAAAAGCTGCGCAAGCCCGTGCGGCCGTGGCGGCCAAACGACGAAAACCAGGCCGGGCCGCGCTCGATGATGTCGCGCACCCAGTACAGCGTCTCCAGGTTTTGTGCCAGCGTGGGCCGGCCAAACAAGCCGCGCTGGGCGATGTAGGGCGGGCGCAGGCGTGGCTCGCCGCGTTGGCCCTCGATGCTTTGCAGCATCGCCGACTCTTCACCGCAGATGTAGGCGCCCGCGCCACGCCGCAGCTCGATGGCCGGCAGCGGGCACGGCGGGTCGGCTTGCAGCCGGGCCAGCTCGTGTTGCAAGATGGCGCGGCAGCCGGCGTACTCGTCCCGCAGGTAGATGTAGACCGCCTCGGTGCCCACCACCTGGGCGGCGATCAACAGGCCTTCCAGAAAGCGGTGCGGGTCGCGCTCCAGGTAGGTGCGGTCCTTGAAGGTGCCGGGCTCGCCCTCGTCGATGTTGACCGCCATCAAGCGCGGGCCGTCAAAATCCCGCACGATGCGCCACTTCTTGCCGGCCGGAAACCCCGCGCCGCCCAGGCCGCGCAGGCCCGAGCTTTCCATCGCGTCCAGCAGGTCTTCGGCATCACGCTCGCCGTTGACCACCGCCGCCGCCAGCTGGTAACCGCCCGCGGCGCGGTAAGCGGCGTAGCCGACATAGGCCGGTGAGATGTCGGCCTGCGGCACGGTGACCGCTTGCTGCACAAGATCCACGGGATCGAACTGCGCACCGTCGGCCGGCAGCGGATGGTGGTGCAGGCCCGCGTCCACCAAGTGCTGCACCTCGGCCAAGTGGGCGACCGTCGCGAAGGGCACCGGCCGCTGGCCGACCACCACCACCGGCGCCTGCTCGCAGCGGCCCACGCAAGGCACGGCCACCACCCGCACGCCGGGCCAGTCTGCGGTGGTCAAGGCCTGTTGCAAGCCGACTGCGCCGGCCATCGTGCAGGACAGGCCGTCGCAGACGCGCAGCGTCAGTGCGGGCCGGGAGGTGCCGTCGGGCACGGTCTCGAAGTGGTGGTAAAAGCTCGCCACCTCGGCCACCTCGGCCAGGCCCAACCGCAGTTCGGCCGCCAGGGCCACCAGGTGGCGCTGGAACAACGCGCCGTGGCGGTCGTTCAGCAGGTGCAACAGCTCGATCAACTGGTCACGCCGGTGCGGGCCGGCGCCGATCAGCATCCGCAACTCGGCCACGGCGGCGTCGTCGGGCTGGCGGCCTTTGAGCTGGCCGGCCCGGCGGTTGGCGTTGCGCAACTGCTGGCGCAGCGCGTCCGGGCTGATGCTGGCCAACGGCGCAGGCGCGGCCCCGTCAGCGGGGACCCGCGCGGACAGCGGCGTCGGGCTGTTGATCGGTGGGTCAGTGCTCATGGAGGGGCGCCAACGGGCCGGGCCCGCCTGGATGGACAGGGCCGCATCATCGTGGGGCGGGCGGCCGGCTGTCCAATCGATCGATCACACCGGGCGATTCACGCTTTGAATCGATCCGCCGTGGTGCCCAGCGCGCCGCTGTGGGCATGCACCTCGGCCTGCCAGTCCGCGCCTTGAAGCAAGGCCAGCGCGGCCTGCAGTGCCAGCGTGGGTGGCGCAGTGCCGTGGCTCAAAAACGCCATCGGCGTGCACAGCGCCGGGCTGCACAGCGGCCGGGCCAGCAAACCCGGTGTGTGCAGGGCGGTATCGACCAGCGCCCCCGGCAGCACGGCGGCCAGGCCGGGCCGCTGCAACGCCACCAGCAGCGCCAGCACCGAATCGGTCTCGATGGCGGGCGCCGGCCGCCGCCCGGCCGCCGCAAACGCGGCATCGACGCGCTGGCGGTGGTGCATGTCGGGCGTGAGCAGCACCAGCGGCAGGTCGGCGGCATCAGCCCAGGGCAGCGCCGGGCCGAACGCCAAGGCCGTGGCGGCGGCGGTGTGCTGCACCAAAAAGTAGTGCTCGCCGTACTGCGGCCAGACCGCCAGCTTGCGCGCCAGCACCTCGGGCCGGCTGCTGTAGCCCAGCGCCAGGTCCAGCGACAGGTTGTCCAGCCCGGCGTCGATGGCGTCCGAGCTGAGCGAGCGCAGCACCGGCAGCAGCCCCGGATGCAGCGCCTGCAAGCGTGCTGCAAACCGGGCCGCCACCGGCATCGCGCTGGGCACGGCGCCCAGCTGCAACCGGCCCTGCGGGGCATCGGCACGGCTGGCCAGCGCCTGGTGCAGGGCCTCGGCCTCGTGCAGCAGCCGGTGGGCATGGGCCAGCACCACCGCACCCTCCGGCGTCAGGCCCTCGTACTGACGGCTGCGCCGCACGATGGCCACCTTGAAATGCGACTCCAGCGCCCGGATCGCGTTGGACAACGCCGGCTGGGTGATGCGGCAGGCCTGCGCAGCACGGCCAAAGTGGCGGTGCTGCTGCAGCGCCACCAAGTAGCGCAGGGCTTCCAGCAGGTTCATGGCTGCAGTCTAGGCGCCGCCAACAGCGCGGCCGGCCCACTCGACAGGCCCGACCTGTTTAATAGGCAATGGATATCACTGCCATTCGGTCAATCAAACCACGCAATGCTGCAGTGCAACTAAGATTTTGCCCATCGCAATTTTTTAACCCTTCCTTCAAAGCAATCACCATGTCGATCATCAACACCCAAGTTCTGCCGTTCAAGACCACCGCCTTCGTCAACCGCGCCGGCAAGGGCGAATTCATCGAAGTGTCCAACGAGAGCCTGCTGGGCAAATGGACGGTGTTGATCTTCATGCCAGCGGCCTTCACCTTCAACTGCCCGACCGAAATCGAAGACGCGGCCGAAAACTATGCCGAGTTCCAGAAGGCCGGCGCCGAGGTCTACATCGTCACCACCGACACCCACTTCTCGCACAAGGTGTGGCACGAGACCAGCCCGGCCGTCGGCAAGGCCAAGTTCCCGCTGGTGGGCGACCCGACCCACACGCTGACCAACAACTTCGGCGTGCACATCCAAGAACTGGGCCTGGCGCTGCGCGGCACCTTTGTGATCAACCCCGCCGGCATCATCAAGACCGCCGAGATCCACAGCGACGAGATCGCCCGCGACGTGAAAGAGACCGTGCGCAAGTTGAAGGCTGCCCAGTACACCGCCGCCAACCCCGGCCAGGTGTGCCCCGCCAAGTGGAACGTGGGCGCACCCACGCTGGCGCCGTCGCTGGACCTGGTCGGCAAGATCTAAGCCACGGCCCATGGCGCAGACGCAGGCGGGCGTACAGCCCGCTCTGCGCTGTCTGCCTCGCCACGCAGCGGGCCCAGCGCCCGCTGTCACCACCGGACACAGGCCCGGTTGAAAGTGCCCACGGCGGGTCTGCCGGGTGCTTTCAACGGGGTCGGACCGACCACGCCTGAAACACCCCCCAAAGGACACCGCCATGCTGGACAGCAGCACCCAAGCGCAACTCGCCGCCTACTTTGAGCGCATCCGCACGCCCATCGAGCTGATCGCCTCGCTGGACGACCGGCCCGCGTCCGTCGAAATGCGCGAGCTGCTGTCCGAGATCGCAGCCATTGCGCCGGCCAAGATCAGCGCCCGCTTCGATGGCCAGGACGCACGCCGGCCCAGCTTCCAGATCAGCCGCGTGGGCGCCAATACCGGTGTGCGGTTTGCCGCGATCCCGATGGGCCATGAGTTCACCTCGCTGGTGCTGGCGCTGCTGCAGGCCGGTGGCCACCCGCCCAAGCTGGAGGCCGACGTGGTCGAGCAGGTCAAGACGCTGCCGATCGACGGCGCGCTGCACTTTGAGACCTACATCTCGCTGTCCTGCCACAACTGCCCGGACGTGGTGCAAGCGCTGAACATGCTGGCGGTGCTGAACCCCAACATCAGCCATGTGGCGATTGACGGCGCACTCAACCAGGCCGAAGTCGATGCCCGCCAGGTCATGGCCGTGCCCAGCATCTACCTCAACGGCAAGCCGTTTTACAGCGGCCGCATGGAGATCGGTGAAATCCTGGCCAAGATCGACACCGGCAACGCTGCGCGGGACGCGGCCAAGCTGGGCGTCAAGGCGCCGTTCGACATGCTGATCGTCGGCGGCGGCCCGGCCGGTGCGGCGGCTGCGGTGTATGCCGCCCGCAAGGGCATACGCACCGGCATCGTGGCCGAGCGTTTTGGCGGCCAGACCATGGACACCATGGGCATCGAGAACTTCATCTCGGTGCTGGAGACGGTGGGGCCGAAGTTTGCCGCCGCGCTCGAATCCCATGTGGCGCACTACGGCGTGGACGTGATGAACCTGCAGCGCGTGGCCCGCATCACCCCGGCCGCGGTAGCCGGCGGCTACGCCACCCTGCTGCTGGACAACGGCGCCGAGTTGAAGAGCCGCACCGTGGTGCTGGCCACTGGCGCACGCTGGAGAAACATCAATGTGCCGGGCGAAGCCGAGTACAAGAACAAGGGCGTGGCCTACTGCCCGCACTGCGACGGCCCGCTGTTCAAGGGCAAGGACGTGGCGGTGATCGGTGGCGGCAACTCGGGCGTCGAGGCCGCGATCGACCTGGCTGGGCTGGTCAAGAGCGTCACGCTGCTGGAGTTCGACAGCCAGCTGCGCGCCGACGCGGTGCTGGTGGACAAGCTCAAGAGCCTGCCCAACGTCACGGTCCACACCAGCGCCCAGACCCGCGAGATCACCGGCGACGGTCAGAAGATGAACGGCCTGCGCTACCAGGACCGGGTCGGTGGCGCTGAGCACCACATTGATTTGGCCGGCGTGTTCATCCAGATCGGCCTGGTGCCCAACACCGAGTTCTTGAAGGGCACGGTCGAGCTGAGCAAGTTCGGCGAGATCATCATCGACGCCAAGTGCCACACCAGCGTGCCAGGCATCTTTGCGGCGGGCGACGTGACCACCGTGCCGTACAAGCAGATCATCATCGCCACCGGCGAGGGGTCCAAAGCCGCGCTGAGCGCCTTTGACCACCTGATCCGCAGCCCGGCGCCGACACCGGGTTCGCCTGGTTTGAGTGCCGTAGCAGCGCCTGGCGAGGTCGCCACGGCCTGAGCCGGCCCCGACCCAGCAGGCACAATCGCGCCTTTTTGCGGGCGGCATCCGGCCGCCCGATAAGGTGCGCATGTTCAAGAATTTGTTGGTGTACCGCCTGGCGGCCGACTGGTCCGCCACCGTGGCACAGATAGAGGCCGCGCTGGACGCCGCCCGTTTCACCGAATGCGGCCTGACCCAGGCCCGCGCCATCGGTTGGGTGTCGCCCCGCGGCGAGGAGCACGGGGTGCTGATTGAGGCCATCGCCGGCCAGTGGCTGCTGCAGCTGATGGTCGAGAGCAAAGTGGTGCCCGGTTCGGTGGTCAAGCGGCAGGTGGACGTGTTGGCCGCCCAGGTCGAGAAGCAGACCGGCCGCAAGCCCGGCAAGAAGCAGCGCAACGAGCTCAAGGACCAAGCCTTGCTCGACCTGCTGCCGATGGCTTTTACCAAGCGTGCTGCGGTCAAGGTGTGGATCGCGCCGGCTGAGCGCCTGCTGGTGCTGGACGCCGGCAGCGCCAGCCGTGCCGACGAGGTGCTGACCGCACTGACCCAGGCCCTGCCCGGCCTGTCGGCCACTCTGGTCAACACCGTCGTGTCACCGGCCGCAGCGATGGCCGAGTGGCTGGTCAGCGGCGAAGCGCCGGCCGGCTTCACGATCGACCGAGACTGCGAGCTCAAAGCCGCCGACGGCGAAAAACCGGTGGTGCGCTATGCCCGCCACGCCCTCGACATCGCCGAGATCCGCGAACATATCCAGGCCGGCAAGCAACCCACCCGGCTGGCGCTGACCTGGCAGGGCCGGGTCTCGTTCATGCTGACCGAGGGGCTGCAGATCAAGAAGGTCAGTTTTCTGGACGGCGTGTTTGAAGGCCGGTCCACCAAATCTGACGAAGGTTTTGATGCCGATGCGGCGATTGCCACGGGCGAGCTGGCACCGCTGATCGGCGACCTGCTGGACGCGCTGGGCGGTGAGCAGGTGTTTGGTGAGGCGCCAGCCGCGGACCCGGCCGAAAAACCGGCAGCCCCTACGAACCTGCCGCCCTGGGAAACAGCAGCCCCTTGACGGCGGGCGGGCGGCGCCCAGATGGACCGGCGTCGCTGGGTGCCAGCACCCCCCCGGCCTGACCCCGGCCTCAGGTGTCCTTGCTGACCTTGATGGTCGGGAACTTGCCCGAAAAGTCCTTGGCTTTGTCGGCAATCTTGACCGCCACCTGGCGCGCCACCGCCTTGTAGATCGCGGCGATCTCGCCGTCGGGGTCGGCCACCACCGTCGGCCGGCCCGAATCGGCCTGCTCGCGGATGCTCATGTTCAGCGGCAAGGCGCCCAGGTAGTCGAGCTTGTACTGCGCCGCCATCTTCTTGCCGCCGTCGGCGCCAAAGATGTGCTCGGTGTGGCCGCAATTGGGGCAGCAGTACACCGCCATGTTCTCGACCAGGCCCAGGATCGGCACGCCCACCTTCTCGAACATCGACAGGCCCTTCTTGGCGTCGAGCAGCGCGATGTCCTGCGGCGTGGTGACGATCACGGCGCCGGTGATCGGCACGCGCTGGCTGAGGGTGAGCTGGATGTCGCCGGTGCCGGGCGGCATGTCGACGATCAGGTAGTCCACGTCCTTCCAGTTGGTCTGGCGCAGCAACTGGTCGAGTGCCTGCGTCGCCATCGGGCCGCGCCAGATCATGGCCTGGTCGGCATCGACCAGAAAGCCGATCGACGCCACCTGCAGGCCGTGGCCCAGCATCGGCTCCATGCTCTGGCCGTCGATGCTCTCGGGCCGGCCGCTGATGCCCAGCATCATCGGCTGGCTGGGGCCGTAGATGTCGGCGTCCAGCACACCCACGGTGGCACCCTCGGCGGCCAGCGCCAGCGCCAGGTTGGCCGCGGTGGTGCTCTTGCCCACGCCGCCCTTGCCCGAGGCCACGGCGATGATGTTCTTCACACCCGGCAGCAGTTGCACACCGCGCTGCACCGCATGGGCGGTGATGCGGGTGACCATGTTGACACTGACATTGCCCACGCCCGGCACGCTGCGCGCCGCGGCGATGAACTGGCGGCGCAGCGCAGCATGCTGGCTCTTGGCCGGGTAGCCGAATTCGACCTCGAAGGCCACGTCGTCGCCGTCGATCTTGAGGTTCTTGATCTGGCGCGCCGCAACAAAATCCTTGGCCGTGTGCGGGTCGAGCACGGTCTTGAGGGCGGCAAGCAGGGCAGCTTCGGTCACAGTGGACATGGTGGCGGTGTTCAGGTGGGGGGTGGAGCGCCGCCACAAGGCGACAGTCGGCGGGCAAATAGCCTGCGACAGCCGAGTCTAGCGGACGGCCGGCCGGCGTTGAGCGTCAGGGCCCGGGCGCCAGCCGCCGCCGGGTCAAGCCCTAAAATCGCGGGCTCTGCCCAAGGATGGCCCCATGCCGCGCAAGCTCTTCGTCACCACCGCCCTGCCCTACGCCAACGCGGCCTTCCACATCGGCCACATGATGGAGTACATCCAGGCGGACACCTGGGTGCGGGCCCAGCGCATGAACGGCGCCGAGGTCAACTTCGTCTGCGCTGACGACGCCCACGGCGCGCCGATCATGATCGCGGCCGAAAAAGCGGGTTTGAGCCCCCAGCAATTTGTGGCGGGCATCGCCGCCGGCCGGGCCCAGTACCTGGACGGCTTCCACATCGCGTTTGACAACTGGCACTCGACCGACGGGCCCGAGAACCACCGTCTGGCGCAGGCCATCTACCGCAGGCTGCGCGACAACGATTTGATCGAGGTGCGCACGATCGAGCAGTTCTACGACCCTGAGAAGGGCATGTTCCTGCCCGACCGCTTCATCAAGGGCCAGTGCCCCAAGTGCGGCGCAGCCGACCAGTACGGCGACAACTGTGAAAACTGCGGTGCGGTCTACGCCCCCACCGACCTGATCCAGCCGTACTCTGCGCTGTCGGGTGCCACGCCGGTGCTGCGCAGCAGCGAGCATTTCTTCTTCAAGTTGAGCGACCCGCGCTGTGTGGCCTACCTGGCGCAGTGGACCCAGGACGGCAAGCTGCAGCCCGAGGTGGCCAACAAGGTGCGTGAATGGTTTGCCCGCGACGACGACGGCAAGGCGGGTCTGAGCGACTGGGACATCAGCCGCGACGCGCCCTACTTCGGCATCGAGATCCCCGACGCGCCGGGCAAGTACTTTTATGTATGGCTGGATGCGCCGGTGGGCTACCTCGCCTCGCTGAAGAACCACTTCGACAAGAACGGGCGCGACTTTGACGCCTTCATGGCCGACCCGGACGTCGAGCAGGTGCACTTCATCGGCAAGGACATCATCACCTTCCACACCCTGTTCTGGCCGGCGATGCTGCACTTCAGCGGGCGCAAGGTGCCGAACCACATCTTCGTCCACGGCTTCCTGCAGCTCAGCGGCGAGAAGATGAGCAAGAGCCGCGGCACCGGCATCTCGCCGCTGAAGTACCTCGACCTCGGCATGAACCCGGAATGGCTGCGCTACTACATCGCGGCCAAATTGAACGCCAACGTCGAGGATGTGGACTTCA
>JBKJKU010000068.1:0-41555 GCA_046597355.1 Aquabacterium sp.
AGTACGGCAAAGCATCGTGTCCGATCTGCTCAACGATCCTGGCAAGGTGCAGGGGCAAATCGGTCGGATCAACCGCCTGCACCTTGCCAGGATCGTTGAGCAGATCGGACACGATGCTTTGCCGTACTTCAATGCGGGGGTCGGCCGGGTTGTCCACGAGCCGCACCTTCATCGCTTTTCGTGCGCGCTCGCCAGGCGTATCCGCATCCACCTGCGGCGAACTTGCCAACGCAGGGCTGGCCTGGCGCTGGCTCACCTCGCCGGTCAGTGCGTAGGGCTTGGCCGTGTCGCGTTCGGTGTGCGAAGCCTGTTCAAAAACGCAAATGGCATCCCTGAACGCTTGATGATCGAGGCTTGGCTGCTGGACCTTAGTTCGAGTCTTCGCGCCCTTGGCAATCGCAGCAAGGCGGCCAACTGCTTGCTGCCGTCCAGACATTGCTGCGGCCTGCACACCCTGCTGGCGGGACTGCTGCGCCGCCGCTTTGGCGTCCTGCTGCTGCGGCGCTCGCGCCAGCCCCAGCCGGGAAGCGGACAAGCCGGTCACCCGAACCCGCACGCGCGGGCTATCACCCGCAGGCATGTTGTCCAGGTGCATCACCACCCGCAGGCCGATCGACAGCCCTTCGCAGCACTGCTGGCCATTGGCAAGGCGATGGCGGTTGGCCGCCAGCAGCACGACCGAGCGGTCGACTCCAGATTCACCTGCACCCCGCGCCACCCAAAAGGACAGCCGCGGATCGGTGTTGCCGCCGATCCCGCCCCAGCCAATATCCAGCCAGCCGAAGCCGTCGTTGTGGGCGCCCAGCAGCCAATCGCCCGCGGTCCCGAGCGGATGAACCTGCCGCACGCGATCAATATAGGCAGTGGCAATCTCTCGGAGCCCGTTATCCAAGCCACCGCCAGAAGCGACAAACTCGGCGTAGGGGTAGGTGGGGTGGCGCAACACCGCGAGGACCTGTTGGCCGTGGTCGTCGAGCAGATGCTCGGCGCTGACGGCGGCATGCTTTGCCGTCCAGCCGGCCGGGGATGGGTTCAAGTCGTGCTTCGGCATATTGTTTTCCCCAACGGCCACCCTGAGCAGGTTTGTAGCAAAAATGGGGTGGCGGCGAAAGGTGCCGCCACCGGGACGTTCAGGGACGGACATTGCTGGGGTCTTTGGACCGGTCCGCCACCCGCACCGACGCATCACGCGCCTGCACCGACGCAACCACCTGCTCGACACAGGCGCGCCGGTCTCTGCTGCCCTGCCCCTGGTTGCAACGTGCCATCAGGGCCAGGTTGGCCTCGGTGGGCGCCAGCCAAGGCAGGCGCGACGACGAATGGAACACCACCATCAGCCCCATTGACAGCACGGCATTGACAGCAACCGATGCCACCAGCGCCACCGCGCGCCAGACCATGCGTTGGCGGGTTGAGAGTTCATAACCTTGGAACATGACCTTCTCCTGCAATTCGTTCAATCGGAATGGCCGTCAAGCAGCCATCGCTTGTGCTGGCGCACTGCGCAGCGCTGGCGTACCCCGTTGCTGCGCCGCCTGGCGCCGCAATGCGCTGGGCACCATGGGCACTTCGGCAACCCGGATCAGCACGCCCTCGATGTTGCGCACGCCAAACTTGGTGCGGATCGACGCGATCTGGGTGCGCACGGTCGACAGCGACACACCACCGGCCGCAGCAATGTCGCGTGGCGAGATATCGGCCACCAGCCCACACAACACACGCCGCTCCGCCAAGGTGAGTCCATAAACGCCCGACAGCATCTCCAGGCCCAATGCCGAGCAGGCGCCGCGCCGGCCCAGCACCAGCATCACCATCGGCTCGCAACCGGTGTCCATGGCCAACGGCACCACCGCGACCATCAGGCTGTCGCCGCCATTGGCCAGCGTCAGCAACTGACGCACGCCTTTGGTGACGGCTTTGCGCAGCGCCCCGTCCAGTGCCGAGCTTTCGGAGCCTGTGCAGCGCAGGCGCTGACCCATCCGGCAGAGCACACGCTCGCTGGCCAATTCCTGGTCGGCGGGCGGGTTGGCAAACTGCAAATGACCGTGCCGGTCACAGACGATCAGGCCGAGCGCGATCTCGTCCAGCAAGGCAAGGCGCAAGCGTTGGTGCAGCGAGGCCGTGGCCTCGCTGGGGTCACGGTCGATCTCGTCCAGCAAGGCGGTGCGAAAGCGCTGCTGCAACGTGACCGCCGCGTCGCCGCGGTCACGGTTGATCGGCGCGATGACGGGCGATGAGGGCGCGACGGAAGGGTCGGCAAGACGGTTCATGAGCGGCTCCTGGCTGTTGTAGGCGGTGGTTGAAACCACGCACCCACACTGTCTCGCCAGCACGCCCTGATTGTCCTTTGGCCGCCTAAAACTGTGCCTAAACGTTGCTAAACCGAAAGCTGCCGCCGCGCGATGCTGCCCTGGGTTCAGACCGGCGACGGCGCCAGGCCCGCCTCAACGGCCCATCACGGCCGCAGCCGCATGTCTGCCGCCAAATGCTGCCAGGGCAAGTCGGCCGGATCGGCAGCCATCGGCCCGGCCGCCTTGGCCACCAGCACCTGGCTGGCGATCGGCTGGAAGTCGGCGCGGAAGTGGTTGGAACTCTTGACCACGATGATGCGCATCGCCTCAGGCTGGATGCCCACCATGCGCAGCAGTTCGCGGTCCAGCAACTGCTTCTTGCCGCTGACCACGGCAATCTGCACACCGTCAATCTCCAGGCAGGCGCACGCGCCCAGTTGCACGGTCAGGCCGGTCATCATCGGCCCGGTCAGCGTGCAGGCACCGTCACTCAGCGCCCGTACCGTGAATCTCCCGCGCACCGGCGGGTCGCTGGGCTGGCCGGTGAAGGTGGGCACCGCAGTGCCCAGCGCCAGCTCGATCTCGGCACCAACCCCTGCTGCTGCCGCCGCGCGGGCCGCTGCAGCGTCGAACATCAGCCCCAGCGCCACCTGGCCGGGGAAGCGCCGGCCAGCGCCCTGGGCCAGCAGCGCATGCAACAGGCCGGTGGTGTTGCTGTCACCACCGGCGCCGGGGTTGTCCTGGGTGTCGGCGACAACGACCGGCTTGTCGGCGCGCTCGGCCAGGGCCATGGCCTGAGTCACTGCGTCGCGTGCAGACAAGATGTCCAGCCGCCACTGGGTGGGCTCGGCCACCAGGGCGTAGAGCGCTTGCACCGCCTGGTCCACCGCAGCCTGGGACGGGCCGTGGCCCCAGACCATCGGCGCACATTCGTTGAAGTCGGAGGCGGGAAATCCCATGCAAAAACTCAGCACCGTGCCGTGCGCCTTGTCCAGCGCCAGCAGTGCATCAAACAGGCCCTGCGCCGGCTGCATCCAGGTGCTCTGGGCGTTCAGCGGGATCAGGAACGGCAGCCGCTGCGCCAGCATTGGCAAGCGCTGGCCGGCCTTGAGCCGGCGTGCCAGCAGCCCGGCCGCCAGCTCACCGGTGGCGGCCATGTCGACATGCGGGTAGGTGCGGTAGGCCACCAGCGCATCGGCCTCGCGCAACATGCGGTGGGTGACGTTGGCGTGCAGGTCCAGGCTGACGACGATGGGCAGATGGGGGCCGACGATGGCGCGCAGCCGGGCGATCAGCGCGCCCTCGCTGTCGGGCTCGTGCTGGGCCACTGCGGCGCCGTGCAGGTCCAGGTAGATGCCGTCCAGCCCGCCCTGGTTGCGCGCCGCCAGGGCATCGGCGCAGATCACGCCGGCAATGCGCTCAAAGGCATCCTGGGTGACAAAACTGGACGGGATCGCGCCGGCCCAGCACGAGGGCAACAGCGTCCAGCCCTGGCGCTTGGCGGCATCGATGAAGCCGCCCACCGGGATGTTGATGCCGGTCAAGGTGTCGACCATGGCCTGCCCGTGCACAAACGCCGGGAACGAGTCGCCCCGGTTGAACGCCGCCCAATCGGCCAGACTGGGCGCAAAGGTGTTGGTCTCGTGCTGGTAGCCGGCGATCAGGATACGGGTCAATTGGGGTGCTTTCGGGTGAGAGGGTCAACGCGGGGCCGCTCCCAAGACGGCCGCTGCCCCGCGGGGGGACGGCAGTGGGCTTTTGCCGCTGCCTTGAGCGTGCATATCGCCGAAGTCGAAGTTGCGCCCCGGCGCGGCTGCAAACAGGGCCCGGGTGTAGGCGTGCTGCGGGTCACCAAACACCTGGTGCGCCGGGCCGTACTCGACCACCCGGCCTTGGCTCATCACCGCCAGCTGGTCGCAGACCTGGCTGGCCACCCGCAAATCGTGGGTGATGAACAGCATCGCCAGGTTCAGGCGGCTGCGGATCTCCTCGAACAGCTGCAGCACCTGGGCCTGCACCGAGACGTCCAGCGCCGACACCGCCTCGTCGGCCACCAGCAGTTCGGGCTCCATCATCAGCGCACGCGCAATGCAGATACGCTGGCGCTGGCCGCCAGAGAACTGGTGCGGGTAACGCTCCATCGCGCTGTCGTCCATGCGCACCAGCGCCAGCAGGCCGCGGGCTCGGGCCATCGCTTCAGACCGCCCAAGACCGTAGTTGACCGGGCCTTCGATCAGCGCCTCGGCCACGTTGCGCCGCGGGTTGAGCGAGCGGTACGGGTCTTGAAAGACGATCTGCACCCGGCGGCGCAGCGGCCGCAGGCGGGCGGCGGACATCATCGCGATGTCCTCGGCGGCCTCGCCGGGGCGGTCGCCGCCCAGCATCACCGCGCCGCCGCTGGGATCGACCAGCCGCACGATGCAGCGCGCCACCGTGCTCTTGCCCGAGCCGGATTCGCCAACGATGCCCAGGGTCTGGCCGCGCCGGATCTCGAAGCTGACATCCTGCGCCGCATGCACATTGCGCTGCGGGCCGAACCAGCGTTTGTCCTGGTAGGTCTTGTCCAGGCCGGTGACCCGCAGCACGACCGGCGCGTTGGCGTCCAGCGGGCGCTGCTTGAGATGCAGCGTGGGCACCGCTGCCATCAACATGCGGGTGTAGGCATGCTGCGGCCGCTTGAGCACGTCATCTTTGCTGCCCACCTCGACCAGGTCGCCCAGGCGCAGCACCGCCACCCGGTGCGCCACCTCGGCCACGACACCGAAGTCGTGGGTGATGAACAACACTCCAGCACCATGACGCAGCTGCAAATCGAGCACCAATTTGAGGATCTGCGCCTGGGTGGTGACGTCCAGCGCTGTGGTGGGCTCGTCAGCGATCAGCAGCACCGGGTCCAGCACCAGCGCCATCGCGATCATGATGCGCTGGCGCTGGCCGCCCGACAGCTGGTGCGGGTAGCTGGCGACCATGCGCTCGGGGTCGGGCAGCAGCACCTCGCGCACGATCGCCAGCACCTTGGCGCGGCGCTGGTCGGGCGACAGCGGGGTGTGCTGGCGCAGCACCTCGTCGATCTGGTCGCCGCAGGTCATCACCGGATTCAGCGCCGTCATCGGCTCCTGGAAAATCATCGACATGCGGGTGGCGCGCAGCGCCCGCAGCCGCGACAGCGGCGCGTGCGTGATGTCCTCGCCCTGCAACAGGATCTGGCCGGCTGTCACGGGCAGCGACTTGGGCAGCAAGCCCATCACGCCCTGTGCGATCACCGACTTGCCCGATCCCGACTCGCCCACCAGGCACAGGATCTCACCCCGGCCCACCGTAAAACTCACGTTGCGCACAGCCGTGGACCGGTCTCCGCCAGAGGGCAGCGCAATGGTGACGTTGCGCACCTCCAGGATCGGCTGATCGTTTGTGTCGCTCATACCCGCTTCGCCATTTTTGGATCCAGCGTGTCGCGCAGCCCATCGCCCAGGATGTTGACGGCCAGCACCGTCAGCGCCAGGAAGATACCGGGGAAGAAGATGTTGTGCGGGTACTCGTTGAACTGGGCCCGGCCTTCGGCCATCACGTTGCCCCAGGTCGGGATGTCGGGCGGCAGGCCCACCCCTAGAAATGACAGGATGGCCTCGGTCAAGATGCCCGAGGCACAGATGAAGGTGCCCTGCACCACCAGCGGCGCCACGCAGTTGGGCAAGATGTGGCGCAGCATGATCAACCACGTGGGCGTGCCCAGCGATATCGCCGCCTCGACATAAGGCTCTTCACGGATGCTCAGCACCAGCGAGCGCACCAGCCGGGTCACCCGTGGGATCTCGGGGATCGCAATGGCCACCACCACGGTGGCCAGGCTACCGCGCCACATCGCCACCAGCGAGATCGCGATCAGGATCGCGGGGATCGCCATCACGCCGTCCATCACCCGCATCAACGGGCCGTCCAGCCAGCGCAAGAAGCCCGCCACCAGTCCCAAGACGATGCCAAAAGCCATCGCCACCGCCGCTGTGAACACGCCGACGATCAGCGACACCTGGGTGCCGAAGATCACCCGGCTGTAGATATCGCGGCCAAAGCTGTCGCTGCCCATCAAAAAGCGGTGCTTGAGCTGCTCGCCCTCCAGCGTGGTGATTTCGCCGGACTTGCCCGGCAGCAGGTCGCGGCTGGCGGGGTCGAACAGCGACGGATCGACCGTGCCCAGCCAGGGTGCGGCCAGCGCAATCAGCACCAGCAGCGCCAGCACGACGCCACCGATTTGCACCGACCTGCTGCGCTGAACCCGCGCCCAGGCGCTGGGCTGCACGCTGACGGTAGCGGCCTCGACGGAGAGGGCTTCAAAATCCGGCGCGGACAGGGGGTCAGGCAAGGCCAAGGTCACGCCCCTCAGTACCGGATGCGGGGGTCGAAAAATACATAGGACAAATCCACCAGCAGGTTGACCACCACATAGACCACCGAAAACAACAGGATCACGCCCTGGATGGTGGGGAAATCACGCGCCAGCACGGCGTCCACCGTCAGCCGGCCCAGCCCGGGGATGGCGTAGACCGATTCGGTCACCACCACCCCGCCGATCAGCAGCGCAATGCCAATGCCAATCACGGTGGCAATCGGCACCGCCGCGTTGGCCAGCGCATGGCGCCACAGCACCGCGCCCTCGGGCAGGCCTTTGGCGCGGGCGGTGCGGATGTAATCCTCGCCCAGGGTCTCCAGCACCGACGCCCGGGTGACGCGTGCGATGAGCGCGATGTAGATCACGCTCAGCGTGATGCACGGCAGGATCAGGTGGTACAGCCACGGCCCAACCCCATCGGCCAGCCGCTTGTAACCCTGCACCGGCAACCAGCCCAGCTTGATCGACACCAGCCAGATCAGCAGGTAGGCCAGCACGAATACCGGAATGGAGAACCCCAGCACCGAAAACCCCATCAGCAGCCGGTCCAGCCAGCCGCCAAAACGCCAGGCCGCCAGCACCCCCAGCGGCACGGCCACCAACACCGCCAGCGTGATCGTGACCACCGCCAGCGACACCGTGGGCTCCAGGCGCTGACCGATCAGCGTAGTGACCTCGGTCTTGTAGTAGTAGCTCTGGCCCAAGTCGCCGCTGAGCAGTTGGTTGGCCCAGATGCCGAACTGCACCGGAATCGACCGGTCCAGCCCCAGGCTGCTGCGGATCAGCGCAATCTGCTCGGTGCTGGCGGCGTCGCCGGCCAGCACCGCCGCCGGGTCACCGGGGGTCAGGCGCAGCATCAAAAACACCAGCACCGCGACGATCAGCAGCACCGGCAGCGTGGACAGCAACCGGCGGGCAAGGAAGTTGAGCATGGGAGCTAGGCAGGGATGCGGGCTGCCACCACCCGGTCGGGCAGTGGCTTGGAACGGAGACAGCGGTTCAGTTCTTTTTCAGGTTCCAGTAGAGGTTGCCGTTGCTGACGAAAAAGCCGCTGATGTTCTTGCGCGCCGCCATCGGCTGGTTGTATTCACCCAACGGTACGTGGGTGGCAATCTCGAAGGCACGGGCATGGATCTGGTCTGCGAGCTTTTTCTTGACCGGCTCGTCGGTGGCGCGCATGAACTCATTGCGCAGCGTCACCATCTTGTCGTCGGTGGCCCAGCCGAACCAGTTGGACTTCTCGCCGCGGGTGTCCATCGTCGGGTTGGCGATCGGGCTCCACACATCGAAGGCCTGCCAGGACGTGAAGAACATGTGCCAGCCCCCTTTTTCGGGCGGGTCTTTCTTGGCGCGCCGGCCCACCAGGGTCTGCCAGTCCATGGCCTGCAGGTCGACCTTGAAGCCGGCCTGGCGCAGCAGCTGCGCGGCCACGTCGGGCAGTTTCTGGATCGCGGCCAGATCGGTCGGCTTCATGATGACGATGGGTGTGCCGTCGTAGCCCGAGGCCTTGAGCAACTCTTGGGCCTTCTTCATGTTGCTCTTGGACTGGATCTCGCTGCCCGCCGTGGTGCCGTAGGGCGTGCCGCAGATGAACATGCTGGCGCAGGAGCGGTACAGGTCCTTGACGCCGACCTGCGCGCGCAAAAACGGCTCTTGCGTCATGGCGGCCATGGCGGCCTGTCTCACCTTGACGTTGTCAAACGGCTTGCTCAGGTGGTTGAACCGGCCCATGTACTGCAGGCCGAAGGTCGAGTACTTGGGCAACTGGATACCGGCTTCGCCCTTGGCGGTCTCGAACTGGTCGAACCCGAGCGCCTCGATGATGTCGACCTCGCCTTTTTGCAGCGCGTTGAACTGGGCTTGGGCGTCACGCAGCGCCAGGTTCCACTCGACCCGGTCAACATAGACCTGCTTGCCACCCGATGAGCCCGACGGCGGCTCGCTGCGCGGCACGTACTTGGTGTTCTTGAGGTAAACCGCCTTGTCGCCGGGTTTGAACTCGTCTTTCTTGAAGGTGTACGGGCCCGAGCCGATGTGCTCTTCGATCTGCTTGAAGGCATCGGTCTCGGCGATGCGCTTGGGCATGATGAACGGCACGTTGGACGACGGCTTGCCCAGCGCCTCCAGCACAAAACCGCAGGCCTCGCCCAGGAAGATGCGGAAGGTGTCCGGCGTGGGCGAGTCCATGCGCTGCACAAACTGGAACAGCGCCGAACCCATCGCATCGCGCTTGCCCCAACGGGCCAGCGACGCGATCACATCGTCGCCGGTCACCGGCTTGCCGTCATGAAACTCCAAGCCCTTGCGCAGCTTGAAGGTCCAGAGCCGGTGGTCGCCGCTCTCGGTCCAGCTCTCGACCATTTGCGGCTTGATCTGCGCTTTTTCGTCGGTGGCAAACAGCGTGTCGTAGATCATGTAGCCGTGGTTGCGGCTCATGTAGGCCGTTGTCCAGATCGGGTCCAGGATCGCCAGGTTGGAGTGCGGCACCACACGCAGCACGTTGTTCTGGGCCAGCACCGGCAGGCTGGCGGCCCACAGGCCCGCAACAACAGCGGTGCCAGCGACCAAACGGGTAAAGACGTTCATCGGATGAAACTCCAAACAGGTTACAGACAGCAACAGTGCAGCGACGCTAACCCAATTCCAGCGGGCGACTCATCAGGGTTTATGCAGTGCAAGTTGTGGGCCACGGTCTGCCGGACGCATGATGGCGCCCAAGTCGATCAGCGGCCATTGGGGGCGCACCCGCTTGCAACGGCCCGACCGCCGCCCGTCGCGCACCACCGCAAAGCACGCACTGACATTGGGCACCGACAGCACCCGGAGCGGCACGACAGCCTGCCGATCTGCGCGGCCTTGGGGGCCTGCCACTGCGGCCCGTGCGCAGACTGGCGCCACACCCGCAGTGGCCCTGCACACCACAAGGTCAAGTCGCCAATCAAATTGTGCACAATTTGATTGACCACTATATTTATCACCATGCCCAACCGCTCGCAGGCCCCACACCCCGCCGCCCATGTCGGTGACTGGCTGGCCTTGGACCACCAACTGTGTTTTGCGCTTTACGCCACTTCGCTGGCCATGACCAAGGCCTACAAACCGCTGCTGGCACCGCTGGGCCTGACCTACCCGCAATATCTGGCCATGCTGGTCTTGTGGGAGCAGGACGGCATCACCGTGTCGCAACTGGGTGAGCGCCTGACGCTCGACTCGGGCACGCTCACGCCCTTGCTCAAACGCCTCGCGGCTCTGGGACTGCTGCAGCGCCAGCGCGATGACCGCGACGAGCGGCGTGTGCTGCTGCACCTGACCGCATCCGGCCGTGCGCTCAAGGCGCAGGCCGTGGCTGTGCCGCAGGCGATTGCTTGCGCCACGGCCTGTGATGTGCAGCAGATCGGCGCACTCGCAGCCCAGATCAATGCGCTGCGCAGCCAGCTCAATGCCGCAGTCCAGCCGGCCGGGCTGAAACCCGCCGCCATGCAGTCCTCCGCGCTTTCTCAGGCTGCCGCCCCTGGCAGCCCACCTCCCCGCCCGTGACCCGGGCTTGTTCCCACCGCAACCCAAAGGACGTTTCACCATGGCACTCGACAAAGTTCTCTACACCGCCACCGCCACCGCCACCGGCGGGCGCACCGGCACGGCGCAATCGTCAGACGGCGCGCTCAAGCTCGACCTGTCCACACCGCGCGAGCTGGGGGGCGCCGGTGGCGCGGGCACCAATCCCGAGCAGATGTTTGCGGCCGGCTACAGCGCTTGCTTCATCGGCGCCATGAAGGCTGTGGGCGCTGGCATGAAGATCAAGGTGCCGGATGACGTCAGCATCACCTCCACCGTCGGCATCGGTCCGATCACCGGTGGTTTTGGCATCCAGGTGGCGATGGCCATCACCCTGCCGGGCTTCGAGCGCGAAGCCGCCGAGGCGCTGGTGGCCGCAGCGCACAAGGTGTGCCCGTACTCCAACGCCACGCGCGGCAATATCGACGTGACCTTGACGGTGGTCTGATCCGGTCAAGCCACCCCCTCCGGTCACGGGGGTGCGGTTTGGGCGGCTGTCACGGACCGGTCATGACCGGTCCGTAACCTGGGGTACTCCAACAACCCCAGCTTGCGGACCGCCATGACGCCTACATCCACCCTGATCGCAGCGGCAGCACTTGTGCTGGCCTTGCCCGTTTCGGCCCAGTCCGTCAGTGGCGTGAGCTTTGTCAACGGCCTGGTGCTGCCGGGCGATGCCGCCGACCTGTCCGGCGACAGCGGCGTGAACGGCCGCAATGGCTATTTCTCGGACATCTACTACGACCGCGCCCGCAACGAGTGGTGGGGCCTGTCGGACCGCGGCCCTGGCGGCGGCACGCTGGCTTATGAAACCCGCGTCCAGCGCTTCACGTTGGATGTGAACCTCACGACGGGCGCGATCAGCAACTTCCAGGTCGCTCAAACCGTCAAGTTCAGCAATGGCGGTTCCGCGATGAGCGGGCTGGCGCCGTCCAACCCGGCGCTGCTGGGCAATGCCTTCGACCCTGAGGGTTTTGTCGTCAACCCCAAAAACGGCAACCTGCTGGTCAGCGACGAGTACGGCCCGTCATTGAACGAGTTCAACCGCCAGGGCCAGCTGGTCAAGACGTACACCGTACCCGCCAACCTGGTGCCCAAAGTGGGCGCGGCCACCCACTACAACGCGGTGCCCGCCCCAGCGCTGCCGGGGGATCCGGCAGCCACCGCCGGCCGCGAATACAACCGCGGCCTGGAAGGCTTGGCCATCAGCCCGGACGGCAACTTTGCCTACGCCATGCTGCAAAACGGCACGGTCCAGGACGGCTGGACCGCCACAGCCCGTGGCGCCTACACCCGCATAGTCAAGTTCGACACCAGCACCGGCCTGGCCGTGGCGCAGTACGCCTACAAGCTGGAAAGCACGGGCCAGGGCCGCGGCATATCGGCCTTGGTGGCGCTGGGCAATGACAAATTCATGGTGCTGGAACGCAACAACCGTGGCGTGGGCGTGGGCGCTGCCGTGGCCAGCCCGGACAAAAACGTCTATGAGATAAGCCTGGCCGGCGCCACCGACGTCAGCAACCTCAACCTGCCCGCCACAGGCGCCCTGATCGGCGGCGCCGTGGCCGTCAGCAAAGTGGCCAAGGTGATGGACCTGGACGCCAACACCCTGGCCGCGCTGGGCAACAAGTCGCCCGAGAAGTGGGAGGGCCTGGCCGTGGGCCCGCAACTGAGCAATGGCAAATACCTGCTGCTGGCCGGTACCGACAACGACTACAGCGTGACCCAGAACGGCAGCAACGTGCAGTTCGACGTGTATTTCAATTTCACCCTGGCAGACCCTTACCTGAAGTCGATCCAGTGTCCGGTCAACCAGACCACCAGCTGTCTGTTCACCGAAACCGGCAACGCCGCCAGCCTGAGCAGCGCCTATGCCTTGCTGCCCGGCGTGCTGCATGGCTACACCGCCAACGTCGATGCCTACATGGCGCCGGTGCCGGAGCCGCAGACTTGGGCGCTGATGCTGGGCGGCCTGCTGGCGGTGGGTGCGGTCAGCCGCCGCCGTGCTGCGCGCTGACCAAAAGCGTCAGCATCAATTCGGTCCGCGCCTGCCAGGGCGTCATCGCCGCGGCCGGCCCGGTGTCCTGACCGACCAGCACGCCACCCGCGCAACGGGAGGCACGCCACACCGGCAGGCCGGCGGCGCTGGCCTCGTCCAGGGCCGTTTGCAAGGCCAGATTGACCGTGCCGTTGCCGGTGGCCGCGACCACCAGGCCGCGAACACCGGCCGCCACCAGGGCACGCACGCCATCGCCGCGTGCACCGGCATGGCTGGCCACGATCTCGACCCAGGGCCAGCGGCCGGCATCGGTGTCCAACACCGCCAGCCCCATGGGCACGCCCGTCGGCCAGTCGCGGAAGCAGCGCAGCCGGCCTTCTTCAACCACCGCCAGCGGGCCGCCATCGCCCGACCCGAACGCATGCGGCCGGTAGGTGTGCAACTTGCGCACCTCGCCCGCGCCGTGCACTTGGCCAGCCAGCACGGCCAGCACGCCGCGCGCGCCGGGTGTGCGGGCCACCGTCACCGCGTCGAGCAGGTTTTGCGGCCCGTCGGCTGCCAGCGCCGTGGCCGGCCGCATCGCTGCCACAAGGACCACCGGCTTGACCGGCGCCAGCACGCGCTGCAGCAGCCAGGCGGTTTCTTCCAGCGTGTCGGTGCCGTGGGTGATCACCACACCCACCACGCCCGGCCGCGCCAGATGGTGCGCCACCCGCTGCGCCAGGCGCTGCCAGGTGGCGTTGTCCATGTCCTTGCTGTCGAGCTGGGCCACCTGCTCGGCCTCCAGGCCGCTGCCCGCCAGCGCCGGCACGGCTTGCAGCAGGTCGGCCACGCTGCGCTGCGCTGCGGTGTAGCCAACGTTGTCCAGCGCCGACGCCGCGGTGCCCGCGATGGTGCCGCCGGTGCCCAGGATGACGACGCTGCCGGGCAGCTCATTTGTGGGGTTGCTTGGCAAAGTGCTTGGCATAGTGGGCCTGTCTGGATAAAAATACAGTGACTGGATAAAACGTCAGGACACGCCATGGACATGGATTCTGAAATCAGCCCCAAGCTCACCGCCCGACAGCAGCAGATTCTCGATCTGGTGCACAGCGCGATCGAGCGCACTGGCGCGCCGCCCACCCGCGCCGAGATCGCCACCGAACTGGGCTTCAAGTCCGCCAACGCCGCTGAAGAACACCTGCAGGCGTTGGCCCGCAAGGGCGTGCTGGAGCTGGTCGGGGGCACTTCTCGCGGTATCCGGCTGCGCACGTCCACGCTGCGTGCGCTGCACGAGTCTCGCAACAAGCAATTCTCGCTGCCGATGCCGGGCCTGAGCCAGCTGACGTTGCCGCTGGTGGGCCGGGTGGCGGCGGGCAGCCCGATCCTGGCGCAAGAGCACATCGACAGAACCTATGCGGTCGAGGCCTCGCTGTTTACCGCCAAGCCCGACTACCTGCTGCGGGTTCGCGGCATGAGCATGCGTGACGCCGGCATCCTGGACGGCGACCTGCTGGCCGTGCAAAAAACCAAGGACGCGCGCAACGGCCAGATCGTCGTCGCGCGGCTGGGCGACGACGTCACGGTCAAGCGGCTGCGCTTCACCCGACAGGCCGGCCAACCCGACGGCATCGAGTTGCTGCCCGAAAACCCGGATTTCCAGCCCATCGTGGTCAGCCCCGACGATGCGTTTGAGCTCGAAGGCATCGCCGTGGGGCTGATCCGCAACACGCCGCTGATGTAGCCATGGGCGCGCTCAAGCCTGAACCCAGTCACAGCAAGGGCAACGGCGCAGGCAACCGCGCCCCGCCCACGGTGTCCGTCAAGGCACCCAAGGCCAGTTCGGCTGCAGCCTGCCAGCGGTTGGAGCAACTGCCCAACATCGGCCCGGCGATGGCCGGTGATCTGCGGGCGCTGGGCATCACCCATCCGCGTGAGCTGGCGCACCGCGATGCGTTTTCGCTGTACCAGGCGCTTTGCGCGCACAGCGGCAAACGGCAAGACCCCTGCGTGCTGGACACCTTTATGGCCGCCACCGATTTCATGCGCGGTGCCGCACCGGCGCCATGGTGGGCCTACACCGCGCAGCGCAAACAGCTCTACGGCACAGTTTGACGGCGGGTGCCGGGCGGGGCCCGGCGTGCCCTGCAATCTAGCGCGGGGCGGGCTGCACCAGCAGCGTCTTGACCGGCGCGGTCGGGGCCGGCCACAGCGGCACACCGTCCACCGCCACCCAGCGTGCACTGAAGCTGCGAAACAGCGGTGACCACGGCACACCGCTCTGCCCGGTGCTGTGGATGATGCGCGACTGCAGGGGATCACCCAGGTCGTAGCGCCCGCGCAGGCTGGGGCCATGCTCGTCGAGGTAGTACTCGCCGGTGGTGGCGTCGGCTTTCAGGCTGACCCGGCTGACATTGACGGTGTAGGCGTCACCCCCCACCGGTGCGCGTTGCTCAAACCAGCGCGCCAGCGGCTTGACGCGTGAAAACGGCCGGTGCTCGGACCGCGCCTGGTGCGCACGGCCCCACTGCCAGGCGGCCACGTCGGTGCCTTGCAGCAGCTGCAACTCGTCCAGCGCGGCGGTCAGCGCACGGTTGACCTGGTCATTGCAGGTCTCGACCACCGGCGTCGTCTTGTCGTCGCACCACCAGGCGTCGTCGCGTGCCAGCACACCCTCGATCGCGTCAAAGTAACCGCGCTGGCCCAGCAACCGGTCGTACAGCGGCGCGCCCACCTTGTCGGTCAACACCTGCTGTGACAGCTGGCGGTGCCAGGCCCAGTAGATCAACGGTGCGGCCTTGTCGGCGGCCATCGTGCCGTCGAATCCGGCAAGCTGTTGCTGCGCTGCCGCCGCCAGCGGGTGCGCCGATCGGGCCTGCTGCAGGCGCGGCAGCAGCCGCGCGGCGGCCAGCGACTTGACATCCGCATGCATGCGCCGCAGGTCGTCCAGGCTGTGTTTAGGCGCGGCGTCGATCATCTGCTCAATGCGCTGAAAGCGGAACGGCTGGGCCCAGTGGCTGCTGATGAAGTGCGGATAGTCGGGCGGCGTGATCTTCTGGTTGGCGGTGGCAATGAAGCCGCTGGCCGGGTCTCGCACCTGCGGCAGCACGTCCAGCGGCAGATAGCCAGCCCAGTCGTAGCGGGCGTCCCAGCCGGGCGCCGGTGCCAGGCCGCTCAGGTCGTTGTCGGGCTTGCGCACCGGCACCCGGCCGGGTGAGATCAGGGCAATGTGACCGGCGTCATCGGCCACGATCATGTTCTGCTGGGGCACCTGCCAGCGGGCGGTAGCGCGCACAAAGGCCTCGACCGAGTCGGCAGTGTTCATCGCCAGGGTGGTAGCGACGATGTCGTTGTCGATATCCAGCCCGGTCCAACGCAGCGCGATGGCGTAGCCAGGCCGGGCCTTGGGGCCTGCGCTGCCGCCCAAAAAGCCGCCGCCCGTGCGGCCCACCGCACCCACGCCAGCACCCGCGCCAACGCCCGCGCCAGCAGCCCCGCCTGCGCCAGCGTCATCCCCCAGGCCAGCCACCACGGCGTCCGAGATCACCGGGCCATGGCGGGTGCTGCGCACCGTTACCGTGATGTCGGCGCCGCCCCTGACCTTGATGGTCTCCTGCCGGGTCTCGAACCGAGCCCAGCCGTCGGGCGTCTGGTACTGGCCCGGGTCATCGGGCTTGATGCGCTCCAGGTAGGTGTCCTGCACGTCGGGGCCGGTGTTGGTCAGGCCCCAGGCGACATGGGCGTTCTGGCCCATCACGACGCCGGGCAGGCCGGGCAGCGTGGCGCCGGCGATCTTCAGGCCCGGTGCCTCCAGCCGGGCGAAGTACCACAGCGCCGGGCTTGACAGCTTGAGGTGCGGATCACTGGCCAGCAGCGGCTTGCCGGTGCTGCTGCGGCTGCCGGCCAGCACCCAGGCGTTGGAGCCTACGCCTTCCACCTCGCTCTCGGGCGCGGCGGCCAGCAGCCGGGTCAGCGCGCCCTCGCTGGTCGCTTGCTGGTTGTCCAACATCAGGCCACGGTAGAAGGCGGCATAGTCCATCGACGGCGTCACGGCATCGCCCGGATAGGGCGGCAACAGCTGGTCGATGCGGTCCTTGGGCAGCTTCATGGCCAGCCGCAGCCGGATCAGCTCGGTCTGCCAGTTGCCGCCCAGGTCCCAGGACATCATGATGGCCCAGGACAGGCTGTCCTCGGGGGTCCAGGGTTCGGGCTGCAGGCCCAGCACCAGAAACTCGGGCGGCCGCGCCTTCAGGTTGCTGATCACCGCGTTCACACCGTCGGCATAGGCTTGCAGCAGCGCGCGGGACGGCGCCGGCAACTGGGCCCACTGCGCCGCCGCGGTGCGCCGCACCCCGAGCACACGCAAGAAGCGGTCGGTATCGGTCGCGCCCTCGCCGAAGGCCTCGGCCAGCCGGCCGGCACCAATGCGGCGATGGGTCTCCATCTGCCACAGCCGGTCCTGCGCATGGGCCACGCCCAGACCGTAGGCCGCGTCGCGCACGCTGGCTGCTTGGATGGTGGGGATGCCATGCTCGTCGCGCACGATGCGAAGCTCGGCCTGCGCGCCGGGCAGCACCAGCGTGCCCTCGGTCTGCGGCAGCACACGCTGGGCGTAAAACCAGGCCACCAGCGCAACAACGACCGCCAGCAACAGCAAGCTGGTCAGCACACGTCGGGTCCATTTGCCAAGCATGGGGTTCTCCGGGCCGAAGGCGGCGAGTGGGTCAGGTGGGCGAGCCTACCAGCGTTGTCCGAGCCGGCCACCGCCAAGCCAGCGCCGCCAGCGGGCCTGCGCGGCCAGCCCGACGCCGAAGTGGCGGCGAAAGCCGTGCTGTTCAGGCATTTGCAGCACCAGTGCGCGCTGAACAATCGCTTCAGTTTGCCCAATCTGTTGCCGAAATTACACCCATGAACCCGCACAACGCCTCGTTGCCCTCTTGGATGTTCCGGTTGGTGACACGCCGCTCGTCAGCGCCGTCCAGCAGCTTGATGCACTCGCGTATCGAAGTCTGCCCGCCGGAGCTGTTCCCGTCGTCGCTGAGTTGGGAGGGTCGCCTCAAGCGCATGGGCAACCGCCTGCTCAGCCGGGTATCCCCCTGGCTGCCGGCGCCGGCCCGGCCGGTGAACCGGTTGGCATTGGTCAAGCGGGAGTTTCACGACAGCCTGGCCGACCTGGAATCTGGCCCGGCGCTGGCCCTGCTCGACCAGATTGACCGGGCCCGCTCGTTGCGCGAACTGTGGCACTTGCGCTCACCGGTCTACGGCGTGGTGGCGGTGGCGCACACCCAATCGGTGGCCGAGCACCGGCTGGCCGGTCTGAACCGGCATTTTCCGATGCGCGCACCCCGCACCAGCGCGATGCCGCTTCACTCATGAACCGATCGCTGCGCGCCGCACCGCCCCGCCACTACATCAGCCCGCCGCCCGCCGCGCCGATCCTGCCCGGCCCCGGACTGCCGCAAGACCGCCATGCCCGGATTGCCGCACGGCGCAGCTTTGTCGAGATGAAACAACGCTTCATAGCCGCGGTGGACACCTTGCACGGCCTGCGCGGCGACTGGCTGCGCCACCAGGTGCGCCACGCCCACGAGCCGGTCGACCTGTGGATGCTGCGGGGCGCGGTCTTTGCCGCGCTGGGCCTGCGCGATGAGACCACCCGACGCACCCGCGACGAACTGCACCGGGTGCTGGACAGCGTGTTCCCCGACAACGGCGAACTGATGCCCTACGGCATGCCGCTGTAGGCCAGCTGGCCGCGTCAGCGCGGCTTGGCGCCGCGTCAGGCCGTAGCCAGAAAGTCGCCCTTGCCCAGGTCCACCCCGGCGTGCCGCAGCAGCGCGTAGGCCATCGTGATGTGGAAGTAGAAGTTGGGCAGCGCCCAATGCTTCAAGAACACCTCGCCGGTGAACTGCAGCGCTTCGCGGTTGCGCATCGGGATCGTGATCGCGCGCGACTCGCTGCCGTCGATCGAGGCGGCGGGCACCGAGGCCACATAGTCCAGCGTTTTCTGCACCCGGGCACGCAGGTCGGCAAAGCTGGCCTCGTTGTCCTCGAACTTGGGCACCTCCACGCCAGCCAGGCGGGCCACACAGCTTTTGGCGGCATCGCTGGCGATGCGGATCTGCGAGACAAACGGCAGCATGTCGGGCGCCAAGCGCAACTGCAGGTAGTTGGCGGTGTCGAACTTGCGGGCCAGGGCATGGGCTTCGGCCTTGTCCAGCCAGGTCAGCAGGGCGCCGAGCTGGCGCTGGAAAACGGGCACGCTGGCCGAGTGCATGGATATCGTCATGGTGTCTTTCGGGGGCGGTTTGCGGAGGAGCCGCATGCTAGCGCCGGCGCCCCCGACCAGCGGGACACGGCACAATCCCGTGTCACACCATGAACATCATCATCCTCGACGATTACCAGGACGCCGTGCGCAAGCTGCGTAGTGCGGCACGGCTGGAGCCCTACAACGCCAAGGTCTTCACCAACACGGTCAAGGGCATCGGTCAACTCGCGGTGCGTCTGCGCGACGCCGAGGTGCTGGTGCTGATCCGCGAGCGCACCCAGTTTCCGCGGGCGCTGCTCGAAAAACTGCCCAAGCTGCGCCTGATCGTGCAGACCGGCAAGGTCGGTCCGCACATCGATGTGGCCACCTGCACCCGGCTGGGCATTGCGGTGGCCGACGGCACCGGCTCACCGGTGGCCGCAGCCGAGCTGACCTGGGCGCTGATCATGGCCGCGATGCGGCGACTGCCGCAGTACATCGGCAACCTCAAGCACGGCGCCTGGCAGCAAAGCGGGCTCAAGGCCGCGTCAATGCCGCCCAACTTCGGCCTGGGGCTGGTGTTGCGCGGCCGCACCCTGGGCATCTGGGGCTACGGCAAGATCGGCCAGATGGTGGCGGGCTACGGCCGGGCCTTTGGCATGCAGGTGCAGGTTTGGGGCAGCGAGGCGTCCCGCGCCCGGGCGGTGGCGGACGGCCACGGCGCAGCCACCGACTGCGAATCATTTTTCGAGCAATGCGACGTGCTGTCGGTGCACCTGCGGCTGAACGACCAAACCCGCAGCATCATCAAGCTCGAAGACCTGGCGCGCATGAAACCCACCGCGCTGTTTGTCAACACCTCGCGGGCCGAACTGGTCGAGGACAACGCCTTGGTGTCGGCGCTGAACAAGGGCCGGCCCGGTCTGGCCGCAGTCGATGTGTTCGAAGCCGAGCCGATCCTGCAGGGCCATCCGCTGTTGCGGCTGGAAAACGCGATCTGCACCCCGCACATCGGCTACGTCGAGCAAGACAGCTACGAGCTCTACTTCGGCTCGGCGTTCGACAACGTCATCAATTTCATCCGCAACGAGCCCAGCAACATCGTCAATCCCGACGCCCTCAAGGTGATCCGTTGAGCCTGGCGGCGCCCGGGCCGCTGGGTAGCGCGCGCTGGTCGCTGCTGTTTGGCAATTTCACGATGGGCTGCGGCGTGATGGTCGCGGTCGGCACGCTCAACGACCTGGCCCGCTCGCTGCAGGTCAGCGTGGCGGTGGCGGGTCAGTTGGTGGCCGTGGCTGCGGTGGTGTTGGCCCTGGGCGCGCCACTGCTGGCTGCGGTGGTCGCCGGCATCGACCGGCGCCGCTTGCTGGCGGCGTCGCTGCTGTGGTTTGGCATGGGCCACGCGCTGTCGGCGCTGATGCCCAGCTATGGCACGCTGCTGCCGGTGCGGGTGCTGTCGGTGCTGGGCGCGGCGGTGTTCACACCCCAGGCGGCAGCGGCGGTGAGCTTCATGGCGCCGCCTGCGCAGCGCGGCCGGGCGATCACGTTCATCTTCCTGGGCTGGTCGGTGGCATCGGTGCTGGGTATGCCGATCTCGGCCTGGGTGGGCGAGGTGTTCGGCTGGCGCTGGGCCTTTGGCGGCGTGGCGCTGCTGGCGATGGGCGGCGCGGCCTGGGTCTGGCTGACCGTGCCGGACGGCGTGCGGCCCGCGGCGCTGTCGCGCGCGGACTGGCGCGAGGTGTTTACCCACCCGGCACTGCTCGCGACGGTGGCAGTGACCGCGCTGAGTGCAGCCGGCCAGTTCACGCTCTCGACCTACTTTGCGCCCTACTACCGCCAGGTGCTGGGGGCGTCGGCGGCCGAGGTCAGCGGCCTGTTCCTGTGGTTCGGCGCGATCGGCGTGGCCGGCAATGTGGTCGTCTCGCGCCATATCGACCGGCTAGGCGCGCCGCGCGCAGTGGCGCTGATGCTGGGCTGCATGGCCGTGTCGCTGCTGCTCTGGCCGCTGGCCACCAGCCTGCCGTTGATGGCCCTGGTGATCGCGCCCTGGGCGCTCGGCTGCTTTGCGTCCAACTCGGCCCAGCAGGCCCGGCTGGGGCTGGCAGCACCCACGCTGGCACCGGCGCTGATCGCCTTGAACTCGTCGGCGATGTACGCCGGCCAGGCGCTGGGCGCCACCAGCGGCGGCGCGATGGTGGCGCAAAGTGGCTATGCCAGCCTGCATTGGGTCGGGCTGGCCTGGATGCTGGCTGCGCTGGCGCTGAGCGCCTGGGCCGCACGCCGCATGGCGGGATTGCCGGCCCATGCCTGAGTCCGGCCCGGAATCCGACGCCGCAATCCGGGCCGCGGCGGTTGCCCTGCCTGACCCCGCTGCCGGCTTGGCTGCCGGCCCGCCGCTGCGCAAACCCGCGTCCTGCGCCGAGCTGTTTCGCGTCTTCACCCGGCTGGCGCTGCAAGGTTTTGGCGGTGTGCTGCCGGTGGCGCACCATGCCTTGGTGGAGCGCGAGCGCTGGCTCAGCCCGCAGCAGTTTGTCGAGTTGCTGACCATCGGCCAGGCGCTGCCGGGGCCCAACATCATCAACATCTCGATCATCCTGGGCGACCGCTTTTTTGGCTGGCGCGGTGCCGTGGCCGCCACCGCCGGCCTGCTGGCCCTGCCCTTGCTCGTGGTGCTGGCGCTGGCCATGGCCTACCACCGCTTTGCCGACCTGCCCGCCGTGGCCGGTGCGCTGCGCGGCATGGGTGCGGTGGCGGCGGGGTTGATCATCGCCACCGCCGTCAAGCTGTCACGCACGCTCCAAACCAACCCGATGGGTCGGCCCGCCGGCTACATGTTGGCGGCGACCACCCTGGGCCTGGTGGGTTTCTTGCGCTGGCCGATGGTGTGGGTGGTGCTGGGGCTGGGCAGCGTGGGCATGGCGCTGGCCGCTTGGCGCATCGGCGCTGCACCGCCAGGGCCCACGCCATGATGTCCCCCGACCTGCTGACCCTGCACGGCCTGGGCTGGACTGACCTGCTGCACCTGTGGCTGCACTTCATGCTGTTGTCGATGCTGGCCGTGGGCGGCGCGATCACCACGCTGCCCGACATGCAGCGCTACCTGGTGACCGAGCAGGGTTGGATGAACGCGGCGCAGTTCACCACCAGTGTGGCCATCGCCCAGGCGGCGCCGGGGCCCAACATCCTGTTTGTCGCGTTGATCGGCTGGCATGTGGCCGGCCTGGCCGGCCTGGTCGCTGCGATGGTGGGCATCATGGGGCCGTCCTCCATCGTCGCGCTGTGGGTGGGCCGCTACCGCCAGCGCCGCGCCGATTCACGCGCCATGCGTGCCTTCACCGCCGGGCTGACACCGCTGACGCTGGGCCTGCTGCTGTCCACCGGCTGGGTGCTCACCGCGCCCACCCGCGACCGCTGGGTGGCGGTGGCGCTGGTGGTGGTCACGGTGATCGCGTCGGCCACCGGCAAGCTCAGCCCGATGTGGCTGATCGCGCTCGGCGCCCTGGTGGGCGCACTGGCCCTGGCCTGACGCCGCAGCCGCAGCCACCCAGCGTCCCCGGCGCCATCCATGACCATTGCTGCCGGCATCCACGATTGGCCGCTGTTCATCAGCGCCGGGCTGTTGCTCAACCTGACGCCGGGCGTGGACATGGCGCTGGTGCTGCGCTGCAGCGCGGGCCAGGGCTTCAAGGCCGGTGCCGCCGCCGCACTTGGTGTGGGCGCCGGCTGCGGCGTGCATATCGCGCTGGCGGCGCTGGGTTTGAGCGCGCTGCTGGCCGGATCTCCCCTGGCCTTTGGCCTGCTGCGCTGGACCGGCACGGCCTACCTGGTGTGGCTGGGCTGGAGCCTGATGCGAATGCCAGGCGACAAGCGCCAAATCCGGCACGACGGTGCACTGCCGACGTCACCCCCCGCGCTGGCACAGGCCGCAGCCCCCTGGGGCCGGCTGTTTGGCCAGGGCTTCTTGACCAACGCGCTGAACCCCAAGGTGGCGATGTTTTTTCTCGCGTTCGTGCCGCAGTTCATCGCGGCCGATGCGCCCCACAAGGCCGGGGCCTTCGTGCTGCTGGGGGCCGTGTTTGTGGTCAATGCCACCGCGGTGAACCTGGCGCTGGCCTGGGTAGCCGCAGCGCTGCGCCAACGCTTGGCCACCGATCAGGCCCGGCAACCTGCCGTGCAAGCCGCCGGGCGGTGGTTGAACCGGGGCGTGGGTGCGCTGTTTGTCGCGCTGGGCCTGCGCCTGGCACTGGGTGACCCGCTGCGCTGACAGCCTGAGGGGGCGGGCCGGGTCGGACAAGGCTGTCAAGCAGGCGTCGGCAGCAGGCGTTGCACCAATGGGTGCAACACCTTTTTCTCGGTAGCGATGGCAAAAAAGTGCTCCTCCACCGCGCCGCACGGTGCCAGGCGCTGCAGCTCATAGCGGGCACTGAGCTTGTCGTCGATCAGCTCGGCCGCCGGAAACAAGCCCATGCCCGCCGCGCCGAACGTGACCAGCAGCGCACTGTCCTCGAACTCGCCCACCACCCGCGGCACCACACCAGCACGCTCGAACCACTGATCGATGCGGCCGCGTACCGCGGCATGGGCAGTGGGCAGCAGCACCGGCATCTCGGCCAGACACTGCGGAAACCCGTTGCGCGCCGCGTCCACCAGCGCTGCCGTGCCGTACCAGGCCAGTGGCGAACTGCCGAGCGGGTGGCTGTATAGCCGCAGATTGCGGTTGGGCGGTGCGGCGCGGTCGGCCAGCACCACGTCCAGACGGTGCAGCGCCAGGTCGGCGAGCAGGCCGTCGAATTCATCCTCGTGGCACAGCAGCCGCAGGCCCGGGGTGTCGATCACCGGCTGCAGCAAGCGCCGCACCGCCAACTTGGGCAAGCCGTCCGAGATGCCGACAGCCAGCCGCACGCCGGGCGCTGCCGCCGCGCCGCGCACCACGCCCGAGAGCTGCTCGCCCAGCGCAAAGATCTGGTCGGCCTGGCGCATCGCCGCCAGACCGGCGTCGGTCAGCGCCAGGCCACGGCCGGCCGGCTTGAGCAAGACATGGCCGAGCGACTGCTCCAGCTCACGCACCTGGGTGCTGACGGTTTGTACCGCCATGTCCAGTCGGGCAGCGGCACGCGCCATGCCGCCCTCCTTGGCGACGACCCAGAAGTAGTAGAGATGGCGGTAGTTGAAGTCCAGGCTCATGGTGGCTGATTACTCATGTTTTTAAGAAACGTCCATCACAAAACGTCTGCTTTTTCAGGATTTATTCCAGACCTATTCTGCGGCTTCATCTCATCCCCTGGAGTTCGCCATGCAAGTGCTTTTTGAATCCCGCGATCCCGAAGCCGCTCAATTGCGAGAGCTGGCGGTCAAACGGCTGCAATTTGTGCTGCGGCGTCTGCACGGCCTGGTGCCACGGGCGCGGGTGCGGTTGTCGGACGTCAACGGCCCCCGCGGCGGGGTGGACAAACGCTGCCAGGTCGAACTCAACACCGAAGGCGCCGGTACGGTGGTGATCACCGCACTGGCCCGCGATTGGCGCACTGCGCTGGACAGCGCCATGGCGCGTGCCGCCCGGTCGCTGGCACACAACTGGCAACGGGGCCAGCGGGCTGCACGCCCCAGCCTGCGCGGCAGCGGGCAGCCGTCCATGCCTTGAACGCAGGCAACGCGCCTGGGTCCCCAAAAAACCAGGCTACCGCCCTGGCCAGCCCGGCACCGGCCCAGCCAGCCGCCGATCTTTCAGCCCCTCATCACGCCCGGAGTCCGATCCCATGAACACCAGCCCCAACCCTGCCAGTAACGCCCCAACCCACACATTCCCGCTGATGGCCCCGCCCACGCCGGCAAACACCGGCGACGCGACGGCTGTTGCGCAGGCCCAGGCGCAGCGTGTGCTGCGCAACACCTACGCCCTGCTGTCGATGACGTTGCTGTTCAGCGCGGCGGCGGCAGCACTCAGCGTGGCCGCCAAGCTGCCTGCGCCCGGCCTGGTGCTGATGCTGGTGGGCAGCTTTGGCCTGCTGTTCGCAGTGCACAAGCTGCAAAACAGCGGCTGGGCGGTGCCTGCGGTGTTTGCCTTCACCGGTTTCATGGGCTATTCGCTGGGCCCGGTTCTGAACAAGACGCTGGCGCTGCCGGGTGGCGCCCAGGTCGTGATGCTGGCGCTGGCGGCTACGGGCGTCACCTTCCTGGCGCTGTCGGCCTGGGTGCTGGCGACCCGGCGCGACTTCAGCGCCATGGGTGGTTTCCTGTTTGCCGGCATGGTGGTGGCCTTGCTGGCCGGGCTGGGCGCGGTGTTCCTGCAGATGCCGGCGTTGGGCCTGGCGGTGTCGGCGATGGTGGCACTGCTGTCGGCCGGCCTGATCCTGTTCGAAACCAGCCGCATCGTGAATGGGGGCGAAACCAACTACGTGCTGGCCACGGTCGGCCTGTACCTGTCGATCTTCAACCTGTTCTCCAGCCTGCTGGCGCTGTTCGGCTTTGGTGGATCGTCAGACGACTGACCGGTCGGACGCTTTGGCGCCGGTCAGGTCACGATCCTGACCTCAACGCTGCGCCCGTCGGTCACCCCAACCCTCCCCCGGAAGGACCGGATCCCATGCGCCACTACCCCATCAACAGCCCCCAAAGCCGCTGGCCGCATCGTGGCACTGGCCCTGCTGGCCGATGGCCACCTGTGCAAGCGGGAGCTTGACGTACTGGACCGTCTCGATGCCCACGGCCAACTGGGCCTGGCCCAAGGTGAACTGCACGCCGTGGTGCACGGTTTCTGCGATGACCTGCTGGCCACCGCAAACGGACACTGGGGCGCAGCGTTCCAGTTGGATGCGCGCATGCTCAGCCAGTTGTTGAGCGACGTCGAGGACCCGGTGCTGCGCCGCCGGGTGCTGGCCTTGTGCGCAGCGATCGTCGAGGCCGACTTGCATGTGGCCGAGGGTGAGTCACTGGTGCTGCTGGCCGCCATCGAACACTGGGGGCTCGCCGAGGCCTTGCTGCACGAACCGGCCCGCCGAGTGCCCGTCCTGAGCCTTCACAACCCAGACCACCCTGGCCTGGCACTGACTTGGCCATCTTGATCAGCGCGCTCGACACCGGCTTTCTGGCACAGTCGGGGCGGATCTGGCTGGTTTTTGTCGGCGCAGATCCAGGCGCGCCATAGGCGATGTCGGCCAGCCGGCCACCTCAGCACTGCCGGGTTGGGCGGCGTCTGGGGGATTGATTCAGGGGCGCACAGAGCGGCACCGCATACTTCAACCGACCACCTGATCGAAAAATCCATGTCAACGGACAACCTGCCTGTCAATTCCTGGTGCGGTCTGATCGGCAAGACGCCGTCGGCCACCTCGCTGGGCGTGCGCCTTGACCCGACCACGGCCGGCGTCGCCGGGCCGATCTCGCGGGCCCGAACCCGGGCCAGCCAAAACACTGTCCCGACTGTGGCGGTTTACCCATGACGCCGCCAGACGGCCGCAGCAGCGACATCCCGGCGTTGCAGGCCGAGATCCGCGCAGACTTTGCGCCGTTGCACCAGCGGTTGCGCGAATCCGCAGCCGGCCTGACGCAGGACCGGGTGTCAGTGGCGCAACTTGCCAATTTGCACGGCGCGGCGGCCCGGGGCACGTTGATGGTGCTGCTTGCCGCGCCGTGCATGCTGCCGATGCCGGGTGTGGGCACGGTGCTGGGGCTGGGTCTGGCGATGATGGCCCTGGCCATGTGGCGGGGCCAGACGGGCGCAGGCCTGCCGCTGCAGGTGGCCGGGTTCCAGATGTCGGGCCGCTGGGCATGCCGGGTGCTGGGCCTGCTGGCCCATTTCTACGAACTGGCCAGCAAGTTGTCACGCAGCCGCCTGCACGCCCTGTCGGGCGCCGGATTGCAAGGCGGGCTGGCTGCGATGACCGGCGTGATGGCTGTGCTGATCATCCTGCCGATCCCGTTTGGCAATGTGGTGCCGGCCTTGGCGCTGATGCTGCTGGGCTTGGGCCTGGTGTACCGGGATGGCGTGGCCGTGCTGCTGGCCATCGGCACGGCCGCCGCTGCGCTGCTGTACACCGCCACGCTGGGCTTGGCCGCCTGGTCCTGGGGCATAGCACCGCTGTTGCAGCAACTGCGGTCGCTAAAGGCCTGAAACTGGCGTGAGGCGCCGGCCAGGGCTGTGGCCGTGGCCATGGCTGTCTCTGGGCAAAAGCCGCGCCGTTAGACCCGCAAGCGGCCCTTGTAGGCGGGCGCACTGGACAGCCGGTCCGGCGGGCCGCCGCCCAACGGCCACACCATCCCGAACCAGGGCCAGGTGGCCTGACAAGATGCCCAGCCGTTCCGCGTCGCCCAGCCGTTTGGCGTCGCCCAGCGGGTCGGCGAAGGGCTGCCAGTCCAGCTTAGAGCGGATGAACAGGTCGGCCACGCCCAGCACGGCGATGGTCACTTGCCTGGTCTGGCAGCCGCGCACCGCTGGCCTGGCAAAGCCCTGGCGGGCCGCTTTGAATTGCCAGGGGGCTGCCCCAGCATGGGGCGGCTGCCCTACATCAACACAATGTCGTACTGCTCCGGGCTGAACGACGGCTCGGTGGCCAGCGAGATCGGCTTGCCGATGAAATCGCTCAAGCCGGCCAGGTGCTGGCTCTCCTCGTCGAGCAGCATCTCGACCACCGCCGCGCTGGCGATGATCCGAACCTCTTTGGGATTGAACTGGCGGGCCTCGCGCAAGATCTCGCGCAGCACGTCGTAACACACGCTGCGGGCTGTCTTGACCTGGCCCCGGCCGTCGCAGGTGGGGCACGGCTGGCACAGCATGTGGGCCAGGCTTTCTCGGGTGCGCTTGCGCGTCATCTCGACCAGTCCCAGCTGGCTGAACCCGCTGACCGACACCTTGGTCCGGTCGCGGCTGAGCTGCTTCTTGAACTCGGCCAGCACCGCGGTGCGGTGCTCTTCGCGCACCATGTCGATGAAGTCCACGATGATGATGCCACCCAGGTTGCGCAGACGCAGCTGGCGGGCGATGGCGCCGGCCGACTCCAGGTTGGTCTTGAAGATCGTGTCGTCGAAGTTGCGCGCACCCACAAAGCCGCCAGTGTTCACGTCCACCGTGGTCAGGGCCTCGGTCTGGTCGATGATCAGGTAGCCGCCGCTCTTCAGATCAACCCGCCGCGCCAGTGCCCGGGCAATTTCTTCCTCGATGCCGAACAGGTCGAAGATCGGCCGCTCACCCTTGTACAGCTCCAGCTTGGACGCCGAGCCGGGCGTGAAGACATCGCCAAAGGCCTTGAGGTCGTCGTGTTGCAGCTTGCTGTCGATGCGGATGCTCTGGGTGCTGTCGTTGACCATGTCGCGCAGCACCCGCTCGGCCAGGTTCAGGTCCTCGTGCAGCAACGTGCCGGGCGGCTGCGACAGGCCCTGGGCCTTGATCGTCGCCCAGGCCTTGCGCAGGTAGGCGATGTCGTCAGCCAGTTCGGCGTCGCCGGCATCCTCGGCGTTGGTGCGCAGGATGAAGCCGCCGGTGGGGCTGCCGTCCGCCGTCGCGGTCAAGGTCTGCATGCGGCTGCGCAATTGATCGCGCGCCTCGGGCGAGCCGATCTTTTGCGAGATGCCGATGTGGTTGTCCTGCGGCAAAAAAACCAGCATGCGCCCGGCAATGCTGACCTGGGTTGACAGCCGTGCGCCCTTGCTGCCGATCGGGTCCTTGATGACCTGCACCATCAGGGTCTGGCCCTCGAACACCTGGCGCTCGATCGGCACCTGCACCAGCGCCTCATGCTTGGGCACGTGGTGGTGGCCGCCGTGCAGGTCGGCCACATGCAAAAAGGCAGCGCGCTCCAGGCCGACATCGATGAACGCGCTTTGCATGCCCGGCAAGACCCGCGCCACCTTGCCCAGGTAGACGTTGCCGACCAGTCCGCGCTCCAACGTGCGCTCGATGTGCAAGTCCTGCACGGCACCGTTTTCGATGATGGCGACGCGGGTTTCCTGCGGAGCCCAGTTGATCAGGATGTCATGCATGGCGCGGGGCTTTTCTTGGGCGCGCCGTGGGCGCCTAGAACCGATCCTAGAAAGCCACGCGCGCTTGTCTCAGCAACTGGGCCGTCTCGAAGAGGGGCAAACCCATGATACCGGAGTAGCTGCCGGCGACATGGGCGATCCAGCCCGCCAGCTGGCTCTGGATGGCGTACGCGCCAGCCTTGCCGTACGGCTCGCCGCTGGCGATGTAGGCATCGATGGTGGCCGGGCTGAGCACCGCAAAACGCACCTGCGACAGGCTCAGCGCGCACAGCGTGCGGCGGGCGCTGCCGGCGGGTGCCACCGCCACCGCCGTGAGCACCCGGTGGCTGCGGCCGGACAAGGCCGCCAGCATCGCCGCGGCCTCATCGGCATCGGCCGGCTTGCCCAGGATGCGCCGACCCAGCGCCACGGTGGTGTCGGCGCACAGGATGGCGGCAGCGGGCAGGCCGCGGCGCCGGTGGCGCGCCCGGGCGGCCTGCAGCTTCAGGCCAGTAACCCGCTGCACATAGTCGGCCGGCAGCTCGCCGGGCAGCACGGCCTCCAGCGCTTCGGCGTCTTCGTCAGCGTCGGCCAGCAGCAACGCGTGCGGCACGCCCAGCTGGTCGAGCAACTGGCGGCGGCGCGGGCTTTGTGAGGCCAGGTAGATCGGGGTGGAAGCGGGCATGTCGGGGCGCGGGTTGGGCAAAACAGGGTGCAGCAAAACAGGGTGCAGCGAACAAGGGTTCAGCGAACGAGGGCTAGGCGAAACCCGGGCCACGGCTGCGGCGCGGCGCGTCTGCTATTCGCGGTGGTAGGGATGGCCGGCGGTGACGCTCCAGGCGCGGTACAGCGCCTCGGCCAGCAGCACCCGCACAAAGGCGTGGGGCAGCGTCAGGTCGGACAGCCGCAGGGTCTCGTCGGCACTGGCCTTGAGGGCCGGGTCCAGCCCGTCCGGCCCGCCCACCAGCAAGACCACGTCCCGCCCGTCACCCAGCCAGAAGCGCAGCCGGTCGGCCAGCTGGGCGGTCGTCAATCGGGTGCCGCGTTCGTCCAGCACCACCCGGCGGGCACCCTTGGGGCAGGCAGCATCGAGCCGACCTGCTTCGGCCGCCATCATCTGCGCGGCGGTCTTGGCGGTGGTGCGGGGCTCGGCCTTGATGGCCTTGAGCTCCAGCCGCATCTCGGGCGGAAAGCGCTTGGCAAAATCCTCGTAAGCGGCCTCAGCCCAGGCCGGCGGCCGCTGCCCCACCGCTGCCAGCAGCAGGCGCATGGCTTTGGGTCAGCGCCGGGTCGAGGGCTTGGACGACGGCTTGGAGATCGTCTTGGCCGCCGATTTGCGGCCAGACGGTGCCGCAGCACGTCCGCCCGCAGCCGTCTTGCGCGCCGGGCCGGCGGTCTTGCGCGCCGCAGCCGATGCGGTCTTGACGGCGGCCGTGCGGCGGTCCACCGCCTTGACGACGATGGTCTTGAGCACCGGCGCCTTGGCGATGGCCTTCTTGCGCGCCACCACCTTCTTGGCTGCAGCCACCTTGGCCGCCACCTTCTTGGCCGCAGCGGCCTTGGACGCCGGGCGTTGCGACGGCTCGGGCTTGGCGGCCACGGCCATGCGCGCTTCTTGCTGCGGCGCGACCTTCTTGACGGCTTTCTTGGCAGCTGTCTTGCGGGCCGGCTTCTTGGCAACGGGCTCGTCGTCCTCGTCGTCCTCGTCGCTGCTGCCTTCGGACGCCTTGACCAGGCCCTTGGCCACACCGCCGAGCTTCATCTTGACCGGCTTGCCGCCCCAGATTTCCTCCAGGCGGTAGTAGTCGCGGATGGCCGGCTGCATGATGTGGGCCACCGCCGCACCGCAGTCGACGATGATCCACTCGCCGTTTTCACCACCCTCGGTGGCCAGCACCGGAAACCCGGCCTCGCGCACCGCGTTGCGCACGCCCGAGGCCAGCGCCTTGGTCTGCCGGTTGCTGGTGCCTGAGGCGATGATCACGCGCTCGAACAGCGACGACAGGTGCTCGGTGTTGAGAACCAGGATGTCCTGGGCCTTGACGTCCTCGAGTCCATCGACGATGGCCCGTTGAAGTTTTCGAATGTCCATTCAGTGGGGGGTGTCCCGTGGGGTTTCGGGCAAATTGCCCTGTTTGTAGAGATGATGCTGCGAAATGTAGCCGGCTACGCGCTCGCCTACCAGTGTTGCAACCGGCTGGCCAGCGGCCAGACGCTGGCGGATGTCGCTGGCGGCGATGTGCATCGGCGGCAGGTTGAGGATTTTCACCCGGTGTGGCAAAGCCGACATCGCCGCGGGTGCCTTTGGCGCTTGGCCCGCCCGTCCGGCCACCGCCAGCGTGAGCCGCTGCAGCAGATCGCGCCAGTCACGCCAGGTGTCAAAACGGGCATACTGGTCCTGGCCCAACACCAAAAACCAGTCAGCGTCGGGGTGTTCAGCCTGCAACTCGCGCACCGAGTCGATGGTGTAGGTGGCGCCCGCGCGCTGCAACTCTCGCGGGTCGATCACCTGGCAGCCCGGCTCGTCGGCCACCAGCGCGGCCAGCATGGCAGCCCGGTGCTGCGGCGGCGCCATCACACGACCGGCCTTTTGCCAAGGCGCACCGGCGGGCAGCCACCGCAACTCGTCCAGCGCCAGGGCCTGCATCGCCACCCGGCCCAGTGCCAGGTGCGCCAGGTGCGGGGGGTCGAAGCTGCCGCCGAGCAGGCCGATACGCCGTGCACGGGTCAAAGTGTGCCGACCCAGTCGCGTGGCCGCAGGAAGTCGCTGTACAGCCGGGCCTCGGGTGTGCCCGGCTCGGGCTGCCAGTTGTAGCGCCACTTCACGACCGGCGGCATCGACATCAGGATGCTCTCGGTGCGCCCGCCAGACTGCAATCCAAACAACGTGCCGCGGTCAAAGACCAGGTTGAACTCGACATAGCGGCCGCGCCGATAGGCCTGGAAGTCACGCTCGGGCTCGCCGTAGGCCAGCGCGCAGCGGCGTTCGGCGATCGGCAGGTAGGCCGGCAAAAAGGCATCGCCCACGGCGCGCAGCAGGGCAAAACTCTGCTCAAAACCCAGGTCGGCAAAGTCGTCGAAAAAGATGCCGCCGATGCCCCGCGGCTCGTTGCGGTGCTTCAAGAAGAAGTATTCATCGCACCAGGTCTTGAAGCGCGGGTAGAGCGCCGGGCCAAACGGCGCCAGCGCGTCGCAGCAGGTCTGGTGAAAGTGCCGGGCGTCGTCCTCGAAGCCGTAATACGGCGTCAGGTCCATGCCGCCGCCAAACCAGACCACCGGCGCCTTGCCGTCTGGCAAGGCGGCAAACATGCGCACGTTCATGTGCACGGTTGGCACCCAGGGGTTGCGCGGATGCAACACCAGCGACACACCCATCGCCTCAAACGGTGCGCCCGCCAGCTCGGGCCGGTGCTGGGTGGCCGAGGGCGGCAGCTGCTGCCCGCGGACATGGCTGAAGTTGCAACCGCCACGCTCCAGCAGGCCGCCGTCTTCCACCAGCTGGGTGCGGCCGTCGCCTTGCAGCCGTTCGCCGGGCGCACGCACCCAGGCGTCAGTCACGAACGGCTTGCCGTCGGCCGCCTGCAGCGCACCGATGATGCGCTGCTGCAAACCCAGCAGGTAGTCGCGCACGGCCTGGGTGTTCACAACGTCGCCGGGCTGGCCGGCAGGCTCGGCGCTGCTCAACGCTTGATGGCGCGGTGGCCGATGTCGCGGCGGTACAGCACGCCGTCGATGTGGATGCCGCGCAAGGCGTCGTAGGCGCGTTGCTGGGCCAGCTTGGCCGAGTCGCCCAGCGCGGTGACACACAGCACCCGGCCACCGGTCACGCGCAGGCTGCTGCCGTCGCTGGCCGTGCCGGCATGAAAGACGACCGCATCCTCGGTATCGACCGGCAGGCCGTTGATGGCGTCCCCCTTGCGCGGTGCGGCCGGGTAACCCGCCGCCGCCAGCACCACGCCCAGCGCAAAGCGACGGTCCCACTGCAGTTCAACCTGGTCGAGCGTGCCGTCGGTGGCGTGCATCAGCACATCGACCAGGTCGCTCTTGAGCCGCATCAGGATCGGCTGGGTCTCGGGGTCGCCCATGCGGGTGTTGAACTCCAGCGTCTTGGGCCGGCCTTGGGCGTCGATCATCAGCCCGGCATACAGGAAGCCGGTGAACGGGATGCCGTCACGCGCCATGCCCGCGACCGTGGGCAGGATGATGTCCTGCATCGCCTTGGCATGCACATTGGGCGTGACCACTGGCGCGGGGGAATACGCGCCCATGCCGCCGGTGTTGGGGCCGGTGTCGGCATCACCCAGGCGCTTGTGGTCCTGGCTGCTGGCCAGCGCCAGCACGTTCTTGCCGTCCACCATCACGATGAAACTGGCTTCTTCGCCCTGCAAGAACTCCTCGATCACCACCCGCGGCACCGCCTGGCCATCGGCGCCGGCGTTGTGCACCACCTCAAGACCACCGTCATGCAGCATGAAGTCGATCGCGGCGTGGGCCTCGGCCAGGTCCATCGCCACCACCACGCCCTTGCCGGCAGCCAGGCCGTCGGCCTTGATCACGATCGGCGCACCCACCGCGTCGATGTGGGCATGGGCCAGCACCGCGTCGGTGAACGTGGCGTAGCTGGCCGTGGGGATGGCATGCCGCTGCATGAAGTCCTTGGCAAAGGCCTTGGAGCTCTCCAGCTGCGCTGCAGCCTGGGTCGGGCCGAAAATGCGCAGCCCGCGGTTGCGGAAGATGTCGACCACGCCAGCGGCCAGCGGTGCCTCGGGGCCGACCACGGTCAGGCCGACCTTGTGGGCCTCGGCAAAGTCGGCCAGCGCCACCGGGTCGGTGATGGCCAGGTTGGTCAGGCGGCTGTCGCGGGCGGTGCCGCCGTTGCCCGGTGCCACGTAGACCGCCTGGGCACGCTCGCTCTGTGCCAGCTTCCAGGCCAGCGCGTGCTCGCGGCCACCGCCGCCAATGACAAGTATGTTCATGTGTCCATTTCGGCGTTGTGGAACACCGCTTGCACGTCGTCCAGGTCCTCGATCACGTCGAGCAGTTTTTGCATGCGCTCGGTGTCCTCGCCGGCCAGCGCGATGTTGTTCTCGGCGCGCATCGTCACCTCGGCGATCTCGGGCACCAGACCGGCGGCGTCCAGCGCGGCCTTGACGGCCTCGAAATCGGGTGCGGCGCACAGCACCTCTGTCGACCCGTCGTCGTGGGTGATCACGTCCTCGGCGCCGGCGTCCAGCGCCACTTCCATCAGCCTGTCCTCGGGTGCGCCGGGCGCAAACACAAACTGCCCGCAGTGCTTGAACTGGAACGCCACCGACCCCTCGGTGCCCAGGTTGCCGCCGTACTTGCTGAAGGCGTGTCGCACCTCGGCCACGGTGCGCACCCGGTTGTCGGTCATGGTGTCGACGATGATGGCCGCCCCGCCGATGCCGTAGCCCTCGTAACGGATCTCCTCGTAGCTGATGCCTTCCAGCGTGCCCGAGGCCTTGTCAATGTTGTACTTGATGCGGTCGGCCGGCATGTTGGCCGCCTTGGCCCCGGCAATCGCCAGTCTGAGCCGCGGATTGACACCGACGTCGCCGCCACCCTGGCGCGCCGCCACAGTGATCTCGCGGATGATGCGGGTCCAGATCTTGCCGCGTTTTTCATCCTGCCGGCCCTTGCGGTGCTGGATGTTGGCCCATTTGGAATGACCCGCCATGCTGGGAAAGCTCCTTGTTCGAAGCCTTCTAGTTTAAGTGGGCGGGCTGACAGCACACGCCATCGGCCCGTCGCGTCGGCCGCACCAGCCTGCGCAGCGCCCGACGGCCCAGCCGCCAGCCGCTAGACTGACCCGGCGCCGGCCCCGTCAGCCGGTGGAGCCCCCACCCATGCCCGATCCGATCCTGCTTGCCCAGCGCGGCGCCACCGAATGCCTGCTGCTGCCCGCCCTGGCCAACCGCCACGGCCTGGTCACCGGCGCCACCGGCACCGGCAAGACCATCACGCTGCAAACCCTGGCCGAGAACTTTTCGCGGCTGGGGGTGCCGGTGTTCATGGCCGACGTCAAGGGCGACCTGACCGGCATCAGCCAGGCCGGCCGGATCAGTGCCAAGCTGGCCGCCACGCTGGCCGAGCGCGGCATCACACCCAGCGCGCCACTGGCCTGCCCGACCACCTTGTGGGACGTGTTCGGTACCGCCGGCCACCCGCTGCGCGCCACTGCCAGCGACATGGGCCCGCTGCTGCTGTCGCGCATGCTGGCGCTCAACGACACGCAGGCTGGCGTGCTGAACCTGGTGTTCAAGATTGCCGACGACCAGGGCCTGTTGCTGCTGGACCTGAAAGACCTGCGCGCGATGCTGCAGCACGTGGGCGACAACGCCAGTGACTTCACCACCGAATACGGCAATGTCAGCGCCGCGTCGATCGGCGCGATCCAGCGCGGGCTGTTGCAGATCGAGCAGCAAGGCGGCGATCGGTTTTTTGGCGAGCCCATGCTCGACATCGCCGACTTCATCCAGACCTCGGACGGCCTGGGCGTGGTCAACATCCTGGCAGCCGACCAGCTGATGAACGCGCCGCGGCTGTACGCCACCTTTTTGCTGTGGATGCTGTCCGAGCTGTTCGAGCTGCTGCCTGAGGTGGGCGACCTGGACAAGCCGAAGCTGGTGTTTTTCTTCGACGAGGCGCATTTGCTGTTCAAGGACGCGCCGCAGGCGCTGGTCGAGCGCATCGAGCTGGTGGTGCGGCTGGTGCGCAGCAAGGGCGTGGGTGTGTACTTCGTGACGCAAAACCCGCTGGACCTGCCCGATACCGTGCTGGGCCAGCTGGGCAACCGGGTGCAGCATGCACTGCGCGCTTTCACGCCACGCGACCAGAAAGCGGTCAAGGCGGCGGCCAGCACGATGCGCGCCAACCCCGGGCTGGATGTTGAAGCCGCCATCACCGAGCTGGCCGTGGGCGAGGCGCTGGTCAGCCTGCTGGACGCGCAGGGCCGGCCCTGCCCGACCGAGCGGGTGTTTGTGCTGCCACCGGGCAGCCAGATCGGGCCGATCACGCCGGAACAACGCCAGGCCTTGATCGCCGGATCGCTGGTGGCCGGGGTGTACGACCAGACGGCGGACCGGGAATCGGCCTACGAGCGCATCAAGGGGCGTGCCGCACCGGCGGGCGGCCGCACGCCCGGCAGCGACGCCGGCACCGGGCGCAGCATGGCCGATGAGGCCCAGGCCGCGGCGCGCAGCGGCAACACCCCCAGCGGCGCAGACGCGAGCGCACCGGCCGAAGCCGGCGGTGGGCTGATGGACAGCCTGAAGGACATGGTGTTTGGCAGCACCGGGCCGCGCGGCGGCCGCCATCCGGGTCTGGCGCAGACGGCTGCCAGCTCGGCAATGCGCTCGATCGGCTCGGCGGTGGGACGAGAAATCATCCGCGGCGTGCTGGGTTCGTTGCTGGGCGGCGGCGGGCGGCGGCGCTGAAGCCGCGGCCGGGCGACGCTGACGCCGCGGCCAAGCTGCGCTGCACTCACGCCGCGCTGCGCTCAGACCGCGCGGCGCGCGCTCCGCGCTGCGCTCAATCCCCGCCGCCCACCTTGCCGCGCAGCGCCTTGACCTGCCCGCGCTGCACCTTGCCCTCCACCCGCCGGCGCTGCGAGCCGCGGGTGGGTTTGGTGGCGCGCCGCAGCAGTGGCACATGGGCAGCCTCCAGGATCAGGGCGCGCAAACGCTCGACCGCATCGGCCCGGTTGCGCTCCAGGCTGCGGTGGTCCTGCGCCTTGATCACCACCACGCCGTCGCCGCTGATGCGCTGGTCACGCCAGGCCAGCAAGCGCACTTTTACCGGGTCTGGCAGGCTGGATCCGGCGATGTCATAGCGCAGGTGCACCGCATTGCTGACCTTGTTGACATTTTGGCCGCCGGCACCCTGGGCCCGGATCGCGCTGAACTCGATCTCGTCCTCACGCGGATGCTGCAACAGCCCGGCCGACGCTGGCATCATGGCCGGACTTTCATGGGTTGAGGAGCAGGCATGTTCGGTGTGGCGGACTACGGCGCATTTGTGGTGGCAGTGATTGTCTTCCTGGCCATCCCCGGACCGGGCAACCTGGCGCTGATCACGTCCACCGGCAAGGGCGGCGTGCTGGGCGGGATGGCCGCCACGCTGGGCTTGATTGCCGGCGACCAGGTGCTGATGTGGCTGGCGGTGGCCGGTGTGGCCGCGCTGCTGGCGGCGTCACCGCTGGTGTTTGCCGGCGTGCAGTGGCTGGGTGCCGCTTACCTGGCCTGGCTGGGCTGGCGCATGATCACCGTCAAACCGGGTGATGCGCCGGTGCTGCAGATGCGTGCCGGGCACTACTTTCGCCAGGCTTTCACGATCACGCTGCTCAACCCCAAGGCGATCGTGTTCTACATGGCGTTTTTCCCGCTGTTTGTCGATCCGGCACGCCACCAGGGGCTGGCCACCTTCGGATTCATGGCGGCCACCGTGGCCGGGCTGACCGCGATCTACTGTCTGGTGGCCGTGACACTGACCCACCACTTTGCCGACCGCCTGCGCGCCAGCCCCCGCATCACCCGTTGGCTGAACCGGGTGGCCGGCACCCTGCTGGTGGGTTTCGGGGTGAAGCTGGCGCTGTCGCGCTGACGGCTGCGGCAAGGTCAAACCGGTCGTTGCCATGACGGGTTCAGCGCCGTGGGCATAGGGGGGACGCACCGCCGCGTGCGGCCACAATCGGGCAAACCGTGTCAGCATGGACACCGAACTACAAGCGGGGTGGACAGATGGGCAAACTGGTCTTGCTGATTGCCATGGTGCTGGCAGGCGCTGCGGGGTACTACATCGGGTCCTGGTCGGGGCGCGACGCCTTGCAGGCGCTGTCCAAGGCCAAGGACCTGGGCGCGCAAGCGCAGGCCGAGCATGACAAGGCCATGAAATCACTGCAGGACAAGGTGGCTGGCATGACCAGCGACTACGAGCAGGGCAAGCAAAAGCTGGCAGCCGATCACCAGCAGGCCAAGAGCGAGTTCACGGCGACGCTGGCCAAGCGTGATGAGCGCATTGCCGCGCTGGGCAAAACCAACAGCGGTACCGTCACGCAGTTGGCCACCGCACGCGCCGCGGCTGCCAATGCCAATGCCAACACCGGCACCACCCCCGCTGAAAAAGCCAGGCTGCAGGCCGAGATCGACCGCCTCGAAAAAGAGGTGGCCGCACAAAAGACACTGATCGCCGGCCTGGAATGCTCCAAGGTGCCGGTGCCCGAAGAACTGCTGGCCCCGTTGCGGGTCGGGAGCGCCCGATGAACCGCCTTGACATGCTGCAGCACGCCGCCGGCCTGCTGGTCCTGGCCATGCTGAGCGCATGTGCACCCACCCTGCCGGTGATCGTCAAACCGGTGGACTGCCCCGTGCCCCCCGAGGCCCTGACCCGCCGATGTGACGATCCGCGGCTCTTGCCAGCAGTTGGCACGGCAGTCAGCTACGCCGACCTGATCGGCATGGCCCTCGACGACCGCAACGCCCTGCGCGCTTGCGCCAAGGACTACCAGTACCTGGCCGGCGTGGTGGCCGAGTGCCAGAAGGCCATCAAGGACTACAACGACAAGCTGGTCGAGATCAACCAGAAGATCGCCAACAAGCCGTGAGCGCACGGCCACACGGATGACCTGGATTGCGCCGGTGCTGGCCGGGCCGGTCGAGCCCGTCACCGCACGCCTGATACTGCGCCAGTGGCGCGTTGCTGATGGCCCCCCGTTTGCCGCGATGGGCGCCGACCCGGCCGTGATGCGCTACTTCGCGGGCCTGCTCGACACTGCCGCCAGCCTTGCCAGCATCGCCGGCTGGCAACAAGGCTTCGAGACGCGGGGCTGGAGCAACTGGGCGCTTGAGCGGCGTGACACCGGCGAGTTCATCGGCTTTGCCGGCCTGTCAGTGCCTCGGCGCACCTTCAGCTTTTCGCCCTGCGTCGAAATCGGCTGGCGGCTGGCGCCTGCCTTCTGGGGCCAGGGCTTTGCCAGCGAGGCCGCCCGCGCCGCGCTGCAGGTGGGCTTCACGCAACTCGGCCTGGATGAGATCGTCTCGTTCACCAGCCTGCTCAACCTGCCGTCACGGGCGGTGATGCGGCGCATCGGCATGGTCGATACCGGGCAAGACTTTGACCACCCTGCGCTGCCCGAAGCCAGCCCCCTGCGCCGCCACTGCCTGTACCGGATCGAGCGCCGCCTGTGGGCCGCCCACCGGGCGCAGGACTGACCCCGCCGCATCACCCACTCACCGCCCTGCCGCCGTCCCACCCACCCTGCCCCAATGAACACACCCCGTCCGGCATCCCGCCCACCCCTGCCTGCGGGCATCTGGATGCTGGGGTTCGTCAGCCTGCTGATGGATGTCTCGTCCGAGATGATCCACAGCCTGCTGCCCCTGTTCATGGTCACTGCGCTCGGCGCCAGTGCTCTCACGGTGGGGCTGATAGAAGGCGCGGCCGAGGCCACGGCGCTGATCGTCAAGGTGTTCTCGGGCGCCCTGAGCGACTGGCTGGGCCGGCGAAAAGGCCTGGCACTGCTGGGCTATGGCCTGGGCGCGCTGAGCAAACCGCTGTTTGCGCTGGCCGGCGGTGTTGGGTGGATCGTGACAGCGCGGCTGATCGATCGGGTGGGCAAGGGCATCCGCGGCGCGCCGCGCGACGCGCTGGTGGCCGACATTGCGCCGCCCGAGGTGCGGGGTGCCGCCTTTGGTCTGCGTCAGTCGCTGGACACTGTGGGGGCATTTGCCGGGCCGCTGCTGGCGGTGGGCCTGATGCTGCTGTGGGCCAACGACTTTCGCGCGGTGTTCTGGGTGGCTGTGCTGCCCGCGGCGGCATCGGTGCTGCTGCTGTGGTGGGGCGTCAAGGAGCCCGCCGCAAAACCAGGCACGCCGCGTGTCAACCCCATCTCGCGCGCCGCGCTGCGCCAGTTGGGGCCGGAGTTCTGGTGGGTCGTCGGCGTGGGCGGGCTGTTCACGCTGGCCCGGTTCTCGGAGGCCTTCCTGGTGCTGCGGGCGCAACAATCCGGCATGTCGCTGGCACTGGTGCCCCTGGTGATGGTGGCGATGAACCTGGTCTATGCCGCCTCGGCCTACCCATTCGGTCGCTTGTCGGACTGGCTGCGTGTGCAAGCGGGCGGCTCGGGCCAGGGTGCCGGCCAACCCGCCGAGGCCGCCGAGGCCGCCGCCAATGCCCGCGCAGCGCAGCGCAGCCACCGGCGCCTGCTGATGCTCGGCCTGTTGTTGTTGATCGCCGCCGACTGCGTGCTGGCGGCCAGTGCGCACTGGGCCATGGTGCTGGCCGGTGTAGCGATCTGGGGCCTGCACCTGGGCCTGACCCAGGGCCTGCTGGCCACGATGGTGGCCGACACCGCCCCGCCCGCGCTGCGCGGCACCGCCTACGGCATGTTCAACCTGGTCAGCGGCGTGGCCCTGTTGCTGGCCAGTGTGCTGGCCGGATTGTTGTGGGACCGCTTTGGCGCGGCATGGACCTTCTGGGCCGGCGCGTTGATCTGTGTGCTGACGCTGGTTGCATTGCTGGTGCGGCGGCCTGCGCGCTGATGCTTCAGCCCGGTGGGCGCATTGCGGCAACGGGCAGTTGCCGGCGCTGAGCGGTCGGCTGACCGCGGTGGACCCCGCAGCAAACCGCAGGGCCGCCACCGTCTCGGCCCACGGGGTCTTCCCAGGCAAGCTACCCATCATGCCGGGCTGCGGGTGGACCTGCCGAGAAGGCCGGATCGTCAGCGAAACCTGGCAGGTCAACCCACCACTGAGCGCTGAAGTAATTTTCAGCGCACCTGGGAATGAAACTGCCCGCTGTTCGCTCTTGGTACCTGTCGGCTTCACCCGCAGCGCAACCTGCCGCACAGACGAAGCCCAGCCAGCGGTGCATCGTCGCGGCAACACCGGCTTCTCACCCACCCGCACCTCCAAGGCACCCATGAGCACCCAACGACGCGACATCCTCAAATTCTCCTTGGCTGCGGCCGCTGCCTCGGCCCTGCCGGCCGCGCCAGGCCAGGCCCAGACACCCACAACAGCACACACACCCCCACCGGCCTCAGCCGGTGGGGGCATCGACCCGCGGGACCGTGTCTTCATCACCAATGAAGACTCCAACACCTTGGTGGTCATCGACCCCAAGACCAACACCGTCGAATCCACGGTCAACCTGACCAGCTTCGATGAAGACCCGCGGCCACCGTTTCGCTATGTCACCGCCGGCATCGCGCCGACGCACGCCGCAATGATCCACAAGCCGCTGTACCACGGCTGCATCGATGCCCACGGCGCCGTACCGTCACCGGACGGCCGGTTGCTGGCCACCAGTGGCCGCGGTTCCAGCAACATCTACCTGATCGATGCCGAGCAGCGCCGCGTCATCGGCAACACGCCCAACCCGGCGGCCGGCCCCACCACCAACCCCGAGCGCCTGAGCAGCGGTCTGCTGCTGGGCCGCGAACCGCACGAACCCACCTTCACCCGCAACGGTCGCGAGCTGTGGGTCACCTTGCGCGGTGAAGACCGCATCGCCATCGTCGACGTCGAGCGCGCCCTGCGCCAGTTGAGGGGCGCCGACAGCCCGGGCACCAGCGCCGTGCGCCAGTTCCTGCCCACGGTCAACGGCCCGGCCCAGGTGTGGTTCAACCGCGAAGGCACGCTGGCCTTCGTGGTCAGCCAGAAGGTGTCGCAAGTTGACGTGTTCCGCGTCAACCCCGGCGCCGACGGCCACAGCCAGCCGCAGCGGCTGACGACGCTCGACATCAGCGCGCAGGACAAGCCGGGCTTCACGCCGTTCATGAAAACCACGCCCGACGGTGCTGAGGTGTGGTTCTCGCACAAGCTGGCCGATGCGCTGTCTTGCCGCGCCACGCAGGGCGGCTTCGACCTGATCGACTCGGTGCCGCTGGGCATGGGTGCGCGGCCCAACCACGTCGAGTTCGTCAGCAATGCGCGCGGCAGCGTGGTCTACGCGAGCTTGGCGCGCATCGACGACAACGGGCCGGGCGGTGTGGCTGCGAGCCCGATCGCCATCATCGACCGCAGCGCCGCGGGCGGGCAGCGCAAGGTGGTGGGCACCTTCTTCAGCCGCGGCCGCGAAGCCCACGGGCTGTGGACCAACCCGGAGAACACGCTGCTCTAC
>JBKJKU010000119.1:0-2888 GCA_046597355.1 Aquabacterium sp.
TGCCCCGCTCCGTGTCATTCCGGGCCGGACAACCACCGGCCCTCCCTTCTTTACCTGCGCGGGACACGCCAGCCCGACACGGCGCTACCCCACCCGCACGGCATGCCGGCCTTTCAAGCCAACGCCCGCGGCAACGCTTCGGGCGGCCATGGGCGTTGGGTGACCGGATCCCGTAAGTAAAGGAGGAGATGTCGGCCAGCTGGCCGGCATCGGAGGACATGGAGGGAGCCGGTTGCCCGACGGCCTTGGCTGCCTTGGCGCCGCACGCCGAACGCCGAACGTCGAACGCAGGACGCAGGACGTCGAACGACTGCATCCCCACCAGGCGAAAGACAGCAAAGAGCCGAACGCCGAACTCCCCGCCAAGCTTCAAACTCGATGCAGCGCGTGGCCCACTGTGCTGCGCAGGCGCTCGACCAGCGCCGGCGCGATGCGTTGAAGAGGCAGCACCTCATGCGCGGCGCCGTGGGCGATCGCCTCGCGGGGCATGCCAAAGACGACGCAGCTGGCTTCGTCCTGGCAGAGGTTCCAGCTGCCGGCGTCTCGCATCGTCTTCATTGCACGGGCGCCGTCGGCCCCCATGCCGGTCAGCATCACGCCCAGTGCGTTTTGGCCCACCACCCGGGCAGCGGAGTCGAACAAGACCTCCACGCTCGGCTTGTGGCGGTTGACCGGCTCGCCGTCGCGCACCCGGGCGATGTAGTTGGCGCCCGAGCGCTCGACCGACAGGTGCAATCCACCCGGCGCGATATAGGCATGACCGGGCAGGATGCGGTCCCCGTCCACCGCCTCCTTGACCCGGATGCGGCACAGGCTGTCCAGCCGCGCGGCATAGCTTTTGGTGAAGCCCGGCGGCATGTGCTGGGTGATGACCACGGCGGGACAGTCGGCGGGCAGGTTCATCAACACCTCCTTGGTCGCCTCCGTGCCGCCGGTCGACGCCCCGATGAAGATGATTTTTTCGGTCGAAAGGCGGCCCAGGGCGGCCACTGGCGCCGCCTGGCGCGGCGGATGGGCGCCCGCAGCTTGGGCACCCGGTGTTGCGGTACCGCCGATGCTTGCGCCCGGGCTGCCGCCAGTGTGCGCGACTGCAGCGGGCGGCAATCGCCGCACGTGTGCAAGTGCTGCGGTGCGCACCTTGTCGGTGATGTCCTCGGCCAGGTGCCGCAGGCCATCGGCCACGCCGATTTTGGGTTTGGCCACAAAGTCGATTGCGCCCAATTCCAGTGCGCGCAGCGTGACCTCGGCACCGCGCTCGGTCAGCGTGCTGACCATCACGACCGGCATCGGCCGCAGGCGCATCAGCTTGCTCAGGAAGTCGATGCCGTCCATGCGCGGCATCTCAACATCCAGCGTGATCACGTCGGGGTTGAGGTTGCGGATCATCTCGCGTGCCACCAGCGGGTCGCTGGCCGCGCCCACGCACTCCATGTCGGGCTGGCGATTGATGATCTCGGCCAGCAGGCCGCGCACCAGGGCCGAATCGTCCACCACCACCACCCGTGTCTTGGCCATGTTGTGCTTCTCTTGATGTGGGTGTCAGAACAGGTCGACCGAACCGCCGCCGGTAGCGGTGGGCAGGGCCCTTTGCGCGGCTGCGCGGTCCTGCGCAACAAAGGCGTCGGCATGGGTCGGCGCCAAGCGTTTGACCATGGCCTTGCCGCTGGCGGGCAGAAAGCACACCTTGCGCGGATAGATCTCCAGCACGTCGCGGCTGACGATCGGGATGCGCTCGGTCTGCAGGTAGTCGATGACAAATCGGGTGTTGCGCTCGCCGACGTTGATGGTGCTCATGCCGCCGATCACCGCGCCGCCACCGAACACCTTGGCCTCCAGCGTCATGCGCGAGGCCCCGCGTTTCATCAGCTCGTTGATCAGCAACTCCATCGCATAGCTGCCGTAGCGGCCTGAATCGCTCGAGCCCTCGGGCAGCATGAAGTGGTTCATGCCACCGATGCGGCGCTCCCGGTCCCACAGGCAGGCGGCGATGCACGAGCCTAGCGTGGTGGTGATCAGGATGTCTTCGTCGAAGACGAAGTACTCGCCGGGCAGCACCTTGACCGCCTCGTTGCGGAAATGGGCGTCCCAATAAAAGAACGAGGCCTCGCCCGGCTTTCTGGGTGTGGCCTTGAGCCGGTCGAGCCGGGATGTGGCGTTGAGCACCGGAGGGCGTGCCAAGGTCAGGGAGGGCATCATGGGCTGGTTGGTCTTGCTCGGCAGATTATCGGCAGCCCGGCGCCAAACTTCAGTGCGCCGAACGGAGGCCTGGCGGCCCTGGGCAGCAGGCGCCCCGGTGCTCAGGCACGCTGGTAGATGGTCTTGCCGCGCAGGTGAAAAAGATCACGTGATTCGGTGAAGTTTTCCGAATGACCGACGTACAGCAGTCCGCCCGGCTTGAGTACGCCGTGCATCTGCTGCAGCACCTGGCGCTGGGTCGGTGCGTCGAAGTAGATCATCACGTTGCGGCAGAAGATGATGTCGAACGGCTCGCCCAGCGACCAGTTGCGGCCCATCAGGTTGAACGGCCGAAACTCGATCCCCTTGGCCAACTCGGGCTTGATGCGGATAAAGCCGGCGTTGCCGCCCTTGCCGCGCATGAAGTGCCGCGTCATGCGCTCGGCCGACAGGCCGCGCGCATCGGCGTCGTACACCCCGCGCTGCGCAGTGGCGAGCACCTTGGTGTCGATGTCGCTGGCCACGATGCGCACCTGGGCGTGCGCGCCCAGGGTTTCAGTCACTGTCATCGCTATCGAGTAAGGCTCCTCGCCGGTGGACGCCGCGCTGCACCAGATGCGCAGCGCGCGTCCCTGGCGCGCCCGAAGGTCGTCGACCAGCGCATGGAAGTGATGGTCCTCGCGAAAGAACGAGGTCAGGTTGGTGGTCAGGCA
>JBKJKU010000158.1:0-4799 GCA_046597355.1 Aquabacterium sp.
GGATGGAAAGCACACCACGCTATCTGCAGCCTGCAGCGCCCGCCATCGTCCAAATCGACGAAGTTGGCCGCAGCCAGTCCTGACGCCATCCTGATGTCGGGCCTGCTACCGTCCGAACATGCCTTCAACCAAGCCGACCGACGCCCTGCCAGCCGCCCAGCGGCGCCAGGGCCCCGCCAGCCCCATCATCCCCATCAGCCCCGCCAGCCTCGCCAGCCCCGCCAGGCCCATCAGCCCCGCCAAGCCCATCAGCCTGATCAGCGCCACCCGCCCCGACGCCTTCCTCGGGCGAAGCAGCCTCGCCTGGTCCGGCGGTCTGGCCGCCTGGGCACTGGGCTGGTTTTTGCTGCTGGTGCTGGACGGTCACATCGACCTGGTCAACCAGACCCTGCTGCTGGTACTCAGTGGCACGTTGGCCTCGCTCTGGCTGCCGGCGTTGCCGGCGGTGCTGTGCGGCCTGGTCGCAGCGCTGGCCTTCAACTGGCAGTTTGTGCCGCCGCGCGGCGCGTTCGCAGTCGATAGCGGCTACAGCCTGTTGCTGCTGGTAGCGATGGCGCTGGTCAACGCCGTCATCACCGGCTTGATGGCGCTGCTGCGGACACAGGCCCGGCTGGCCCAGCATCACCAGCAACAGTCCGAGCAGTTGCGCAGCCAGGGCGATGTGCTGCGCGACGCCACCGAGCCGCTGGCCCACGCAGGCGCCTTGCAGACCGCGCTGGCCGCGCTGGTGGGCGCACCGGTGGCTTTGCTGCTGTGCCGCGACAGCCCCGACAGCGCGGCGCTCGACCGCTCCGATACCTTCGTGCGGCTGGGCGACACCGATGCCAACGAAGCCGCCGGGCTCTGGCACTGCCTGCGCCAAGGCCAGGCCATGGGCCCGGGCAGCCGCCTCCACGACACCCTGGCGCAGTGGTACCTGCCGCTGCGCGGCCGGCATGAAACGCTGGGCGCTGCGGTGCTGCGCCTGCCCACCGCGGGCCGGCCTGATGAGTCGCTGCGCACCCACGCCCAGGCGCTGTGTGACCAGATGGGCTTGGCCCTGCAGCGTGTGGCCGTCGCCCGCGCCGCCCAGCACGCCGATGAGCAGGCCCAGTTGCAGGCTGTGCGCAACGCCTTGCTGGCCGCCATCTCACACGACTACCGCACCCCGCTGGCCACGATCCTGGGCGCCGCCTCGTCGCTGCAGGACCAGTCCGAGCGGCTGGACGCAGCGCAACGCCACCGCCTGGCCGCGCGCATCGTGCAAGAGACCGAGCACCTGCGCAGGCTCACTGACAACACCCTGCAACTGGCCCGGCTCGACGCGCCTGGCGTGACGCTGCGGCTGGACTGGGAATCGGCCGAAGAGCTCGTCGGCACCGTATTGCGGCGCGCCCGCCAGCGTGCACCCGAGCGCAGGTTGCGGGCCCGGCTGGAGCCCGGCCTGCCGCTGCTGCGCTGCGACGCGATGCTGCTGACCCAGCTGCTGGACAACCTGGTGGAAAACGCCTTCAGCCACACGCCACCAGATTCCCCGACCGAGATCCTGGTGCGGCGCGATGGCGCCGCGGTGGTGCTGGCGGTGCGCGACCGCGGACCGGGCGTGGCACCAGCCTGGCGCGAACGCATCTTCGAGGTGTTCCAGCGCGGTGACGACAGTATCGAGCCGGCCGGTGGCAGCGCTTCGGCCGCGTCGGGCGGGTCACGGCGTGGGGCCGGCGTCGGCTTGGCGGTGTGCCGCGCCATCGCCCAGGCCCACAGCGGCGAGTTGAGGCTGCGCACGCGCAACAGTGGCGGCTGCAGCTTCGAGTGCCGTTTGCCGGTGGTGGAGTCACCCATGGACGCACTGCCGGACGGGCTGGCCGACAGGCCCGACGAGGACATGCAGCCCACCCCGCCCGCCGACAACCCGGGCACCGCCATCCGCCCGCCCCAGCCCGCCACCGGCGCTGCAACATGAGCCTGCGGGTACTGCTGGTCGAAGACGATCACGCCCTGCGCCAGACCCTGCGCGATGCGCTGGTGGTCGAGGGCTACACCGTGTTGACGGCGGCCAGCCTGGCCGACGGCCAGGCCCAGGCCCACCACGCCGCGCCGGATCTGGTGCTGTTGGACCTGGGCCTGCCCGACGGCGATGGCCAGACCCTGCTCGCCACGCTGCGCCGGCGTGCCACCACACCGGTGATCCTGATCTCGGCCCGGCATGGTGAATCACAAAAAATTGCGCTGCTCGATGCCGGTGCCGACGACTACCTGGTCAAGCCTTTCAGCGTGGGCGAGTTGCTGGCCCGGATGCGGGTGGCGCTGCGCCACCGCGGCACGCGGCTGCAGCCGGCCGTCACCCACTACAGCCATGGGCCGCTGGTGGTCGATCTGGCAGCACGGCGGGTCAGCCTGAATGGCGCGGTGGTGCACCTGACGCCCACCGAGTTCAAGCTGCTGGCCCGGCTGGTGCGCAGCGCTGGCCAGGTGGTGACGCACCGGCAACTGCTGCGCGATGTGTGGGGCGCCGAGTTCACCGAGCACACCCAGTACCTGCGGCTCTACATGGGCCAGTTGCGGGCCAAGCTGTGCGTGGACTCGGCCGATCCGCACCACCTGCTGACCGAGCCGGGTGTGGGGTACCGGCTGGTGGACGCCGACGACTGACGCTGCATCAACGCGCGCCCCGCTCCGCCTTGCGCGCCAGCCGCGCTGCCTCTTCAAGCTCCGCCGCCGCCAGCCAGCCCGCAAACTGCGCCGGTGTCTCCAGCGTGATCCGCCCCAGCGCCGTCGAGCGAAAGTCGTTGAGCACCACCTCCGCCACCTTCTGCAGGTCGATGCGAGCGCCCGTCCGCACCAGCCCACGCTGGCGGCCGATGGCGTCCAGCACATCCTCGGTAGGCATCACGGCCACACCACTCAAGCGGTAGCGCAGCTCCAGGCGTTCGGCATACACCGGCTGCAGCACCGCCAGCAACTCAAAAGCCACCTCCTGCTCGTCGTAGGCGTTGCGCCCGATCGCACCGCTGGCGGCCAGCAAATAGCCGCTTTCAGGCACCAGCACCTTGGGCCACAACATGCCCGGCGTGTCGAACAGGTAGACATCATTGGCCAGCACCAGGCACTGCTCGATCCGGGTGATGCCGGCCTCGTCGCCGGTCTTGGTGGCGCGCTTGCCCATCAAGGTGTTGATCAGGGTCGACTTGCCCACATTGGGGATGCCGCAGATCAGCACCCGCAGTGGCTTGACCATGCCGCCGCGCAGCGGCGCCAGGTCACGGCAGGCGGCGATCAGCCGGGCGGCGGGCGCAGGCTCGCTGGCGTCCAGCGCAATCGCGCGGGTGGCCGGCAAACTGTTGTAGTGCGCCAGCCACAGCGCCGTGCGGTCGGTATCGGCCAGGTCCTGCTTGTTCAGCAGCTTGAGCGCGGGCTTGCCCGCCGTCAGCTCGGCCAGCAACGGGTTGGCGCTGGAGCCCGGCAGCCGGGCATCGAGCAACTCGATCACCACGTCGATACCGGTCTTCACCCGCTCGGCAATGGCCTTGCGGGTGACATGCATGTGGCCAGGAAACCATTGAATGGCCATGGGAATACGCCCTTGTTGGGGTTGATCGTGAAGCCAGTCCACGCCAGTGTGGCGGGTGCAGGGGTGCGGGCGGCGGTGGGGTCCGGGTGGGGGCGGTTCGCCCGGGCCGCCGCTCGGGCCAGCCGGCGCAGACCCCCTTCCCGCGCCAGCAGGCCAGGTGCAACAGTATCGGCGACCCGACCGACCGCCTGGCCAGCCCGTCGCCCACGCTTTTGCGCGCCAGATGCCGTTGCGGGCAAGCTGTGGCCACTGTCACAACCGCCCGCCACGGGCCCAACGCATGTCCACCGCAATACCGGCCCTACCGGCCGAGCCCACCGCCCTGCCAACAACAGCCAGCCCCGGCCTGGCCGCCGTCACGCTGGCAGCGATCGGTGTGGTTTTCGGTGACATCGGCACCAGCCCGCTGTACGCGATGAAAGAGGTGTTCCAGCCCGCTACCGGCGTGGCGCTCACCCGCGCCAACCTGGTGGGCGCGGTGTCGGCCATTTTTTGGGCGCTGATGCTCGTGGTGACCCTGAAATACGTGCTGCTGGTGCTGCGTGCCGACAACCGCGGCGAGGGCGGTGTGCTGGCGCTGACGGCGCTGGCCGCGCAGGCCGTCGTGCGCCAGCCCCGGCTGCGTGCGGTGTTGCTGTTGCTGGGCGTGGCCGGTGCCACGCTGTTTTATGGCGACAGCATCATCACGCCGGCGATCTCGGTGCTGGGCGCGATGGAGGGCTTGTCGGTGCTGACCCCGACGCTGACGCCCTGGGTGCTGCCGTTATCGGTGGCCGTGCTGATCGGCCTGTTTGCGGTGCAGCGCCTGGGCACCGCCGCGGTGGGCCGCTGGTTCGGGCCGGTGATCCTGCTGTGGTTTGCAACGCTGGCGGTGACCGGAGTGCTGCAGATCCTGCGCGAACCGGCCATCCTGGCAGCGCGCCGACCGCACCGCCGTCTACCCGGTGGCCGACGCCGACCTGGTGCCGCCGGCTCGCAGCCCCTGGGCCTGGCGCGGCCGGCTGTTTGTCGGCCTGAGCCGGGGTGCCGGCAGCGCCACACAATTTTTTGGCCTGCCGGACAACGCGGTGGTCGAGCTCGGTGCGCGGGTGCGAATCTGACAGGGCAAGCCGCCTGGCCGGGCCTGGCGCTGCAACGCTGACTTGACCGGCGCGCCCGCCCCGGCGCCGTCAGCGCACCCGGATAAGCCCCTCCTGTGCCACGCTGGCCACCAACCGGCCATCGCGCGACCACAGGCTGCCGCGGCAAAAGC
>JBKJKU010000357.1:0-4973 GCA_046597355.1 Aquabacterium sp.
GGCGAGACGGCCATGCTCGACGGCAGTGGCCGCACTGCAGTGGCCATCGCCGACCGCACGTCCGTGGTGCACAGGCTGGACAAATCGGCCTTCGAGACCTTGTCCGCCGCCGACCCGAATCTGGGTCAGCGCCTGGCGCTGAACATGGCGGTTCACCTTGCCGAGCGGCTGCGAGACGCGTCGATGGCGTGGCGCGCGAGTGCAGGCTGAGCGGCATCACGCCTGTGCGGCGGTGTCCAGGACTGACCCTGCGGGCAGCGCGGGCAGTGCGTTGCCAGCCTGGCGGCGGTAGGCACGGGCACCGCGCGGCGCAGGCGTCCAGCCGCGCGGCTGCCGAGCGCTAGGCTGCACTGTCATGGGCTTCGCAGGCTGGGCGCTCGGCTTGCCCTGGAACGCCTGGTTCAGCCGCCACAGGTTGACCGGCACCAGCGCCAGGTGCAGCACCATCACCGGCAGCAACTCGGCCGCTGTGCCGTAGGCGATGAAAGCCGCGTTGGCGGCCAGCGCCAGCAGTCGCAGCCGGCGCATGTCGGCGCAGATAAAGGTCAGCAGCGTCAGCAGCGCGGCAATCCAGCCCATGGCCTGAGGCCCCAGGATCGATGGCAGGTTGTCCATGCCGTCGCCTCAGCGCTGTTGCAGGTTGATCGGCGGCGCGGCTGCGGCCGATGCGGGGCGGGCCTCAAGCCAGGCGGCGATTGACACGGTGCGGGCGGTACGTTGCGACATGGGGGCTCTCTTCAAACGGTCTGCGGTGGCTGACCGATGGAGGCATGTTCGCAACAGTGGGCGCGGTTGGCGTACCGCTGTTCAATAGTGGACGGCGGGCGGACCAGGCCCTCCGGGTCAGGCCCTGCGCGTGGCGGCCAGGGCATCGCCGATCTCGCGCCATGCCGCAGCGGTACGCACGAATTTTTCGCGCGGCACCAGCGCGCTGTAGCGCTCGGCCAGGGCGTCGAGGTTCTGGCTGGCCGTCATGAGCAAGGTGCTGGCCCGCGGGTCTCCCTGTGCAGCCAGAACACGGTGCAGGAAAAGCGGGCCATCGATGGCTTCGCCCCACCCGCCCTGAGCGGCCACGTCGGCCATCACGGCCTCGGCTTCGTCCCGTGCGGCGGCCTGTTGGCCCATGGCGTGCAGGGTGCAGGCCACCGCGCTGCGGTAGGTCCAGGCTTCCTCCTGCGCGTTGTAGTCGGCAAATGCCTGGTGCGCGCGCCGCGCGTACGCCAGGGCCTCTGGAAACCGGCCCTCTGCATAAGCCGCCAGGTGGGCACCACCGGCGGCAAAAGCCTCTGCCCAGCGGTCGCCGGTGACTTTTGCAACGCGCAAACCCCGCAGTGCCCAGGATTCGCCGCCGCTGAGATCGCCCAACTGGTAGAGCACGTGCGAGAGATTGGCGCAAACCATGGCTTCCCTGCTGCGGTTGCCAGTCTCTTGGCAATCTTGCAAGTTGCGCAAGTGCAGGTCGCGCGAGACCGCGAGGTTGCCAAGTTGCCCTTCCCGCGTGGCGATATTGACCCGTGCGGTGATGGCACCGTGCCGGTCGCCAGCCTCGGTGTAGGCTTCCAGTGAACGTTGGAAGTGGGCTTGTCCAAGCCCTTCACCGTGGGATTCCAGTTGCATGACGCCCAGATGGTTGCTGAGCGCACCCGCGGCGCTCAAATTGCCAGTGGCCTTCGCAAACCCCAGCCCTTCTTGACCATAGGCCAGCGCCTCGTCGGTGCGGCCTAACCGGATCAGCGCAGCCAGCATCCTGCCGCGTAGGTCCGCTTCCGTCACGGGCGAGCGACCTGCGACCCGCGCGATTCGCTCGGTGCCCAGCGCCAGTACGGCCTCGAATTGGCCGTCTTGGAACTGGCGCCACATCTGATGTTTGGCCACCTCCAGGCGCAACAGGTCGTCGTCCAGCCGCTCGGCAAGGCGCATCAGTTCGGCGATCTCGAGGGCGGTCGCAGCGGCGTCGCCACGGCGCTCAGTCACATTCGTGCGGACACGGTAGATGCGGACCTGACGCTGCAGGTCGGTGCCGTCATCCAGTGCCTGCGCGCGCTCAGCATGGGCCAGTGCGACGGTGTCCGCCTGTCGGCGCGACGCATCTTCAGCCGCCAGCAGCCAGTAATGCACCGCCTGACCGGTGCTGCCCGCACGCTCGAAGTGTTCGGCGATGTGGCTGGCCGTTTCGGCCTCGCGCCCGCTGCTGCGGGCCTGCAGCCACAGCGCGGCCTGGCGGTGGCCTTCCCGCTTGTCGGGTTTGAGCACGGTGCCGTAGGTCACCTGGTGCAGCAGGTGGTGGCGAAACGCGTATTCCTGCGTGCCTTCAAAGCTGCTGCGCGCTTGCGGCAAGGCCAGTTCGCGCTGGCTCAGGGCCGGCAGGTGCGCCACCGCGCCCGGGTTGATCGCGGCCAGCGCCGCGTTCCAGAATTGCGCGCCCACCACACTGGCCTGCTGCAAGCTTTGGCGTTCACCAGGCTTCAGGGCGTCCAGCGTGGCCTGCAGCACCGCCACCAGCGACGTGGGCACTTGCAAAGCCTGCAGTTGGCTGTCTTGCACCTGCCAGTGGTCAGCCGGGGTCGGCCCGTCCGATCCGCCCGCCTGGGTCTGGATGACGCCAGTGTCCACCAGCATCTGCACCAGCGCCTCCATGTAGTACGGGTTGCCTGCGGCCTGCGCCGACAGCAAGGCCTGCAGTTGCGGCGCCGGCCGAGCCAGGCGCTGCAGCAAGGCGCCGGCCAGTGCCTGGCGGGCGGGGTCCGCCAGCGGCTCCAGCACCAGGCGCTGGTGCACCGGCCAGCTGTTGCCCCAGTCGGGCCGGCGCAGCAGCAACTCTGGCCGGGCACCGCACAGCAAGATCAGGGGCAGATCTGCGCCGACAGCCACCAGATGATTGATGGCGTGCAGGGATTCATCGTCGGCCCACTGCAGGTCGTCCAGCACCAGCACCACAGGCTGCTGTGCAGCGTGCAGGCGCAGGTACTGGGCCCAGGCATGCAAGCCACGGGCGCGCAGTTGTTTGCCGTCGCGCAGGATGCCGGCGACGGCGGGGCTGGCGCTGAAGTCCAGGCCAATGAGCTGCCCGAGCATGGCCGTCTGCTCGTCAGCCGCCGCGCCAAAGATCGGCGCCAAGGCCGCTGAAAATTTCAGTTGCGCCTGCGCCTGTGTGTCGCTGTCCTGCACGCCGTGGTGCCAGAACAGCAGGTCGCGCAGCAGGCCGTATGGCTGGTTCAGACCCTGCGGGTGGCTGCTGGCTGACCACAGGGCTGCGGTGCGCGCCGGCAGCAACCCATCGGCCCGCAAAGCGGCTTGAAGATCCGCCAGGGCCTCAGCCAACAACCGGCTCTTGCCCAGCCCCGCTTCGCCCAACACCGTGGCGGCACCGAGTCCGCCGTGCGAGAAGACCCCGGCCGCCAGGTTGCGCAGGGCTGCGAGTTCGGCGTCACGGCCCACCAGTGCGCTGGCCACGCCTTCCACACCGTGCCGCAAGCCCCGCAGGCGCCGTTCGCGTTCACCCAGCACCAGGTAGGTCTGCAGTGGCTCCTGCAAGCCCTTGACCTGCAGCGCCGGTTGCGCCTTCACGTTGAACAGGCCCTGCACCTGGCGGTAGGTGTCAACGCTGATGCACAGCGCGCCGGCCGGAGCGGCCTGCTCCAGCCGGGCCGCGATGTTCACCGCCAGGCCGCTGAGGCTCTTGTCGTTTTCCACACCGCCGCCGCGCACCACGACGCCGGTGTGGATGCCGACGCGGGCGTTGAAGCCTTCAAAGCCATACCGGCGTTTGATGTCATCACCGCGCCGCGCCGCCTCGGCCAGCAGGGCCAGGCCGCAGTGCACCGCGCGCTCGGCATCGTCTTCTCGGGTGCCGGCGGCGTCGTGCGCGCCAAAGGCCACCTTGAGGTTGTCGCCGGCATAGCGCAGCACCTCGCCGCCATGCTGCTGGACGATGGCGGAGAAGGCGGCCAGCGCGCCGTCGACCACCGTCTGCACTTCTTCAGGGTCGAGCCGTTGAATGAGCTGCGTGCTGCCGACGATGTCGAGGAACAGCACGCTGACCTGGCGCAGTCGGCGGGCGGGCACAGCCGGCGCAGCGGGCGCCGGCTGTGCACTCAGCGCGGCCAGACGTTCGAGCAGGGGCGCCAGCGCGGCATCGACCAGCGCGTCGCCCAGCAGTGCTCGGCGTTCTTGCAGCGTTTCAATGGCGGCTTCGAGGCCTTGACGGAGGTCCGGTGGGGAAGTCATCCGCAGCAGTTTAGAGGCGCCTGCTGGCCTCGACGACTGCGCTGGGTCGCACCTTGACGCGCCTTCCGTCGCGATAAGGATGATCGCTGGACGCACCACGGGGTGCGCCGTGACACCCTCAGCCGGCAGCGTCTCCAGCCAGCGCCAGCGCCTCGATCACGTTGCGGTGCCAGGGCACGGTGTTGCGCACCCGCTCGCGCAATTCGGGTTCGATGAAGCCGTTGAGCACCTGCTCCAGTGGGGCCGCCAGCGCCGGCTGGCCGAGCGCCGCCGCGTCGCACGCGCGGTGCAGCTCGCGCCAGCGGGCTTGGCCCGCCGCAATTGAAGGCCGGCGATGGCGTCCAGCGGCGCCTGCCGGGCGGGTTCTCCGGTCGGTATGTCGGATGGACTGATCGGCGCCGTGGTCGAGGGTTCTGCGATCAAGGTGGCGGGGGCCGAGGTGAGGGCAGCTGCGCAATTCACACCGGGTGCGCCGCCGATCACCCGCGCGCTGGGCCAGGTGAAGACCCTGCAGCGCATGATCTCGGACGCCGTGGGGGTCGCCCTGTTCGCACAGGTGCAACGCCAGGTTGGCCCGCACCATGGGCTCGGTCTGACGAGCGACCACCTCGTGGCAGACCTGCAACGTGCGCTGCAATTCTTCGCGTGCGCGCTCGGGTCGGCAAAGCGTGTCTTCGACCAGGGCCAGGTTGGTCTGGACCTCCGCCACCGAAAAGCGGCTGCCCGGACTCCAGCACAGCAGTGAC